>NZ_JAJNRE010000033.1:0-17798 GCF_022228025.1 Halorhodospira sp. 9622 | reverse complement strand
CGGCTCGGCGCCATTCAGGCGTAGCGGCAGGCTTCGCTCAGGCCGGCGATCGGTTAGAATGCATCGGTTAGTCGGTGAGCGACGGAGGAACCCATGGAACTGCTCTGCCCGGCCGGTAACCTGACCGCCCTGCGCGCCGCCGTGGACAACGGGGCCGACACGGTCTACATCGGCTTCCGGGATGCGACCAACGCACGCCACTTCCCGGGGCTCAACTTTACCCCGGAGCAGGCCGCACGGGGCGTCGAGTACGCCCATCAGCGGGGCGTGCGCGTCCTCGTCGCCGTCAACTCCTACGTCCAGGCCGGTGGATGGGCGCAATGGCAGCGCTCCATCGACGAGGCCGCCCGCATCGGCGCCGACGCCGTCATCGTCGCCGATCTGGGCCTGCTCGAGTACACCGCTGAACAGTGGCCGGATCTGGGCCTGCACCTCTCCGTCCAGGCCTCGGCGACCACCCCCGAGGCCCTCGACTTCTACAAGCGCTGCTACGGGGTCAGCCGCGCCGTGCTGCCGCGCGTGCTTTCCATCCAGCAGGTCGAGGCCCTGGCCGGTGATACCGACGTCGAGCTCGAGGTCTTCGGCTTCGGCTCGCTGTGCGTCATGGCCGAAGGGCGCTGCCTGCTTTCCTCTTACGCCACCGGCGAATCGCCCAATACCGTGGGGGCGTGCTCGCCGGCGTGGGCCGTGCAGTGGCAGGAGACCCCCCAGGGCCGCGAGGCGCGGCTCGGTGGGCTGCTCATCGACCGCTTCGCGCCCGACGAGCCGGCGGGCTATCCGACCATCTGCAAGGGGCGCTATGACGTCGAGGGGGCCTTGGAGCACGCCTTCGAGTCGCCCACCAGCCTGGAGACCGCCGAGCTGTTGCCGCGGCTCAAGCGCGCCGGCATCCACGCGGTCAAGATCGAGGGACGCCAGCGCAGCCCGGCCTACGTGGGTAAGGTGACCCGCATCTGGCGACAGCTCATCGACCGCATCCCCGAAGCCGAGGGCGACTACACCCCGGACCCGGCGCAGGTGGCGGCCCTGCGCGAGTTCTCCGAGGGGGCCACCACCACCCTCGGCCCCTACGAGCGCAACTGGCAGTGACCGGCGAGAGGGCAAGCCGATGAAGATCGCGATCGGGCCGATTCTCTACCACTGGCCGGCGGCCGATATCCGCCGGTTCTACGACGGGTTGCGCGGGCGGGTCGATACCTTCTACCTGGGTGAGACAGTCTGCGGCCGCCGCCGCGAGCTGCGTCCCGAGGAGTGGATCGGTCTCGGCCGCGAGCTGGCCGAGGAGGGCCACGAGGTGGTGCTCTCCACCCTGAGCCTCGTCGAGGCGCGCTCCGAGGCGTCGGTGGTACGTCGGCTGTGCGATAACGGCGAGCTGCGGGTCGAAGCCAACGACTTCACCGCGGTCAGCGAACTGGAGCGCCGCGGCCTCCCCTTTGTCGCCGGGCCGACCCTCAACCTCTACAGCGGTCGCGCCCTGCGTGCCATGCAGCGCGCCGGCGCGGTGCGCTGGGTGCCGCCCATGGAGTTGCCCGGTGACTCCCTGCGCGGGGTGCTCCGCGAACTCACCGAACTCGGCGGCGAAGCCATGGAGACCGAGGTCTTCGCCTACGGCCGCCAGCCGCTGGCCTTCTCGGCCCGGTGTTTCTCGGCCCGGCACTACGACCGCCCCAAGGACGACTGCGGCTTTGTCTGCGGTCACCACCCCGAGGGGTTGCCGGTGACCACCCGGGCCGGGGAGCCGTTTCTGGTCATCAACGGTATCCAGACCCAGTCCTGGGGCTGCGCCAATCTGCTCCCGGCCATCCCGGACATGCAGCAGATGGGCGTGAGCGCGGTGCGCCTTTCACCACGCCCCGGTGCCATGGACCAGGTGGTGGCCGCTTTCCGGTCCGCGATCGCCGGCGAGCCGGCGACGCTGCACGAGCCGGAGCCGGGGCAGCAGTGCGACGGCTACTGGTGGGGCGAGGCCGGACACACCCGCAAGGCCCCCGAGCCGGGGATGGCGGAGGCAGACCGATGAAGAGACCGCAGCTCGATCAGGCCCTGCCGCTGCTACTGGCACCGCTACGCTTCGTGCCCGGGCCGGTCAATGCCGCCGTGGTGCCGGCGGTTCTGCAGCAGGTGCTGGCGGACGCGCTGGCCGACGGCGAGCTGGAGATCCTCGTCGACCGGACGCTGGCGTTGGAGGTCACCGACGCCCGGCTGGCCTACGGCTTCACCCTCCGCGATGGACGACTGGCCACGGCCGAGCCCGCTGGGGCGGATGTCACCATCCGTGGAGATGCCGCCGCGTTCCTGGCGCTGGCCGGCGGCGCTGCCGACCCGGACATGCTCTTCTTCCGCCGGCGGCTTAGCGTCGAGGGCGATGTTGCCCTGGGCCTGTCGGTGAAGAACCTGCTGGAGAGCTACGAGCCCCGCCACCGGTTGCCCGGGCCCCTGTGCCGCGCCCTCGAGGCGGCCGCTGCCCAGGTCAAGGTGTAGCGGCCGCCTCCCTGGCCGCGGTGCCCCCCGAGCCACTACAGTGGAGTGGCGCGCCCCGCGGGGTGGGGGGCTGGCGGACAGAGGGGCAGGTGATGAGCGGTGCTGGTGAGCGGGGTTGCGGCGGCAGCGACGATCCGCGTCGACGCCTGGGCGAGCGGATCGGCAGGCGCTGGCCCCGACAACAGGCGGACGATCTGGCGCGTTTCGTGACGCGCTATTACGCCCGGGTCGCGGCCGAGGATCTCGAGGATCGGGATCCCGAGGACCTCCTCGGCGCCGCCGTCGCCCACTGGCGCCTGGCCGGGCGCCGGCCGCCAGGCCAGGCGGCGATTCGCGTCTACAACCCGGACCCGGAGCAGCACGGCTGGGAGAGCCGTCACACCGTCGTCGACCTGGTCGTCGACGACCGTGCCTTCCTGATCGATTCGGTGACCATGGCCCTGCAGCAGCAGGGGCTCGCCATCCACCGTTTGTTCCACCCGGTGCTCGCCGTGCGCCGCCAGGAAGGGGGCGAGGGCGTCGCGGCGGTGGACGACGCGGATGCCCCCCTGACCGCGTTCATGCACTTCGAGGTGGATCGGCGCACCGCCCCCGAGGAGCTTGATGCCCTGCATCGGCGACTGCAGGCCGTCCTCGACGACGTCGCCACCGTTGTCGACGACTGGCGCGCGATGCGCAGCCAGCTCCTGGCTGCCGCCGACGAGCTCCAGGAGTGTCCGCCACCCGGGCTCGCCGCCGCAGACCGGGCCGAGGTGGACGCCTTTCTGCGTTGGGCGGCCGAGCACCATTTCACCTTCATCGGCTACCGGGCCTACCGCCTCGAGCAGGCCGACGACGGCCTCTGCCTGGTGCCGGAGCCGGACCGGGCCTGCGGCATCCTGCGTCACGCGCCGGCGACCCCCTCGCTGCGCTTTGCCGCTCTGGCCCCGGAGGTGCAGGAGCGCGCACTGGAGCCCGAGCCGCTGATCCTGACCCAGACCAACGCCCGCTCGCCGGTGCACCGTCCCGGCCCCATGGACTACCTCGGGGTCAAACGTTTCGATGCGCAGGGGCGGGTGGTGGGCGAGCACCGTTTCCTGGGTCTCTACACCTCGGCGGCCTACTACCGCAGCGCTCAGGAGATTCCGCTGCTGCGCCGCAAGGTGGTCACGGTCCTTCAGCGCGCCGGTTACCCGGCCGAGAGTCACGCCGGTAAGGCGCTGCTCAACATCCTTGAGACCTACCCGCGGGACGAGCTCTTCCAGATCGAGGTTGACGAACTCGAGCGCATCGCTCGCGCCGTGCTCCACCTGCGCGAGCGCCCGCGGGTGCGCCTGCTGGTGCGCTACGATCCCTGGCAGCGCTTCGCCTCCTGCCTGGTCTACGTCCCGCGGGAGCGCTACGACACGGCCAATCGGCGGCGCATCCAGGCCCGCCTCGAGCAGGCCCTGGGGGCGCCCGAGAGCGATTTCAGCGTCCAGATCGGCGAGTCGCTCCTGGCGCGCATCCGCTTCATCCTGCCCCTGCCCGGGCGCGGCGTGCCCGATGTCGACCTGTGCGCTCTCGAGGGGCGTCTGGCCGAGGCCGTGCGCTCGTGGGCCGACAGCCTGCAGGAGGCTCTGCACGAGCGGCTCGGCGAGGAACAGGGCAGTCGCCTGGCGCAGTGCTACGCCGACGCCTTCCCGGTGGCCTACCAGGAGGGGGTGCCCGCCCGGGTGGCGGCCCAGGACGTAGAGCGGATCGAGCGCGTGAACCGCGGCGCGGGCCCGCAGATGGTCCTCTACCGGCCCGTGGAGGCCGGTGCTGGGGCGCTGCGCTTCAAACTCTTCCACGGGGCACGCCCGGCCAGCCTTTCCGACGCGCTGCCGGTGTTCGAGGACATGGGCCTGCGGGTGGTGGACGAGCAACCCTTCGAGGTCGCCGCCACCGGTGCTCCGGTCTGCTGGATTCACGATTTCGGTCTGTGCTGGCAGGGGGTGGGGGGGTGCGACCCCCAGGCGGTGGGCGAGCGTTTCCGCGACGCCTTCGGCGCCGTCTGGTCACAGGCGGCCGAGAGCGACGGCTTCAATCGCCTGGTCCTGGCCGCTGGCCTGGACTGGCGCGAGGTGGCTGTGCTGCGTGCCTATGCCCGCTATCTGCGTCAGATCGGGAGCACCTTCTCCCAGGCCTACATGGCCGAGACCCTGGCGGCGCATCCGCGCATCGCCGCGCTGCTGGTGGCCCTTTTCCACGCCCGCTTCGACCCCGGACGCGCCGACGCCGAGCGGGTCGCCGGCGAGGCGGCGGCCATCCGCGAGGCGCTGCAGGGGGTGGCCAGCCTGGATCAGGATCGGATCCTGCGCCAGCTGCTGGCGGCGCTGGAGGCCACCGCCCGCACCAACCACTACACCGCCGCGACAGGGGCACCGCTGGCCCTCAAGCTGCATCCGGCCAGTATCCCCGACCTGCCGCGGCCGGTGCCGTGGGCGGAGATCTTCGTCTATGCCCCGGCCTTCGAGGGGGTTCACCTGCGCGGCGGCGAGGTGGCCCGCGGCGGGCTGCGCTGGTCGACGCGGCGCGAGGATTTCCGCAGTGAGGTGCTCGGGCTGATGAAAGCGCAGATGGTCAAAAACGCCGCTATCGTGCCGGTCGGGGCCAAGGGCGGTTTCGTGGTCAAGGATTTGCCCGGCGCCGGGGCGGCGCAGCGTGAAGCGGTCCGCGACGCCTACCGGTCCTACATCGAGGCGCTGCTCCAGGTTACCGACAACCTCCGCGATGGCCGGGTGGTGCCGCCGGAAGGGGTGCTCCGCCACGACGGTGACGACCCCTATCTAGTGGTCGCGGCGGACAAGGGTACGGCTAGCTTCTCGGATCTGGCCAACAGCGTTTCGGCGGCCCACGGCTTCTGGTTGGACGATGCCTTCGCCTCGGGTGGCTCGGCCGGTTACGACCACAAGGCGATGGGCATCACCGCGCGCGGTGCCTGGGAGTCGGTGCGGCGGCACTTCCGCGAGCTTGGTCGCGATGTCCAGCGCGAGCCTCTGACAGTAGTCGGCATCGGCGACATGTCCGGCGATGTCTTCGGCAACGGCATGCTCTGCTCCGAGCAGATCCGCCTGGTGGCCGCCTTCGACCACCGGCACGTCTTCATCGACCCGCAGCCGGACGCGGCGCTTGCCTACGCTGAGCGTCAGCGGCTGTTCGCTCTGGAGGGTTCTAGCTGGGCGGACTACGATCCGGCGCGGATCTCCGCCGGCGGCGGCGTCTATCCGCGCAGTGCCAAGTCCGTCTCGCTCTCCTCCGAGGCGTGCCGGGCGCTCGGCATTGAGACCGCTGAGCTGACCCCGGACCAGCTCATCCAGGCTGTGCTGCGCGCCCCGGTGGATCTGCTCTGGAACGGCGGCATCGGTACCTACGTCAAGGCCCGGGAGCAGAGCCACACCGAGGTCGGCGACAAGGCCACCGACGGAGTGCGAATCGACGCGCGTCAGCTGCGCTGCCGCGTGGTGGGCGAGGGCGGCAACCTGGGCTTCACCCAGGCGGCGCGGGTGGAGTACGCCGCCGCCGGCGGCCGGATCAACACCGACGCCATCGACAACGTCGGCGGTGTGGCCTGCTCCGACCACGAGGTCAATATCAAAATCCTGCTTAACGAAGCCCGCGACGACGGCGAACTCACCGGCCGTCACCGTGATGCGCTTCTGGCGGAAATGACCGAGGAGGTGGCGGAACGGGTCCTCGAGACCTGCCGCGCCCAGGCCGGCGCCCTGAGCCTGGCCGAAGCCGAGGCCACGGCGCGGCTCGATGAGCACGCCGAGCTGATGCGCCGGCTCGAGCGTGACGGCGTTCTCGATCGGACCCTCGAGGGGCTGCCCGACGATGAGGCACTGGCCGAGCGGGCCGCGCGGGAGTTGGGGCTGCTGCGGCCCGAACTGGCGGTACTACTGGCCTACGCCAAGATCGTCGTCCAGCGCGAACTGCGCGCCTCGGCGCTGCCCGGTGAGGCGTTCATGGAGCCGTTGCTGTTCGACTACTTCCCGCCGGCGCTCGGCGAGCGTTACGCCGAGCGCGTCCGCGGCCACCGTCTGCGCCGGGAACTGGTGGCCACCGCCGCCGCCAACCGGGTGGTCAACCGCATGGGCGAGACCTTCTGCGCGCGGCTGGCCGCGCGCTCGGGCTGCGAGGTGGCGGAGGTGGTGCGGGCGTGGTTCGTGGCCGAGGCGATGTTCGCGCTCGACGCCGCCTGGGAGGGTGTCGAGGCGCGGGCGAGCGAGGTGGACCACGGCGTGGTCACCGGCCTGCTCCAGGGGGTGCGAGAACTCCACGAGCACGCGACGCTGTGGCTGCTGCGCAACCTCGGTGCCGGGCTCGGGGACGCCGAGGGCGGCGCCGCGGCTGCGGTATCTCGCGTGCGGCCGAGCCTGCAGCGGCTCAACGAGCACCTCAGCGATCTGCTGCCCGCCGCTCGGGCGGAGGCTCTGGCGGCCGAGGGAAAGCGGCTCGAGCAGGCCGGCCTGCCGCCGGGGCTGGCGCGGCGGATGGCGACCCTGCCCGAGCTCTACCCGGCGCTGGACTGGGTGAAGGTGGCAGAATCCACCGGGGCCGACATCCTGGCCATCGCAGCCAGCCACTTCCGTCTGGTCGAGGGCCTCGGCCTGGCGGGTCTGCGTCGGCGGTTGGAGCGGCTCGAGGCCCATGACGGTTGGCAGGTGCGCTTCCGCGAGGGGCTGGTGGCGGATTACGATCTCCAGTTGCGCGGCCTGACGGCGCAGCTGGTGGCGACCCGCGGCGCCGATCCGGCGGCCGTCGACGGTTTCCTGGGCGAGCGGCGCGTGGCGTTGGAGCGCCTGCAGACCGTGCTGGCCGAGGTGCAGCAGAGCGCGGCGCCGGGCGGCGCCGTCCTGGCCGTGGCCGTCCAGGAGCTCAAGGCGCTGGTCCAGGTGGGCGATGCCCGCCGTCTCCCCGAGTCCTGAATCATACGAGGTCCTATGCGCGAACCGGTGCAACTCTCCCTGACCACCCGCGGTGCGGGGGCGCCGCTGCTCCTGCTCCACGGCCTCTACGGCAGTGGCGGCAACCTCAACCGCTTCACCCGCCGCTTCGCCGCTGACTACCGGGTGTTGACCCCGGATCTGCGCAACCACGGCCGGTCACCGCATCGGCCGGGCATGGAATACCCGGCACTGGCCGCCGATGTGGAGGCGCTGCTCGATCGCGAGGGTGTTGAGCGGGTGGCCGTGCTGGGCCACTCCATGGGCGGCAAGGTGGCCATGACCCTCGCCCTGACCCGGCCTCGGCCGGTGGCGGCGGTGGTCGCCGCAGACATCGCTCCGGTGGCCTACCGGCACGAGCACGCCACCGTGATCGCCGCCCTGCAACGGGTCGATGTGGCCGGGGCCGCCAGTCGGCGCGAGGTGGATGCCGCCCTGGCGGCCGAGATCACGTCGCCGGCGGTCCGCCAGTTCCTGCTGACCAACCTGGTCCCTGCCGCCGGGGGTGGTTACCAGTGGCGTATCCCGTTGCAGCTCCTCGCCGAGGCGGTGCCGGATATCCAGGGTTTTCCGGATCTGGCGGGTACTTATGACGGCCCGGCACTGTTCCTCTATGGAACGGCCTCTGACTACTTCGACCCGGTCCGGCACCGGGATGCCGCGGCCGGGTATTTTCCGGCGGCCGAGTTCGAGGCCCTGGAGGGCGCTGGTCACTGGCTGCACGCCGAGCAGCCCGAGGCCTTCGCGGCTGCCGTGGAGCGTTTCCTGGCGCGGACCTACCCGGCCCGGTAGGCCCGGCCACCCTGGAAGCAAGCATCAAGCTCACCCTATACTGGGCTGATTCAACACCCCAAGGGAATTTATATGTCCGACGACTTCAAAGAAGCCGCCCTCGAATACCACCGACAGCCAACCCCTGGCAAGATCGAGGTCATCCCCAGCAAACCGCTGGCTAACCAGCGTGACCTCGCCCTGGCCTACTCGCCCGGCGTGGCCTCGGCCTGCGAAGCCATTGTCAACGATCCCCGCGAGGCGGCCGCCATGACCACCCGGGGCAACCTGGTGGCGGTGATCACCAACGGCTCCGCCGTCCTCGGACTGGGCAACATCGGTCCGCTGGCGTCGAAGCCGGTGATGGAGGGCAAGGGCGTCCTGTTCAAGAAGTTCGCCGGCATCGATGTCTTCGATATCGAGGTCGACGAGCCGGACGCCGAGCGCTTCGTCGACATCGTCTCCGCCCTGGAGCCGACCTTCGGGGGCATCAACCTGGAGGACATCAAGGCGCCGGAGTGCTTCGAGATCGAGGAGGCCCTCAAGCGCCGGATGAACATCCCGGTCTTCCACGACGATCAACACGGCACCGCCATCATCACCGCCGCGGCCATCCGCAACGGCCTGCGCGTGGTGGGTAAGCGCCTGGAGGACGTCACCCTGGTCTGCTCCGGTGCCGGGGCGGCGGCTATCGCCTGCCTCGACCTGCTGGTGGCCATGGGCCTGCCTAGGGAGCAGATCACCGTCACCGATCGAAAGGGCGTGGTCTATAAGGGGCGCAAGGAGTACATGGATCCGCGCAAGGAGGGCTACGCCCGGGAGACGGCCGCGCGGAGCCTGCGTGAAGTGATCGAGGGTGCGGATATCTTCCTGGGCCTGTCGGCACCGGGGGTGCTCAACGCCGAGATGGTCAATCTGATGGCCGATCGGCCGATCATCATGGCGCTGGCCAATCCGGTCCCCGAGATCCTCCCCGAGGAGGCGCGGGAGGCCCGTCCCGATGCGGTGCTCGCCACCGGCCGCTCGGATTATCCGAACCAGGTGAACAACGTCCTGTGCTTCCCATTCATCTTCCGTGGGGCGCTGGACGTGGGCGCCAGCGCCATCAACGAGGCGATGAAGATCGCCGCGGTGGAGGCCATCGCCGACCTGGCCACCGAGGAGTCCTCCGAGGAAGTGGTGGCGGCCTACGGGGGGCGGCCCTGGAGCTTCGGGGCCGACTACCTGATCCCCAAGCCGTTCGACCCCCGGTTGATCAGCCGCGTGGCGCCGGCAGTGGCCCACGCCGCCATGGAGAGCGGGGTTGCCTGCCGGCCGATCAACGACTTCGAGGCCTATCGGCTGCAGCTGCAGCAGTACGTGTTCCAGTCGGGCCTGGTGATGAAGCCGATCTTCGAGCGCGCCCGCGAGCAGCCCAAGCGGGTGGTCTACACCGACGGCGAGGAGGAGCGCATCCTGCGCGCCGTGCAGCTGGTCGTGGACGAGAATCTGGCGCGGCCCATCGTGGTCGGGCGGCGGCGAGTGGTCGAGAAGCGGCTGCGTCAGCTCGGCCTGCGCGTGCAGATCGACGAGGACTTCGAGCTGGTCGACCCGGAGGGCGACCCGCGCTACCGCGACTACTGGCAGGCGTACTACCACCTGATGGCCCGCCGCGGTGTGACCCCGGCGCGGGCACGGACCGTGGTGCGCACGCGCAATACCGTCATCGGTGCGCTGATGGTCCACTTGGGCGATGCAGATGCCCTGGTCGGCGGTATCGAGGGGCGCTACCAGCGGCAGATGCAGCATATCCAGGACGTTATCGGTCGACGCCGTGGGGTGCGGAACCTGGCGGCCATGAACGTGCTGATCATGCCCAAGGGGACTTTCTTCCTGGCGGACACCTACGTCAACCAGGATCCCAACCCCCACGAGATTGCCGAGATGACCCTGCTGGCCGCCGATGAGGTGCGCCGTTTCGGAACCACGCCGAAGGTGGCCCTGCTCTCGCACTCGAACTTCGGGACCTCGTCGCAGCCATCGGCGGAAAAGATGCGCCACGCCCTGGAGCTGATCCAGGATCGGGACCCGGCCCTCGAGGTCGAGGGCGAGATGCACGGCGATGCGGCGATCTCCGAGGAGGTGCGGCGGCGCATCTTCCCCGATGCGCAGCTGGAGGGCGAAGCGAACCTGCTGATCATGCCCGGGCTGGACGCCGCCAACATCTCCTTCAATCTGCTCAAGGCGACCACCGACAGTGTCTCGGTGGGGCCGATCCTGCTCGGGACCGCCAAGCCGGCCCACCTGCTAACGCCGTCCTCGACGGTCCGGGCCATCGTCAACCTCACCGCCCTGTCGGTGGTCGAGGCGCAGATGACCGAGGCTGTGGACGCCGGGAAGCAGACGTAGCGCCGGGGCGGCGGCAGAAGGGGGTACGAAAAAGGCCCCGGGCCACTCTAAGTGGCCCGGGGCCTCTCGTTTGCCCGCCGGTCGCCCGCAGCGTGGGTGTCAGTCGTTGCGGGGTCGCCCCTCGGTGTCGTCGCCGGGGGCGTAGTCGGGGGGGGCGTCCGAACGGCCCTCCTCGAGCTCCGGCGCCGCCGGGCGCTCCGGGGCGGGCCCCGGCAGACCAGGGAGGGCGTCGCTGCCGGCGCCGGAGAGGTCCATGGCCAGGCGATAGGTGGCCCGGGCCCCGTCGTAGTCCCCCAGATGCTCCTGCAGGGCACCGAGGGTGCGCAGGTACTCCGGCCGGGCCGTCTGGTCCACGGCGGCCTGCAGGTAGTCCCGGGCCCGGTCCCACTGCTCGGCCTGCAGGGCCAGGATGCCCGCGGCGTAGAGGGTCTTCGGATCGTCCCGGTGGGCTTGGATCCAGCCCTCGGCCTTCTCCAGCCGCGTCGCGTAGGTGGCGGTGTCGTCGGCCGGCAGGCGAGCGTAGCGCTCGAGCAGCTCGGGGTTCCACTCCTTCTGCAGCTGCTTCTGGATGAGCTCCTCGGCGCTCTGTACCTCCCCGAGGGTGATCAGCCCGTCCACGTAGGCGCAGAGCACCTCGGGATCCTTGCGCAGGCCCCGGCTCAGGTCCTGCCACGCCTCTTGCAGGGCCTGCTTGTCCTCGCCGGAGGCCCGCGCCAGGCGCTCTCGGGCCACCCAGCGGTTGAGATCGAGGAGTTCGTTCTTGGGCAGGATGCCTTGGCGGTCGATGCGCGGCAGCAGGGGCTCGAGCCGCTCCCAGTCGCCCAGGGCGCGACAGCAGCCGATCATCAGCTCCAGGGCCCGGCGATGCTTGGGCTCCTTATCGAGGACGGCCGACACGCTCGCCTGAGCCTCTTCCCACTGCCCCGATTCGGCCTGCAGCTGCGCCTGGAGCAGCCGGACCGCCAGGTTGGCGTCGGGCCCGCTCTTCTCGGCCGTGGTCAGGTAGCCGTCCCGCACCTCGCGGGCGCCCCGGCGCTGGGCGGCGATCGCCGCGGTCAGGTAGTTCACCAGGGGCGCCTCGCTGCGCCGGGCGCTGTGCACCAGCTGCTTTTCGGCGGTGTCGTAGTCACCCTCGGCAAAGCGCAGCAGCCCGGAGGTGAGTTCTGTGCGGGCCGACTCCTGCCGCCGCTGGCCCTGCCAGCTACGCAGCCGGCGCGGCATGCTCCACAGCCGCCCAAGGGCGGCCAGGGCCAGGTAGAGCAGGAGGACCAAGAGCCCCAGGACCACGGCGGAGAAGAGCAAGCTCATCTCCAGCCGCCAAGGCCCCACGGAGAGCATCACGTAGCCCTCCTGCTGGTTGAAGTACAGCGCCGTAAGTACGGCACCGGCCAGGATCAGTAGGTAGATGAACAGGCGGCGCATGTCAGAACGGCTTCACTGGTTCAAGGAGGGGTTCGATATCCGGCAGGTCGTGCCGGATCGGCTCGTCGGCCAAGTCCAGTAGGTCGTCTCTGGCCTCGGCGACGCGCTCGTCGTCGGTGTCGAAGCGGCGTTCCAGCCACCCGGCGGCCCGCTCCAGCCCGGCGCGATAGCTCTCTTGGTCGCCGCTGTGCAGTGCCAGCAGGACGCTCTCCAGCTGCAGACGCAGCCCCTCGCGCAGGAAGTACTGCTGCTCCGGGGTGAGGAGTTCTTCCAGCTCCTCCTCGTGTTGCACCCGGACCAGCTCACCGAGTCCCTCGCGCAGGCGGCTCCAGGCCCGACTCAGAGCGCCCCGCCAGCCCTCCTCGGCTTCGTCGAGCTCCGGCAGATCCGGGGCCACGCCCTCGCCCGGATCGCCGGTGAGGGCAAGGTCATTGATCTCGTCCATGCGCGCAGTGATGCGCTCGCGGATGCCGCCAATATCCGGGCCGGAGTAGTCGAGCAGGGCGTCGATGGCCTCGCGGATGGCTTGGCGCTCCGGGATGCTCTCGCCGCCGAGTTCGGCCAGGAGGCCGTCGGCGCCCCGCAGGGCGGCCAAGGCGGAATCCACGTCGTGGTGGTGGCGGACCCGGTGGATGGCAATCTGCGCCAGGTAGCCGGCCTCGGCCTTCAGCCAGCCTTCCTCTTCCTGCTCGCTGCGCGCCCCGAGGCGCTCCATGTCCTCGTCGAGCCCCTCCTGCGCCGCAGCAAGTTCCTCGACCCGCTCTTCAAGGCGGGACTCGATCTCGTCCATGCGCTCGGTCAGTCGCGCGTCCAGATCCCCCAGCGCGGCCTCGCCGACGCCCTCCGCATCGCCCAGCTCATCGAACCGGGCGGCCAGATCGTCCACGCGGGACTCCAGTGACGCCAGGCTATCGGCGGTATCGTCGCTAGCCTGCTTGGCTGCCTCGACGTCCGCGGCGAGGGCGTCGAAGTCCTCCAGGTACTCTTCCAGGCGGGCGGCGGCCTCGGCCTGCTCGCGTGCCTTCTCAAGGGTCTCGTCGAGCTCGGCATCGCGCTCCTCCTGGGCGGCGACGCGCTCGTCGAGCTCTTGCTGAGCGGCCTGCAGTTCCTCGTAGAGCTGATAACCGTAGACGCCCGCAGCAACGGTGCCGCCGCCGAGCAGAACGATGACGAACCACAGGGTGAAACGGCTGCGCGGTTCGGGGGTGGAACTCAGCCGACTGCCACCGCCTCCGTCGCTGCCGCCGCCACTTCCGGAGCCGGACTTGCCGCTGTCCTGCTCCTTACCCTTGTGGTCCTCCTTGCCTTCCTTGTCGTCGCCGCCGGAGGCTTGCTCCTGGCTCGATTGGGTGCTCGCGGCGGCGCTGCTGGAACGTTCCTGGCCGGTGGCGTCGCTGCTGCTGCCCGCCTCGCCCGGCTGTTCACCGGGCCGGGTATCGCTCTGGCCACCGCCGGCGCTCTCCTGGCTGCCGCTGCCGGTGGCAGCGCCGGGCTGGGGGGCGGGCTGCCCTGGGCGGGCATCGCCGCGACGCGGGCTATCACCGCTGCGCGATTCGGAGGAACTCTGCGCGCCGCGGTTCGGATCCTCCGGGCGATTCCGGTCCTCCGGACGGTTGGGGTTGCTCATCTTCGCCTACTCCTGATCTCTGCCACGGCCCTGGCGGCGCGTGCGGTGGCCGCCGTGAGCTCTTCTTCCGCCGCGGTTGCCGCGATCTCGACATGTCCGGCGTGGGGGCTCGCCATGACCGCCACCCGGTCGCCGATGACGACCACCGCAGCCCGGGCGAGCCACCGTCGGCCACGGTCCCCGACGAGCTCCAGGAAGTTCTCCAGAACCTCGCCGCTGGTGGCGATGACGACCTGAACGCGGTCGGCCTCGGCGGCCGCGAGCAGCGGGGTGGGGTCGGCCGACGGCCGGATGCGTCGATAGACTTCCAGAAAACCCACCTCGGCGCCACAGTCGCGGAGTGTCTCGGCCAAGTGCGGCCGCCCTCCGACTCCGCGGACTATCATGACACGCCCCGAGCTGATGCTGCCAAGTTCCGTTTCCTCCAGCAGATCCTCGCTCGTGGCGCCATGGCGGGGGTAGAGCACCTCCTCGATGCCGTTGCGACGAAGTGCCTCGGCGGTGCCCCGGCCGACGGTGGCGCAGCGGGCGTGGGCGGCGGGGCCACCGGCGGCGCGGATGCGTGGCAGCCCGTGGTCGACGGCGTTCTGACTGACGAAGATCAGCCAGTCGGCGCCGGCGGCCTGCCGGGCTGCCTCCTGCCGTGCCGCGTCGTCCGGCTCGGCGGCGATCTCCAGGGTGGGAAACCGCCACACCTCGGCGCCGGCCTCCTCCAGGGCGTGAGCGAGACCCTCCGCCTGGTGGGCGGGTCGGCTGACGACGACGCCGGTGCCGTCCAGGGGCCCCGTCATGGCTGCTCGGCGAGGGCCTTGAGGATGCGGTCGGCCCCGCGGGCGAGTAGGTCGTCGCCCAGCTGGCGGCCCAGGTTCTCGGCATCGGCGGCGGGGCCGCGGATCTCGCCCCGGATGACTTCGCTGCCGTCAACGGCGCCCACCAGACCGCGCAGGTGGACCTCGTCGCCGTCGAGCTCGGCGTAGCCGCCGATGGGAACCTGGCAGCTGCCCTCGAGCCGGGCATTCATGCCCCGCTCGGCGCTGATGCGGATGCGGGTGGGCTCGTGGTTGAGACCCTCCACGAGCTTCATGACCCGCTCGTCGCCCTCCCGGCATTCGATGCCGAGCGCACCCTGGCCCACCGCAGGCAGGCTCTGTTCCGGCGTCAGGCGCCCGGCGATGCGGTGCGTCAGCTCCAGGCGGTCGAGCCCGGAGGCGGCCAGGATGATGGCGTCGTAAACGCCATCGTCGAGCTTGCGCAGCCGGGTCTGGACGTTGCCGCGCAGGACCTCGATGTGCAGGTCGGGCCGGCGGTCCATGATCTGGCATTGACGGCGCAGGCTCGCCGTACCGACCCGGGCGCCGTGGGGGAGCTCATCCAGGTCCGTGTAGTGGTTGGAGACGAAGGCGTCCCGCGGATCGGCCCGGTCCGAGACGGCGGCCAGGGCGAAGCCGTCGGGCAGGCGCCAGGGGATGTCCTTCATCGAGTGCACGGCCAGATCGGCGTCGCCGCGCAGCATGCCGTCCTCGAGTTCCTTCATGAACAAGCCCTTGCCGCCAATGCGCGCCAGCGGCTGATCGAGGATCTCGTCGCCGCGGGTGGACATGGGGACCAGCTCCACCTCCAGGCCGGGGTGCAGGCGCTGCAGTTCGGCGGCGATGTGCTCGGCCTGCCACATGGCAAGCTGGGAACGGCGGGTGGCGATTCGCAGGGATTCAGCGGCCATTACGGTCCATCCTGACTGGTTAGACTCGGAGAAAAACACGCTAAAGTGTCGTCGCAATGCCGCCCCGGTTTCAACCTGTTGTCGCCGATAGTGACGCCGCAGGGGGCGCGCGCGACGGCCGCTCGGCACTACAATGACGGCCGCGCCGGCGCCCCCGCCGGGCGGGACGACCGGCTTGAGACCCTTTCCGCCCACTGAAAAGCGATCGTGAGCACCCGCTATGAGCCAGAAAGACGCAGCCCCCGGCCAGCAGCTGTGGACCGGCCGTTTCACTGAGGCGACCGACGCATTCGTCGAGCGCTTCTCGGCCTCGGTGCAGTTCGATGCCCGCCTCGCCCTGCACGACATCCAGGGCTCCGAGGCGCACGCCCGCATGCTTGCCGAGCGCGGTGTGCTGACCGAGGCCGAGCGCGACGCCATCCTCCAGGGCCTGGCCGAGATCCGCCAGGAGGTGGTCGAGGAGCGCTTCCCCTGGTCGCCGCAGCTCGAGGATGTCCACATGAACATCGAGCACCGGTTGACCCAGCGCATCGGCGAGGCCGGCAAGAAGCTCCATACCGGCCGCTCGCGCAACGACCAGATCGCCACCGACGTGCGTCTCTTCCTGCGCGAGGCCATCGACACCATCCGCGCCGAGCTTGCCCGCTTCCAGAACGGCCTGGTCGATCTGGCCGAGCGCGAGGCCGACACCATCATGCCCGGCTTCACCCACCTGCAGGTGGCCCAGCCGGTGACCTTCGGCCACCACATGCTGGCCTGGTACGAGATGCTCGAGCGCGATCGCGACCGGCTGGCCGACTGCCGTCGCCGGCTCAACCAGTGCCCCCTGGGCGCCGCGGCGCTGGCCGGGACTTCGTTCCCCATCGACCGCGAGGCGACCGCCCGCGAGCTGGGCTTTGATGGGCCGACGCGCAACTCCCTGGACTCGGTCAGTGACCGCGACTTCGCCATCGAGTTCTGTGCCGACGCCAGCCTGGTCCTCGTGCACCTCTCGCGCATGGCCGAGGAGCTGGTGCTGTGGACGTCGCAGCAGTTTGGCTTCATCGACTTGCCGGATCGCTTCTGCACCGGTTCGTCGATCATGCCGCAGAAGAAGAACCCCGACGTGGCGGAGCTGGTGCGCGGCAAGGCCGCCCGGGCCCAGGGCAGCCTGGTTCAGCTGCTGACCCTGATGAAGGGCCAGCCGCTGGCCTACAACCGGGACAACCAGGAGGACAAGGAGCCGCTGTTCGATGCCGTGGATACGGCCCGTGATGCGCTCACCGCCTTCGCCGATATGGTCCCGGCGCTGACCGTCAACCGCGAACGCTGCCGCGAGGCGGCCCGGGCCGGTTTCGCCACCGCCACCGATCTGGCCGATTACCTGGTTCGCCAGGGGCTGGCTTTCCGCGACGCCCACGAGGTGGTCGGCCGTGCCGTGCGCTACGCCACGGAGGCCGACCGCGACCTGGCCGAGCTCAGCCTCGAGGAGCTGCGGCAGTTCTCCGCGGCCATCGGCGACGACGTCTTTGCGGTCCTGACCCTCGATGGCTCGGTGGCGGCGCGTTCCCACATCGGCGGCACGGCGCCGGAGCAGGTCCGTGCCCAGGCCCGTGCGGCCCGGGAGCGCCTGGCTTGAGCCACCGCCCGCGTAAGCGTTTCGGGCAGAACTTCCTGCGCGATCCGTCGGTCATCCAGCGCATGATCACGGCGATCGCCCCGCGGCAGGGGCAGACGCTGCTGGAGATCGGCCCCGGCGAGGGGGCACTGACCGAGCCGCTGCTCGAACGCCTGGGCAGCCTGACGGCGGTGGAGCTCGACCGCGATCTGGCGCCCCGGCTGCGCGAGCGTTTCGGCCCTGCCCTGACGGTGATCGAGGGTGACGCCCTGGAGCTGGATCCGGCCGGGCTGGCTCCGGCCCAGGGGCGACTGCGCGTGGTGGGGAATCTGCCCTACAACGTCTCGACGCCGATCCTGTTTCACCTGCTCGCCGCCGCGGACACCATCGAGGATCTGCACCTGCTCCTCCAGCGGGAGGTGGTGGATCGGATGGTGGCGCCGCCGGGGAGCCGGACCCGGGGGCGGCTGTCGGTGATGGTGCAGTACCGCTGCCGGGTGGAGCGCTGCTTCAACGTGCCGGCCGGGGCGTTCTTCCCGGCGCCGAAGGTGATGTCGTCGTTTGTTCGCCTCGTCCCCCACCGTCCGCTGCCGGCGCCGGCCCAGGACGAGGCGTGGCTGCAGGAGGTGGTGACGGCGGCCTTCGCCGGGCGGCGCAAGACGCTGCGCAACAGCCTCAAGGGGCGGGTCGCGGAGGCGGCGTTCGAGGCGGCGGGGGTCGATCCCGGGGCGCGGGCCGAGACGCTCTCGGTGGAGGCCTTCGTGCGCCTCGCCGATGCCGCACGGGGCGCACCGGAGACCGCCGCAGGGCGGTGAGAGGGAGTCGTACTGACTGACGGTGCTT
>NZ_JAJNRE010000032.1:0-17990 GCF_022228025.1 Halorhodospira sp. 9622 | reverse complement strand
TCTACCTAGCTGGTAATCCGCATCATGCTCGATCAGTAAAATCCGGACACCTTCAACTGCTACTTCTAAGCGCTGATGGATCTGCAGGGCCTCGGCGAGAACGCCAAGCGCCTCATCCCGGACCGCTGGGTCCACGCCTTCGCTAGCGAGAAACGAGTCGGCCACCGCGCGGAACACCGCACACTGACCCTCAAGTAGCAGCTGAGCCTCCACCAACCGGGCTTCACTGCCACCATCGGGGTCGAGCGCCTTGTCTCTGCTCGCGCCGCTGATCCACCGCTGAAGCCGATACGCGACGCGGGTGCAGCCCTCCAGCTCTGCGCAGGCTTCTCGAAAGGTCGGGCAGGAATGCGATTGTGAGATGACAAACGTGCTCAGCCTATCGATATCTCGGGCCAACTGGGAGCACCAACTGCGGAGAGTGGCGGCATCATCGTTGTTGGACATGTCGTTGGGCCCTCGTTCCATGGTGGTGCGCCGGAAAGCAGACCACCCAGCCAGTGCCTGCAGCATCGCGGCAGTCTTCGATCCTGTTAGAAGCTTGAACACATATACAGCAACAGTGCTCATCGTTCAACTCACGCCCTTGGCCGCTCGGCCTGGCTGGCACGACCACGGGGCTGCGCCCCCCGGTCTGCAGTGGCAGTTTTTCGACCGCTACGCAAGGGAGTTTCCGTTCGGATCACCGGCTTTCCAGTTCGTAACCGAGGCGCTCTTTTTGTTCGATGATCCGGATCTGTTCATCCTCTGCCGCCCGCATGGATGGAAAAGGTTTTGATGGACCCTGGCGCCCAAGAGAGCCAACCTTCCCCCAGCGGCAAACAAGTACTGCGGCATCAAACAGGTCCTCGCGCACCTCCACGTTGTACCAAAGCTCCCCCTTTTCAGTCTTTTTGTTCATGTGCATGATATTCTCCCTGTAAGTCGAATGATGTTTTTTGGTTCGGTTTATTTGATACAGGTATCACCGCAGGCCGGAAGCGAACGGCACTCTGTACCAAGTTCTTTCAAAGCAAGCGGTCCCGCAGCTTCAATTTACTGGGCCTCGCATTGTTGGCCTCACTGGTGAGCCTGTGCATGTTGGACCTTCAAGTAGAAGTAGAGAGACCTGTGCAGGCCCGGCAGTCAGGGCAAAACATGCTGGATCAGAGGCTCCGAACGGCAGGATCGATCCTGATTGATCACGGTCTCCGCCCCGCCAGGAGGGAAAGCTGGCGGGCCGAGTTGAATGTGGCGAATCGGGTACAGCCGGTGAAAATCGATGAGCGGGGTTGGAATCGAGGAGGAAGGGCAGGCCCCTTCCCTCCTGGCGGGGCGGTTCTTGGCGACCTGGAATCGGCTGCGTCTAAGCAGGCTTGTTTCCCAGGGTGTAAGCGCCGGTGGAGTACGAAATCAGATACGGGTCCGGCTGCCGGGCCTTTCCGCTGACTGCGCTGGTTGTCATGGCGTTTTGGATGTCATCGTTCCCCCCCGCCAGGAGAAAGGGGCCGCGAATCCTCCTGGATTTCAATCAAGTTCATCGGCGTTCTGCGATATTGCTAGGGCTAATACTCTGATCTCGCTGGCAAGCGCGGTTCCATAACTGACTGTACCTCGCGCTCTGCGGGTAGTTTCAGTTATGCTGCCGGTCCCCGCGGCTGAAATCAGAAGATAAAAGATCCGCTCTGGATCAGGGTTGCTTAGCGGGGTTTGCCTAGGGCACACAGGTGGCGACCCCTGCTTCCCTGGCGGGGTGGTCTTGGGTCCTTAGTCAGTGTTGGTCATGCCCATAGGCATAGGCCTTTCCGTATCAAGCGGGCCGAGCACAAGATACCACTACACTGACCACAGGTTTTGTCCCTGCCGGCCACAGGAGTTGCCGCCCCTCTTTTACGCTACCTTTGCCCCGACCAAGGTCGGTTCATCTTGGCGGAGGCATGCCTACCCGGAACCAACCATGGATCATCGCGTACCTTTTCCATGCGGTATGTAATCCTTGTAATTCGCCTTGTACACCCTTCAGGCTGTTCGTAAGTACCTGTTCCTACGATTGTTGTTGTTTTTGTAATCCTGTAATCTCGTAATCTATAAAATTGAGACAAGCGAACCAGATTCCATCTAACGGGTGCACTGAAGTGGCGAGATGTCATAGACAAGGTATCTGTATCACAGATGGCGAAAAAAGAGGCGATTACAAGATTACAAGATTACAGTTCGCCTACGACATGTTGTTCTTGGTTATGTGCGTAGCTCAGCGTGCGCCTGATGCTGGGCTTGGCCTGCAGAAGCGGTACGGCGAGTCAGGGGGCAAGCACGGGCAGAGCTCCGGTGGAGGGGTGATAAAAATATATATACGGTCATTTCCGGCCCGGCGACAGGCATTTTCAGCTGCGTACAAAATCAGGTTGTTTATTTGCTCGTGGACGCGTGGGCGATATCCGACCGCCTGACCTTTTGGG
The DNA here is from genome assembly GCF_022228025.1 of Halorhodospira sp. 9622. Classification (NCBI taxonomy): domain Bacteria; kingdom Pseudomonadati; phylum Pseudomonadota; class Gammaproteobacteria; order Chromatiales; family Ectothiorhodospiraceae; genus Halorhodospira; species Halorhodospira sp. 9622. The sequence goes on along the minus strand of NZ_JAJNRE010000032.1, from coordinate 15,552 downwards.
TTTACAACAAACATCGGCGCGGCAACTCTCTCTAGAGGGGATTCGGACAACTCTAATGCGCCGCGTGGTAAAGGGTTGTTAGCATGCCTGCCCGGCTGTGCAAACCAGGCGGTCATCGCAACAGCCGAATGGGGCCGGGGTTATCTGAATCGCGCCTAAGGTTTCTCTCCGAAGCAGCCACCAGTCTTACACCTAGCGTCATCCGAAATCACCAACAGACAAGTAGGTGGTGACCTGGCAAGTGGCGTTAAGTTTCTTAACATAACTGCAATCTCCGCCTTCTGAGTTGATGCCTTTAGTCGTCTGGGCCTACGCAGAAGTAGCAACTCCCTCTGAAATGAAATCCTGCGTCAGCTGAAAAAATTGAATTCTTTTAAAGCCTAGGAGCCGTCTTGAATCAGCACCGAGGTTGTTGGTTTGCCGTTTATCCTGTATGACTTGACTCCCGTTCCGTCCGCTGACAAGTTCTTAAAGATCTCAGTCTTTTTGTTCTTCAGGTGTGGGATCTCCTCAGGTGCTTTGCTCTCGATAAGAAAATCGTGCAGCATTTTAGCCGGGTTTTTCAAAAAAAGGCGCTTCTTCGCAGTGTCTTGAATCAGGAACGGAGAATGAAATCGTTCGGTTAAAAGCCATGTCCGGAACTCATCGGAAATCGCTTCAAAGGAATCCTTGAGGTCGCTGAGCTCTTGAGAAATGCTGTGCCTTCTATGAAAATCATTTAGGTACTTCGTTGCCTCTCGGTCTGCCAAGTCTCGTCCCATAGAACGATAAAGCGCCACTTGGTGATTGAGGTGCTCCGCCATCCAGGACGTAACTGAGCTCCGGTAGCTCGTGGTGTTTTCCCTGAAGAGATCCCGCTCGTTAAGGGTCCCGGTCTTACGGATGAAGCTGAAACGCCGAGAGAACTGTTCCTCGACTCCATGATCAGTGGCCATATCCGGAACATTGTCCGCGGAGGTGAAAAGCTTCGCGAAAACGGGGACTTTCGATGCCAATTGATGTTTCGGTGCAAGCTCGAGTGTGTGCTCAAGCTGTTTGATTTCGAGTTTTATGGAATTAAACTCGTTTACAACGAGCACCCATGAACGTATGAAATCGCGAGGCGTCTTAGCGACCGGCGACCCTTGGAACATTTTTTGGATCTCCGTGACAGAGAGCTCCACCACAAGGCCGAGATCGGCTAAGCAGCTAGTGAAAAACCCTTTCCCCCAATCAGAGTCTGCACGCAGCCAAAGAAAGGCTTTTTTTCTGTCCCTAGAAAAGCGGGCGGCGGCAAACATATTGAGCACGTCGACACATTCCGGGAAGTGCTCCTTGAAATCTTCGATGATGCTTGGGTCTGGCTCGGTGGTCTTTTTAAAACCGGTGTGTGGGATTGTAATATGTACACTGTTTTGTTTGACTCTAACTCCGGGTTTGGAGGCGAACATATCTTCTCGCCACATGCTTCTGCTTGCCTGGGCTGTGGACTTGAGCTCGGTAAAAAACTCATCCCACGGCATCCTGGTGATACGGCGCACTTCTCTTTGTGTTTTGTCCCGAGAAGTTTTGGGGGGCTGTATAGAAATAACACGCGACTTGATGAATTCGGTGTTTGCAATATCTCCGAAGCGGTCTTTGAGAAAGCGAGGGACATCCTTCTCCTTCAAAACGACATAAGAACCGTCATCGTTAATACAAATAAAATCATATCTCGAGATGTCGAAAAAACACCGTTGGAAAGCGTTCTGGATGGGCGTTTTGTCGATGTTCAGGGCTTCAAGCTTGTCAGCGTCTTCCTCCTCGTCAATGTCCAGCTCACGACACATTGTTTCTTTGATCACACTTTGGAGGCGTGCTGCTTTTTCTGCGAAGGTATCATCGTCATCTTCAGGCTTCCAATAGGCTCCCGTGACCGAGCCACCCCAGAAGAGTGCCAAGGGCGAAACAGACATGTCCCCACGGATGGCCTGCAGGGCATTGTCCTTGTTTTTCTTCGAAGACTGCGGCCAAAGTGGGCCGCCGCGCACTTCGCTTGTAGGTTGCTTTAGCTGTGATTTCAGCATGATCCTGCCTCTTTCTAGTCGTTTGGTTGATGCCTCGGGTCTGTGTTCAGGCTTGAGGCCTCGTCGAGCTGTTTGGGGCTCTGTAGGGACTAGGTGAGGCTGTGCAGAGAATCCGGGGTGTTGGGAAAAAAAATGGCCATCGGCGGATCGGCCGTTGGCATTGACTGGGCCGATGGCCCGGAGTCTTCGGCTCGGGCGTGCCGCGTCGGGCTGGAAGGTGGGAGCCTTGGCGGCGGGTGTGTTCGGCCCCGAGTCGGGGGGGGCCGGATGATGGTCATCGAGTGTTCGAGGTTGTGCATTCGATGGCCGAAAGGTGCGGGAGTTATTGCCGTTGGTACGCAAGCACTTGGCTGTAAAAGTGGAGTGTAGTCGCTCCGGCGATCCGGAAGTCGGAGCTTAGGTTTCTGGCTGGATGGGGAGTCTTGAAGGTCTGTCGAAGGTGCTCGCGCGCTCTGAAAGGAGCGGTGAGCAGTGCCACCGCTCCGCGGTCACGTTAAAGAGGAGATGTTGTGCTAGTCGTCATCCTGGTCCCGCGTGAAGGCATGTTCCTGGTTCTGCGCACACAGCCAAACAGCCTTGAAACGCTTCAAGAGGTCCTCTCGCTTGCGGATCAGTCGCAAAGCCTCCTGAATGAGTTCCTCAATCTCTGGGGTATAGGTCGGGCTATTACGGATGCTTCGGAGTGGATAACGGATGGTCTTTGCGGACCAGACCATCAATCGCCCGTCCCGAGGCGAGGAGCCCCTGATATTCTTCTTGCTCGGCTTCGCAAACCATTGCTTCCACGTCGGGTGCGGGCAACCGGCGCAGTTTCGGCCGCAAGAGTTCATATACAAAAGAACGGCACCCGGAACTCTGTCTTGGGCAGCCCGCAGTCGCTGCTCGATGTATAGGAGCTGCTGCGTGATCAACGCCACCAATGCAATGCAGTACTCCATTCGCTCGATTAGGCGGTCAACCCCGCCGGATTCGGAGCCATTCTGGTCAATTGAGTCATCGTCTGAACACATCCCGTCACTCCTTTATCAAAGTCCATACGTTGAGGGCATGCCTTCTCAAGACCCTGCGGAAAGCCCTGAATCGGATACTTCTCCGCTCTTGCGCTCGTCCATGCTGAGAACCGGTCAGGCATGGGGAGCGCGAGGCCCTTGAGTTCGGCTGCCTCGGCCCATCTCACGCAGAAACCTCGGTGCCGGTGGCCGCAGCTGGAAGGGCCGCCGGTGCGCCGGCCGTCCAGGCTGCAGGTAGGCACTCAAGATCCCCGCTATGGTGATAAGGGAAGGGAGTGCAGAAAAAAGCGAGCGATCGAGATGGGGGAAAGCTTTGGGAGAGGCGACCAGCGCGCGCTGGCCTTGATGCGGCTAAACTGCCACCGGGTTGAGGGGGTTGCATCGAGGGCTGTGGCAGGGCTGGTAAGGAACTCCAGACGGTAAGGGCCATGCCCGGGGCACGCGTTGGTATCCCATGAGCCTGGCCCGGTTCGTCAGCAACGCGCCCGGAACGCCCGGCTGCGCCCGTTCTCGGTCATGCCCCTCATCCCTGGCGGGGGAGAGAGAGGGTTGCTCACGCGGCTTCTGACCGAAGTCGAGCGAGGAAAAGCCAGAGTTCTTTGCGCTCGATCGGCTTATTGAGATAGGCATCGCAGCCGAGGCCAAAACACTCCTGCTGAAAATGCTCAAGCGCATGAGCGGTGACCAGAGCGATCGGCGTATGCGCTAGGGCGTGCTCAGCCTCCTGTTCCCGGATTTGCCGCAGCGCCTCGCGACCATCCATCTCGGGCATCTGGAGATCGAGCAGGATAAGGTCGGGTCTCGATTGTTCCCAGTGCTCGATGGCCTCCCGGCCGTTCTCCACCCAGGTGACTTCCTCGCAGCCGGCCTGGGTGAGCAAAGACTGGATCAGCAGGGCGTTGGTTGGCTCATCCTCGGCAACAAGAACGCGCAGGCCGCTGCCGGGAGACGTGCTTGTATCAACCTCAGCCTCCTGAGAAGTGTTTTGCACCGGGGAGGCCGAGGGGGCCGACGGCATGATCACCGTGAAGTGGAAGCTCGTTCCGCGGCCCGGCTCGCTCTCCACCGAGATGTCCCCACCCATTAGCTTCACCAGCTCCTTGCAGACCTTCAGCCCCAACCCGCTGCCTTCCTTGCGGGCAAGGGCAGGGCCGGCCTGCCGGAATGCCTCAAAAATCTGGGGCTGATCCTCTTCGGGGATGCCGACTCCGGTATCCGCGACGGTGAAGTGGAGCTCCTTCTCCGGTGAAGCCCGCTCGACCTGCACGCGGATGCCGCCGGTCTCGGTGAAGCGCAGAGCATTGCTGACCAGGTTGTAGAGCACCTGACTGAGGCGCACCGGATCACCTCGGACCCAGCAGGGCACGTCGGTGCTGGAAGACCATTCCAGATACAGGCCCTTCTGCTCAGCCATCGGCGCGAGAAAGCCCAGCTGGGCATTCATGAATTCGCACAGATCGAAATCCTGCTCGCTTAGCTGAACACGGCCGGCTTCCAGCCGCGAGAGCTCCAGGACGGTCTCGATCAGCCCCAGCATGGTCTGGCCGCCGGCCCGGCAAAGGTCAACATGCTGACGCTGCTGCGGATCAAGCTCGGAGTGAGCCAGCTGATCCAGAAACCCATGGATGGAATTGAGCGGCGTGCGCAGATCGTGGCTGACCGCGGCGAGGAACATCCTCTGATCCTCGAGCGTGCGCTGGCGCTCTTCTTCCAAAGCCCGGCGCTCGCTGATATCGCGCAGGATTCCGGCGGCGTGCCAGTGTCCAGCAATCTGCACCGGCGCCAGGGTCAGCTCCAGGGCGACCTCGTGTCCGTCACGGTGGATGGCCACGACCTCAGCCTGTTGGCCCACGCGGGTTTGGCCGCCGGACTCTCGGAAATAGCGCATACCCGCCTGCATGGCCGCCCTGTGGCGCTCGGGGACGAAGCGGTCATGGAAGGGGGCGCCCTCAAGCTCTTCGGCGCGATAGCCGAGCAGCTTCTCGAAGGCCGGATTGCAGTACACCAGCCGGTCCTCGGCATCGATCAGCACGATGGCATCGCGTGCGGCGGTGGTGATGGCCTGGAACTTGGCTTCGGCGGCTTGATGCGCCTGTTCGAGATGGCGCCTGGCGGTGATGTCCTCAAGGATATGGACGGAGTACCGGTAAGCCCCCTGTCCGTCCCGAGCGACATACGAGCGCGATAGGAAGGACCGGCCATCCGGGACGGAGAACTCCTCGGCGGTCTCGGCGCAGCCGGTCTCGGAAGCAGTGCGTTTCCCGGCCGACACCTTGGTCATGGCCGACTGACAGCCGGGCAGGGGGCCCACGCCGCGGGGGAAGACGTGCCAGTAGGGTTGGCCGATTACCTCTTCGAGCGTGGCGCTGGCCTCCTGGAGGTATGCGCGGTTCGCCCGCAGGATGCGATACTCCTGATCGTGGAGGAAGATCGGATGCCCCATGGCATCCATGGCATCGTCCCAGCTAGGAGTGGGGTTCGCGTCCATCGGGCGCTCCTGGCGTGGTGCCGTCATCGGGCTTTCGCAGCAATCCCAGCGATTCGATCCATTGCCGCAGCTCTGTGCAATCCAGCGGCTTGCTCAGGTATGCATCGAAGAGACCGGTCTCAAGGACCGACTCCACCTCGCTGCGGGCATAGGCAGTGTAAAGGGCAATGGCCACGCGGGTGCGCCCTTGGGCCCTCTCTTCAGCACGGATGCGCTCGGCGAGTTCATCGCCATCGAATCCAGGCATGTGGCGGTCGAGGACCAGGGCATCAAAGCGCCGCGTTTGCCAGGCCTGCAGGGCGCTGTGTCCATCGTTCGCCGTGGTGACCTTGCATCCGAGTTGCTCGAGCAAGGCCCCGATCATGCAGACATTCACCGGCTCATCATCGGCCACCAACACATTCAGTGTGCCGGCCGGAGCATCCCCGCCAGGGGGAAGCGGGGCATGGCCGCAGTCCGAGCCGGCGTTCTGGGTCGCCTCGGGCGCCGCAACCGGCGGCAACGGGAGCGTCACGGTGAACGTGGAGCCGTCCCCGGGCGTGCTTTCCAGCGCAAGCTCCCCGCCGAAAAGCTCCGTGAGTTCGCGCACAATGGCCAGTCCCAGGCCATGGCCGCTGCGCGAGCCACGGTAGCCGGCGCGATCGAAAGCCGCGAAGATGTGCTCCTGATCCTCTGGGGAGATCCCCGGCCCGGTATCACGCACCCGGAAGCTGATCCGTTCATCGGGTTCTGCGCGTACCGTCAGATCGACCTGGCCCTCATGGGTGTACTTGATCGCATTACTGAGCAGGTTCGAAAGGATCTGTCCCAGCCGGGTGGCATCGGCTTCCACGGATTGCGGCACGCCAGGGTCGATGGTGCAAGAGAACACCAGGCCGTGTTCTTCAGCCAGGGAGTCGTACACGCTGTGCTGGCTCTCGATCGCCGCACGCAGATCAAAAGGCGCCGGGCTCAGTTCCAGCCGGCCAGCCTGCAACCGGCTGAGATCGAGCAGCGAGTCGATCAGCTCCAGCAGGCGAGCGCTGGCTCGGCGGCAATGCTTTACATACTCCTGGCGCTGCTCTTCGTCCAGATTCGGTTCGGCGAGCAGCTCCATGAATCCGGTCAACGCATTGAGCGGGTTGCGCAAGTCGTGACTGACCGCGTTGAGAAAGGTGTTCTTGGCTTTCAGCGCTTCGGTGAGTTGATGCTGCAGGGTCCGTTGCTGGGTGACATCCTGGGTGGTCCCGCGCACGATCCGGGGGCGCCCCTTGGCATCGAGCTCTGTGTGACCGCGCCCAAGCAGAATGCGCTCGCTGCCCTCCGGGCCAGTGATGCGATGCTCGACATCGAAAGCCTGGCCGGACAGGGCCTGCTCCAGGGCTGATTGGACCTGTGAGCGGTCGGGCTCAAGGATCCGGGCGAGATACGTCTCCAGATCCAGGGTCTTCTCTCCTGGGTCGATCCCGAAAAGCTCGTAAACCTCGCCCGAGCAAAAGAACGACTTCGACTCGACATCCAGGATCCAGTGCCCGAGGCGGGCGATGCGCTTGACCTCGCGTAGATCCCGCTCATGCTCGCGCAGTGCGTGCTCGGCCTCCTTGATTTGTTGGATATCAACGTGGGTGCCCACCATGTAGATCGGCGAGCCATCCGCCCCTCGGCGCAGGGTCTGACCACGATTCTGCACCCAGAGCCAGCTGCCATCGGCACACCGGTAGCGGAACTCCATGGTAAAAGGGGTGCCCGCGATTAGGTGGCGCTCGAAGATGGGAAGGATGCGCTCCAAGTCCTCGGGGTGGACGAGAGTCCGCCACTGGGCATAAGTCAGAGCGCCCTGTTGCTCGGGGTCAAAGCCGAGCATCCGCCAGGAGGCCGCGTCCCAAGTGGCTCGATCAGCGGCAACGTCCCACTCCCAGACCCCGAAACCGGCCGCCTCCTGAGCCATGCGCAGACGCTTCTCATGGGCAAATTGAGCCGATAGATCGATACAGGCACCAATCCTGCCGACAACCTCTCCGCGTTCATCCAACAGGGGGACGACATTCACCTGGGCTCGGAATCGTTCACCGTTACCACGGGTCAGGTCGTACTCCTCGGAGTGAGACTGGCCAGCCTTCTGCAGGGCGTTCACCGCTTCGGCGACGTGTGCCTGATCCCCAGGATCGTGGAAGTCGAGAAAGCTTTTGCCGATCAGCTCATCACGCGAGCAACCCAGTATCCACTCGGCACTGCGGCTTGCTTCGCGCACTACACCATCCAGGTCAACCTGGGCCACACCGACGCCCGGGATGGCCTCGAGGATTGACTCCAGTTCCTGGCGCCTCGCGTCACTGCGTTGCAGCGCCTTGCGCTGCTCAGTGATGTCCTGAATAGTCCCCTGGATGATCCACTGGCCGTGCTCATCCTGCCAGCGCTGGGCGATCTCGCGGACCCACAGCGTGCGGCCGCCGGGCTGAACGATGCGGTACTCGCCCTCGCAGGAGAGCAGGGAGGGATTGTTCTCGAACTGGAATTCGGCGACCTGGTCTCGATACCCCTCGGCGACCCGGGCGATGAACGATTCCCAATCCGGTGGTGGTCCCTTCGGGTCGAAGCCGCAAAGCTCGTAGGTCATAGGCGACCAGATCAGCTTCCCGGTCTCCGGGTAGGCAACCCAGTGTCCGATGGCACCGATCTTCTCGGTTCGCCCGGCGCGTTCCAGGGCCTGATCACGCGCCTGGCGCTGGCGCTCCTGTTCGGTGACATCGTGCTCGAGCCCGACCAAATGAGTGGGGTTGCCCTCGGCATCGCATTCCACTCGGCCGACTGAGCGTAGATGCCGGATCTCTCCATTCGGGCGCCGGATTCGGTAGGTCAGATCCCAGGGCGTATAGTGATAAAAAGCCTTGCGATAGCAGGCCTCCACCCGTGCCCAATCCTCCGGGTGAACATGCTCACGCCAGATCGCCTCCGTCCACGGAGCATGATCAGCGGATGCTTCTGTCCCCGGATACCCGTAAAGCGCGAGGAGTTGCGCATCGGCCGTCACTCGGCCCGAGTCAAGATCCAGCTGCCAGAAGCCGGCCCCTAGGGCTTCGCGGAGCAGGCTGAGCTGGGTCTGCGCATCTGATGGCGCGTCTCCCGGCGCCTGTTCTCTGAGCCTGTCCACCCGTGCGTTGATCCTGCGATGATGACCCGACAAGCGGCAGAGTACCCCAACCGGCCCATGACCACAAAAAACGTCCTTGTTTACGGGGCTGGGCGTGATGACGCATGTTCGGGAGACAGCCATGGCGTGGCCAAGCTTTTGCTGTGTTCGACTGAGCTGCCTGGGAAGGGCAGTTGGTGTGCCCGTATTCCCGCGGTTGCCCTTCTCCTCGTAGACGAGCAGCACCAGGTCACGCCCCTTGATACGGCGGGCTAGGGGTTCCTCAGCTTTGAGAAGAGCGATTCGACCTCCCAACGGTGTGTCGGCTGCAAGCCACTGCGTAAGATCCACCCCCGAGGTGGCCCCGAAGGCCGAGCAGATCGGTATTTTGACACTTTGAGATCATGGAGTGATGTCGTACATACCGCGCCGTGATCTTGAGCCCTGCTGCCCGGGGCGCCAGCGTGGCCCGGGTCCGGGCCCTGCCTCCCACGCCCATCCACCCCCACCCCTTCCTCCTGGAGGGGAACCAAGGAACCCCCACAGTAGAGAGCCACCGACCCTTCTTGAGCCACGCACCCGGACCGCTTTTCGCAAGAGAGAGCCACCACACCCAGGGGGTAGACACACCCGTTCGCACAGGACCCCAACACCCCGTTCGCAAGCCACCGCACCCAGCGTTCGCAAGATAACTTCCCCTGCGAAAAGCCACCGCTCACCGAGCTCGTTCGCAACGCTTCACAAGGGGAGTTCGCAAGCAGCAGCACAGGGAGTACAGAGGGAGAACCCAACCGCACATCCATCCCCAAGGGCACCCCAGATAGAGGCCCCCGGCCAGGAAGAAGGGGAGGCAGACAACCCCACTTAGCACCGCCGTAAGGATGCAACGCGCCGCACCCTTCAAAGGCCCCGCAGGGGGTTTAAGAACCACCGGCGCCGGAGAATGAAGGGGCCCTCATATTTTCATTCCCAATCCCTCAGATCGCAGTCGCCAGGCCCCTTCAGCAAGCCACCGCCACCAACCCTCCCGCGCCCCCACGCTCAGGCTCATCCATAACCCATCCAAGCCATCGCCCATAACCCCAAGATCCCTCAGCCCATAAGCGCAACGCAGCCCAGGTCTCGATGCCCCCAAAAGGGGTTCAATAGCCACGGGCGCTCAGAGTGAAGTTGCCCTCAGATATCCATTCCAATCCCTCAGAGAGCAGTTGCCAGAACCCCGGCACGAAAACCGAACCCAGGCACCACGCAAAATGCGCCGAATCCCCCGGAGACAGACACGCAATTATCAAGATCAGGCCCTCGGCGGGAGGCCGCAACGCGCCCAGCGCTTCATCTGTCCATCATGGGTTCAATAGCCGCCAGCATCGGAGAGTGAAGTTGCCCTCATATTTTCATTCCAATCCCTCAGAGAATAGTCGCACCCCCGCCGAAAACCCCCAGCCGCCAGCACAGCCACCCACGCCCATAGCCCACAGGCGCCCGGCCCGGAGAGTGAAGTCGCTCTCAGAGGGGTCAAAATCGGTCAAACCGGTCAGAGTGAAGGCGCCCTCGGATGGAGAGGGAAGTTGCCCTCAGGAGGGATCTGGAGCGCTCTCAGGGGTGCCGGTAGGCCGTGGAGAGAGGTGGCGCTGAGAGGGGGGGTTCAGCGCAGGGTCGAGTGAAGGTGTTGGGGGGTGTTTCGAGATGCGCAGGTCGGTCCATCTTCGGTGGGGTCGCCAACCTTAGAAATAAATCATCGCGAATCTGGTCCGGGCGACCCTGTCCAAGATGGGGGCCGCCCGAACCGTGTGCCGCTAGCTATTTCCGTGGATCGGCGTGACCTTCTCACCCTGGTACGCAGAGGGGTGATCAGCCCGGAATTGCTCCTGCCCCTTGATCAGATCCTCGAGGTCATCTTGGGGCAACAGCACGGTGCCCTTGGCCTTCTCGTACATCCGCACGAAAGCGACCTTGGCATCGGTGTGGCCCTCCTCGTAGAACTCAGCCGGGAACAACGGCCCGATCTCTTCGTCCTGAGCAATAAACCGCAGGGCCCGATCCAAATCCTGCTCGGCCGAGCGATCTGCGGGCGAGAAGAAATCCGGCGGGATCTGGTCAGCCAGGATCATCGCACCAATCGGTGAAATGCCGAGATAATGGGCGATCCGGCGAATCACATTCTTGCTGATCTTGTCGCCCGTGATTCGTCCAGCGCGCAGGTGGGTAAAATACCCATGAGAAACGCCGAATCTGTCTGCGAGAACGGCATGGTCATCGCCACGAGTGCTCGCCTCATCAAAAAGCATGCGAACCAAAGCATAACCTGGTTCCGTGGTATCAATAGACAGGCCGATGCCGCGCTTGCGATTTTGCTTGCTCACAGGTTGCTCCCGTTTGCTTGAGAAGTGGAAAATGTTCACATGAAAAAGTATCTGCTAGAGTCGAGAAAAAATCAAGGGAAGTCCGAAGAGGGCTAGCGATAGATTGCACGCCGAATTGCTTTTTGATGGTGGTCCTTCACCTCCTGTTATCATCTGAGTTATGGGAAGTTCACAGTTGATCATAAAACATCCTGGTTTTTTCGATGCTTCTCGATGCCATCAGCAGGCGACGAAGAAGGTCACTGATTGACGAGACAGATGCCATGCACACATGCCTCTCGAACACCGACCCCGCCAGCACGCACCAGGCGAGCGCGAACGATTTCGCGCGCCGCGCGAACGGGGTTGCGAAAAGCTTCGGTTTTGCCGCGAACACTTTCGCGAGCGAGGTTGCGAATTCTTTCGCGAACGGCGCTGTAAACCGGCCATCCCAAAAGGTGGGCCCATGGAGCTTCGCCGCTGAGAAGCGCTCACTTTTTGCACGGCTCACTCGGGCTGTTCGCGCCGGGCAGCTCCGGCTGCTTACACCCCACTCCAGCCATCTTCTCGCGGAGCAGGACGAAGCGGCGCGTGCGCATGGATCGTTCTTCGTTGAGGTGGCTAGAACGGAAATCCCGCGCCCCGATGGTGCATCGTGCGCTGAGCTCAGCTACGGAGAGGTCTGCACCTTCTGGGATCACGTGGTGATCCGCTGAGGGCGCCTGAATCCGGGGCCGGCCGTGCTGCGCCAGAGGCTGCTCAGACACCTTGTCCACTCCGCGGACAGTGAACCAAGAACCACGTCCCCGAGCTGCTGCCCCTGGGCGGGGGATGCCGTTACGCAACCTCGGTGACCTCCTCAATGGAGCCCATGGCAAGTACCTGCAGTTGAAGCCGCTTCCCACCCTCGTGCCGGGCAACACGAAGCCGATAGACCATCCGCACGGTCTGGCCGACCTGGGCGGCCATGCTTCGCGGGCAATAACGGTGGATGGCCTCGACCTGATGCTTTGTGGGCTCGGGCGTGCCGGCCGGGATCAAGGTGTAGAGCGTATGCTCGTCTGCGGCCCCGGCGGAGCGCTGATTGACCACGAGAAAGCGGGAGTCGAAAGTCGGCTCTTCAAACCCATCACCCCATGGGCCGCCGGCCTCGACAGCCAGAGCCAGGTCGAGCGAGAGGCCGTCAAGGCCCGGGTCGCCGTCGGAATAAATGACCGGTGCGGGGACTTTGCCACCCACCTGCTCGGCAACGGCCTCCTCAAAGCGGTCGGCCAGCCGTGGCCGATTCCAGTGGTCGGCGGTCAGCTCCACGTGGTTGCGCAGTTGCCGGTGATCAATCAGTACACGGCTGCCCTGGCGCTGGAGCGTATCGAAGGCATCGCAAAGGTCGAACGGACTCATGGAGTACGCAGCGCCTTGGAGCCAGCCTCCAACCGAGGTAAGCGCGATCACCGGCCGATGGAGTCTCTCGGCAAGCCGCCCGGCCAGGGTGCTCATCATCGACTCTGGCCAGTGCTCGGCATAGACGGTAGCCGAGAGCCGTGTGGGGTCGTCCAGCTGCTCCATGGCTTCCTCAAGCATGCTCTGCTCGAGGGCCGTAGCGCGTGCATAGCTGTCATCGAGGTCCCGGGCCAGCGTCTTGGCCAGTTCCTCGTCCTCGCTCAGGAGGCAGTCGATCACAAGGTGAAGATCGCCATGGTGGAATCCGGCGCTGATGCGAGGGTGGATCTCCTCACTCAGATCCGCAGAGCCCGCCGAGAACATCGGGCGCTGGGCAACGTCAAAAAGGGCTTGAAGGCCGGGGCAGGCGAACCCGGCTCCGATGATCCTCAAGCCGCTGCCGGCCAGATGCCGGTTGCATGGGTCCAACGGCATCTTCGCGGCGATCGTTGCTGTGGCCACGATATCGAGCAGCCAGCGCGCCTCGTAGTCTCCGGCCGGGTGCTCGCGGTGATGAGCGAGCGCGCGGAGGGCGGAAACGATGGAGTAGGCAACGGCGGCGCCGCACAGGTGCTGGGCCGGGAACGTGTTCTCGGGCAGGGCAGGATTGACGATAGCCACGGCATCTGGCCTCGTTCCGCTGGGGTGGTGGTAGTCCGAGATGATGACCTCGGCGCCCAGGCCATTGGCATGCGCCACGCCTTCGCTGGAGCCGGTGCCGTGGTCGATGGCGACGATCAGATGCGGTGCGTGATCCTCGAAAGCCTGGTCGACCATCTGCCGGCTCAGACCGAACCGCTCGCGCTTTGAGCTCTGCAGGTAGTAACGGACATCCATCCCCATATCCCGGAGTCCGCGATAGGCTACGGCCAAGGAGTAGGCGGCGTCCGGGGCGCAGTCCGCGATGAGCGCGACCCGCTCGCCATTGTTGAGAGCCAGGAACAGCCGCTGCGCTGCCGGGATCAGCCCCGGGAGGCCCTCAGGGCTCGGCAGCTTATTGATGTCGTACTCGAGTTGTTTGGCCTCGCGAATGCCGCGCCGAGCATAAGTTTCGGCCAGGAGCAGCGGGCCGATCGTGCGTTGAAGCCGCTCAAAGGAGAGTTCATCGACGAGTTCCCTGCGGATGATCCGGGGGCTCATGGCCACCTCCGTTTTCTGCACTGTGTGTTCTACTGTTGGTTGAGAAGCGCTTAAGCGCGCCCGGCGGCCATAAAGCTTGTGCCATGCAGGGCCCGGAAAGAGCGCGGCGGGGGCAAGTTGTCCGGGGCCAGCTCATCAAGCCAGCTCTCGAGGCAGTGCTGCAGCTGCGGGTTGATGATGGTCTGCAGGACTCGCGCATGCAGGCGCTGGCGAGCCTCGTAGGCAGAACCTGTTGGATACGATTGGAGTTCCCGTTGGAGCCAGACGTAAACGGCCATGTAGCCTTCCGGCGTTTCAGGTTCAAAGCCCATATGAAGGGCAAGTAGCTCGCCGAAGAAACGATCCAGGGTGATGCGCAGGCGGCCCTGGTCGGCGGTTCGGAGGTTGTAAGTGTTCATCCAGATCCTGCTCCTGTGGTCATGGCCGAAATCACGCCGGCGAGAGGAGCTGCGTATCAGAGGTATCCGCTCACGATTTCGCCTTGTTTCGATTTGATGTGCCCGTCTATTTAAAGTAATCCGAGTTTTTCGATCTGGCAAGAAAAAGAGAGCGCAGAGGTTCCGGGCGATGTCCAAAGTGTGATCAGAGAGGTTGACTCTGGGGTGATCGAAACAATGTTTGGCAAACTGCGTTGGGATCTCAACGGTGGCGCTTGCGCGCCTTGAACAAGGAAAAGGCACGCCACGGAACCTCGCCGTTTGCCGCGTTGTGGAAGCGTTGGAAGCCGCGGGAATTCAGATCATTGAAAATGATCCGGCGGGCGATACATGAATCGGGTTGAGGTTAGGACAGGAGGGTCGCGCAATTTCGGCGTTGAGAAGAGGGCGCACTGCGGGTGATTGGATCACTTAGCCTCCGGCTCGGAGGAACCCCAAAGTGCTGGTAGGATGGGGCGTTTTGGAGGGTGGCGTCGGGCGGAGCTGCGAAGTGGCTCACTGGTTTTTGAGCTGGCCGGCGCACGCATTTTTCCAGAGAAGGTTCTGTGTGCCGCGCGTCAGGGCGCCTGGGGACTGAGCCCAGCGGTCGGGATCTGGCGCGCCATCAGTGTCCAGCGGCTGCGCTGGCCTGATAGCTGGATGTCCACAGAGAGGTAAAGGAGAGCAGCTCACGGTGCCGCTGCTTCTGGTCAGGGAGTGAACGTGCTGAAAACGCTTCGCCGATTCCGCAAGAGGTTGAGTCTACGGGCCTTGTTGGCCTTGGTCGTGATCCTGGTCGCTCTGGGTACCCTCTCAGGGACCGCTGCGGTGAGTCTGTTCATCTACGAGAACCTTCTACGAGATCAGGCACAGCGCACTGCAGAGGTGACCGCCGAGCATACTTTCAGCTCGATGTTCCAGGTCATGCGTCGCGGTTGGGGGCGGGAGGATCTGGAAGAGTACATCGGGGCGCTGGAGCAGACCTACGAAGAAAGTCCGCTCTGGGTTCAGCTTTACCGTGGTGAGCTGGTTGACGAGCTCTATGGCCGCGTTGACGGCTCGGTGGAGCCGGATCCGGTCGTTGATCAGGCCTTTAGCACGGGTGAGGCTCAGCGCCGCAGCGATGGGGGGCAGCAGCGCCACGTGATGCCCGTCGAGGCACGCAGCGAGTGTCTGGATTGTCATACCAATGCCGAAGTTGGCGAGGTTCTCGGGGTCGTCGGGGTCACGCAGGATCTCGACCCGGTGCTCAGTGAGGCTCGCACCGGCTATGCATGGCTGTTTTTCACCGTTGTCCCTCTGGCCCTTCTCGCGGGTACGGGTGCGGCCCACTGGGTGAATCTGCGCCTGACCCACTCACTGGAACGCTTTAGTGCTCAGGTCGAGCAGGTCAATGCCGTTCGGGATCTTGAGAGTTTCCAGCCGAAAGCGATCAACCTAGGTTTCTTAGAGCTGAACCGGGTCATGCACCAGGTTGATGCGCTCATTCGAAGGCTGCGGTCGGTGGCGGCGGACAAAGCGATTCTCGATGCCCACCAGCGCCAGCTGGAAGAGCAGCAGGG
>NZ_JAJNRE010000031.1:0-18771 GCF_022228025.1 Halorhodospira sp. 9622 | reverse complement strand
TACTTCGGCGGCGGGCCGCTGTGGCAGGCCCCGTCAGCCCTTTTGCCCGATGCGCATGCCCACCTTGGCGATGCGCCCATCCTGGATCTCCCGGATGGTGAACTGCAGATTGTCGATCCGCACCCGGTCACCGACCACCGCCCGGTTGTTGAAGATCCACAGCAGATAGTCGCTCAGCGACTGCTCCGGCCGGGCACCGCTGGGCATGGAGATGCCGTAGGCGGTGGCGATGTCCCCCAGCCGCGCCGAGCCGTCCAGCGTGAACTCGCCGAAGAAGCGCTGCTCCGCCAGGTAGGCCGGCCCGCTGGGAGCAACGAACAGGCGGTCCAGATCCGCGATGTCCCGGGGCAGGGCCAGCAGGTACAGATAGTCGCGCGGGCGCAGCACCTCGCGCCTTGGGTGTTGCAGCGCCTCGCCCTCGCGGAACAGCGCCACCGGCTGGGCCGATGACGGCAGGTTGAGCCGGTTGATCGGCTCGTAGAGCGCCGGCGAACTCTCGGTGATCCGGTAGGCGATGAACGCGTAGTCGGTCTGGTGCGGGACGTCGATCACCTGACGCTGGGTGGCGCCACTGTCCGGCGGCACCTCAAGGCCGAGCAGCCGCGCCGCCGGCGCGATGGTCCAGCCCTGAACCACCAGCGAGACCAGCACCACGAAGAAGGCCACGTTGAAGAACAGCTCCGCCTGCTCAATCCCGGCCAGCAGCGGGAAGAGCCCGAGGATGATGGGCACCGCGCCGCGCAGGCCCACCCACGAGATGAACAGTTGCTCGCGCCAGGGGAACCGGAAGGGGGCCAGGCAGGCGAAGACCGCCAGGGGGCGGGCGACCAGGATCAGCACCGCGGCGGCGAGCAGGCCCTGGGCGGCAACGGGTAGCAGCTCCGAGGGCGTGACCAGCAGCCCGAGCACCACGAACATGGTGATCTGCGCCAGCCAGGCGAAACCGTCGTGGAAGCGGCGGATGTTCTGCGCCGCCTGCAGCCGCCGATTGCCGGCGATCAGCCCGGCCAGGTAGACGGCCAGGAAGCCGCTGCCGCCGAGGACCGCTGCCCCGCCGAAGATGGCCAGGCCGCCGCCGAGCGCCAGCAGGGGGTAGAGCCCGGGTGTCAGGTTGATGCGGTTGATCAGCCAGGCCAGGGTGAGGCCGCCGAGGGCGCCGAAGGCGGCGCCGAGGCCGAGCTGCTGGACGAACTCGAGCGCCGCGGCGGCGGCGAGCAGATCCGGCTGCTGGACGAGGATCTCGACCAGCATGATGGTCAGAAAGATCGCCATCGGATCGTTGGAGCCCGATTCGATCTCCAGCGTGGCGGCCACGCGCTGCTTGAGCTCCAGTCCGCGGGCGTGGAGCAGTCCGAAGACGGCCGCCGCGTCGGTGGAGCCGACGATGGCGCCGATCAGCAGGCCCTGTTTCCAGTCGAGGTCGAAGGCCCAGGCCAGCACCCCGCCGGTGATGCCGGCGGTGATGATCACGCCCACGGTGGCCAGGGTGAGCGCCGGTTTGAGGGCCACCCGGAAGGTGGAGGCCTGGGTGCGCAGGCCGCCGTCGAAGAGGATGATGGCCAGCGCCAGGCTGCCGATCAGATGGGCGGCCTGAATGTCGTCGAAGTCGATCCCGAACAGCCCCTCTTCACCGAGGAGCATGCCGATGGCCAGGAAGACCAGCAGCATCGGGGCGCCGACGCGGTCCGAGACCACGCTGGCGAGGATGCTCACCAGCAGCAGTGCGGCGCCGAACAGGATAAGTTGATTGGTCAGGTCCAAGCGGACGGCTCCCTGCGCTCCCGGTCGGGCGGCGGTATGGTACCATCGACCTTTTCCCCTGGAGAGTCTTGAGAAGAGCGCATGACCGGCGTTGCCCGCGAGATCCTCCCTGTAAACCTCGAAGACGAGATGCGGCAGTCGTACCTCGATTACGCCATGAGCGTAATCGTCGGGCGTGCCCTTCCCGATGTCCGCGACGGCCTCAAGCCCGTGCACCGGCGTGTCCTCTACGCCATGCGCGAACTGGGCAACGACTACAACAAGCCGTATAAGAAGTCGGCGCGTGTGGTCGGTGACGTCATCGGTAAGTACCACCCCCACGGTGATGCCGCGGTCTACGACACCATTGTGCGCCTGGCCCAGACCTTCAGCATGCGCTACCGGCTGGTGGACGGCCAGGGCAACTTCGGCTCCATCGACGGCGACTCGCCGGCAGCGATGCGCTACACCGAGGTGCGCATGGCGCGCCTGGCGCACGAGCTGCTCGCCGACATCGACAAGGAGACGGTGGACTTCGTCGACAACTACGACGGCTCCGAGCAAGAGCCCCACGTGCTGCCGACGCGTCTGCCCAACCTGCTCATCAACGGCGGCTCCGGCATCGCCGTGGGCATGGCCACCAACATCCCGCCGCACAACCTGCGCGAGGTGATCGACGCCTGCGTGGCCCTGGTCGACGACCCGGAGCTGCCCGTCGAGTCGCTCATCGAGTATGTTCCGGCCCCGGACCTACCCACCGGCGGCATCATCTTCGGTACCGCCGGCATCCATCAGGCCTTCCGCACCGGTCGCGGGCGCATGGTCCTGCGCGCCCGTGCCGAGGTCGAGGAGATGACCGCGGACCGCGAGCGCATCGTGGTCACCGAATTGCCCTATCAGGTCAACAAGGCGCGGCTGGTCGAGAAGATCGCCGAGCTGGTCAAGGAGCGCCGCCTCGAGGGCATCTCCGAGCTGCGCGATGAATCGGACAAGGAAGGCATCCGCATCGTCCTCGAGCTCAAGCGCGGCGAGGCCGGTGAGATCGTGCTCAACAACCTCTATCGCCACACGCAGATGCAGACGGTCTTCGGCATCAACATGGTGGCGCTGCACGAGGGCCAGCCGCGTACGCTCAACCTCCGGCAGGTGCTCGAAGCCTTCATCCGTCACCGCCGCGAGGTGGTCACCCGGCGCACCATCTACGAGCTGCGCAAGGCCCGCGAGCGCGCCCACGTGCTCGAGGGGCTGGCGGTCGCCCTGGCCAACATCGACGAGGTCATCGCGCTGATCAAGGGCTCTTCGGGGCCGGCGGAGGCCAAGGCCGAGCTGGTCGCCCGGGACTGGCGCCCCGGGGTGGTTACCGAGATGCTCGAGCGCGCCGGGGCCGCCGCCACGCGCCCGGAGGAGCTGGCCGATCACTTCGGTCTCGATGCCGACTCGGGCATCTACCGCCTCTCCGAGGCGCAGGCCCAGGCGATCCTCGACCTGCGCCTGCACCGCCTGACGGCCATGGAGCAGGACAAGATCGTCGAGGAGTACAGCAACCTCCTCGAGCGGATCGCCGAGCTGATCCACATCCTCGACAGCGGCGAGCGGCTGATGGAGGTCATCCGCGAGGAACTGGTGGCGATCCGGGATCAGTACGGCGACGAGCGCAAGACCGAGATCCGCGAGGATACCGCCGAGCTCTCGCTGGAGGATCTGATCAGCGAGGAGGACATGGTGGTCACGCTCTCGCACCACGGCTACGTCAAGGCGCAGCCGCTGGACGGCTACCGCGCGCAGCGCCGCGGCGGCCGGGGCAAGAGCGCCACCGCGATGAAGAACGAGGACTTCATCGACAAGCTGTTCATCGCCAACACCCACGACACGCTGCTGTGCTTCTCGAGCACCGGCAAGTGCTACTGGCGCAAGGTCTACGAGCTGCCGCAGGGCAGCCGCACCTCGCGCGGGCGGCCGATGGTCAACCTGTTGCCCCTTGAGGAGGATGAGCGCATCAACGCCGTCGTCCCCGTGCGCGAGTTCGACGAGAACCACTTCGTCTTCATGGCCACGCGCAACGGCACGGTCAAAAAGACGCCCCTGTCGCACTTCTCGCGGCCGCGCTCCAGCGGCATCATCGCCCTGGAGCTGCGCGGTGACGACACCCTGGTGGATGCCGAGATCACCAACGGCGATCGCGAGGTGATGCTGCTCTCCGACGCGGGCAAGGCGCTGCGCTTCCACGAGTCGGATGTTCGTGCCATGGGCCGGACCGCCGGCGGCGTGCGCGGCATCCGCCTGGAATCCGGCCAGCGGGTGATCGCGCTGCTGATCCTCGGCGAGGGGGATATCCTCACCGCCACCGAGCACGGCTACGGCAAGCGCACCCCGGTGGCCGACTACCCGCGGCGGGGCCGGGGCGGCATGGGCGTGATCTGCATCCGCACCACCGAGCGCAACGGCCGGGTGGTCGGTGCCGTGCAGGCCGCCGAGGACGACGAGATCATGCTGGTCAGCCGCAGCGGTACGCTGGTGCGCACCCCGGTGGCCGATGTCTCGCGGGTCGGGCGCAACACCCAGGGGGTGAAACTCATCAGCCTCGACGAGGATGAGCAGCTGGTCGGCCTCGAGCGGGTCGAGGGGCTGGCCGAGACGGAGGCGCCGGAGGCGCCCGAGGCCTAGGGAGTCGCGGGCCGCCGGGCGGCAGCGCCGCCCGGGGCCCCGGG
The DNA here is from genome assembly GCF_022228025.1 of Halorhodospira sp. 9622. Classification (NCBI taxonomy): domain Bacteria; kingdom Pseudomonadati; phylum Pseudomonadota; class Gammaproteobacteria; order Chromatiales; family Ectothiorhodospiraceae; genus Halorhodospira; species Halorhodospira sp. 9622. Next base: position 14,323 of record NZ_JAJNRE010000031.1, on the reverse strand, counting down.
AATTCGTGTTTCGCAACCGAGGATCACCGCATGAGTAGAGTCTTCAACTTCAGCGCCGGTCCGGCCATGCTCCCCGAGGCGGTGATGCGCCAGGCCGCCGACGAGATGCTCGACTGGCACGGCACCGGCATGTCGGTCATGGAGATGAGCCACCGTGGCAAGGCGTACGTCTCCATCGCCGAGAAGGCCGAGGCCGACCTGCGGGAACTGCTGCAGATCCCGGACAACTATAAGGTGCTCTTTCTCCAGGGCGGTGCTACTGGCCAGTTCTCGGCCATTCCGATGAACCTGCTCCGTGGCGGGCAGCGCGCCGACTACATCTACACCGGGCAGTGGTCCAAGAAGGCCATCGCCGAGGCGAAGAAGTTCTGCGACGTTAACGTCGCCGCCTCCGGCGAGCCGGACATGATGCACATCCCGCCGCAGTCGCAGTGGCAGCTTTCCGACGACGCCGCCTACGTCCACTTCACCCCCAACGAGACGATCAGCGGCGTGGAGTTCCACTGGCTGCCGGACGTCGGGGACAAGCCGCTGGTCGCCGACATGTCCTCGACGCTGCTGTCGCGGCCCATCGACGTCAGCCGCTACGGCCTGATCTACGCCGGGGCGCAGAAGAACATCGGCCCGGCCGGCGTGACCCTGGTCATCGTCCGCGAGGACCTGATCGGCCAGGCGATGCCGCAGACCCCCACGGTCTGGGACTACAAGCAGCAGGTCGACGCCGACTCCATGCTCAATACGCCGGCCACCTATCCGCTCTACATTGCCGGGCTGGTCTTCCAGTGGCTCAAGGAGCTCGGCGGGCTCGAGGCGATGGCCGAGATCAACCACCGCAAGGCGCAGAAGCTCTACGACGCCATCGACGGTTCCGGCTTTTACAGCAACCCGGTGGACCCGCAGGCGCGCTCGTGGATGAACGTACCCTTCGTGCTCGCCGACGACAGCCTCGACAAGACCTTCCTCGAGGAGGCCGAGGCGGCCGGTCTGACCACCCTCAAGGGGCACCGCTCGGTGGGTGGCATGCGGGCCTCGATCTACAACGCCATGCCCGAAGCCGGTGTCGACCGGCTGATCGAGTTCATGGCCGACTTCGAGAGGCGAAACGGGTGAATCCCATGTACCGCATCCTCACGCTGAACAACATCTCGGTGAAGGGCCTGGACCGGCTGCCCCGCGAGCGTTTCGAGACCTCCTCGGACATCGCGCACCCGGACGCCATCCTGGTCCGTTCCGCCGACCTGCACGGCCAGGAGGTTCCCGATTCCGTGGTGGCCATCGGCCGCGCCGGGGCGGGCGTCAACAACATCCCGGTCGGGGACATGACCGAGCGCGGCGTGCCGGTGTTCAATGCCCCGGGTGCCAACGCCAACGCGGTTAAGGAGCTGGTCATCGCCGGGTTGTTCCTGGCCGCGCGCAACATCTGTCCGGCCTGGGAGTATGCCCGGGGCCTGCAGGGCAGCGACGCCGAGCTGCATGAGGCCATGGAGGCCAACAAGAAGCGCTTCGTCGGCTTTGAGCTGCCCGGGCGCACCCTGGGCGTGGTTGGCCTCGGCGCCATCGGCGTCCAGGTGGCCAATACCGCCCGGGCCCTGGGCATGAAGGTCGTCGGTTTCGACCCGCAGATCACCGTGGATGCCGCCTGGGCCCTGGACTCCGGGGTCGAGGCGGCGCACAGCGTGGGCGATGTCATGGCGCGCTCGGACATGATCACCATCCACGTGCCGCTGATCGACGCCACCCGGGGGCTGATCAATGCCTCGCGCCTGGCCCAGGCCCGCCAGGGGGCTACGCTGCTCAACTTCTCGCGCGCCGAGGTGGTGGATGAGGGCGACGTGCTCGAGGCACTCAACGAGGAGCGTCTGCACGCCTACGTCAGCGACTTCCCCAGCAATGCCGTCAAGGACCATCCGCGGGCGGTGACGCTGCCGCACCTCGGGGCATCGACCCACGAGGCCCAGGAGAACTGCGCCATCATGGTGGCCGATCAGGTGCGCGATTACCTGGAGACCGGCAACGTGCGCAACGCGGTCAACTTCCCGGACATGAGCATGCCGCGCAGCGGCAAGGGCGACCGCCTGTGCGTGGTCAACGCCAACGTGCCGAACATGCTCGGTCAGATCTCCAGTCTGCTGGCGCAGCACGGTCTGAACATCGACGACATGTTCAACAAGGCGCAGGAACGCCTGGCCTACACCCTGGTGGACGTCGAGGGCGAGGTGCCGGAAGCGGTGGCCGAGGAACTGCGCGGCATCGAGGGGGTTCTGAAGGTCCGCGTGATCCGCTGAGGGGGAGCGATGTCCGTCGACAATGACGACCTGGCCGCGCTGCGGCAACGGATCGACGGGATCGACGACCAGATCCTCGAGCTGGTCAGCGAGCGGGCTCGCCTGGCTGAGGAGGTGGCCCGCGCCAAGGCCCGCCGCGGTGAAGCGCTCAAGGTCTACCGGCCTGAGCGGGAGGCGGAGATCCTGCGGCGGCTCGTCGAGCGCAACCGGGGGCCGCTGACCCGTGAGCAGGTCACGGTCCTCTTCCGCGAGGTCATGTCCGCGTGCCGGGCGCTGCAGCAGCCGCTGACCGTCGCCTTCCTCGGCCCGCAGGGCACCTTCACCGAAGAGGCGGCCAGCAAGCACTTCGGCCACGATGCCGGCATGTCGCCTCAGGCCACCATCGGCGGCGTATTCCGCGAGGTGGAATCGGGGGCGGCGCACTACGGCGTGGTCCCCGTGGAGAACTCCTCCGAGGGGGTGGTTAGCCACACCCTGGACCGCTTCCTGGACTCGGAGCTGGCCATCGTTGGCGAGGTGGAGCTGCGCATCCACCACGCCCTGGCCAGCCACGCCGGTGGGCTGACCTCGGTCGAGCGGGTCTACTCGCACCAGCAGGGGCTCTCGCAGTGCCGCGCCTGGCTCGAGACCCATCTGCCGCAGGCCGAGCGCCATCCGGTCTCCAGCACCGCCGAGGCGGCCCGGCTGGCGGCCCTGGAGCCCAACGCCGCGGCCATCGCCAGCGAGGCGGCGGCGGAGCGCTACGGCGTGCCGCTGCTCCAGGAGCGCATCGAGGACTACCACGGCAACACCACCCGCTTTCTGGTTCTCGGCTACCAGTCCCCGCCGCCGAGTGGTCACGACAAGACCTCGCTGGTGGTCTCCAGCGCCAACCGCTCCGGGCTGCTCTTCCAGCTCCTTGAGCCGCTGGCGCGCAACGGCATCGACATGACCCGGATCGAGTCGCGTCCGGCGCGCCAGCAGGGGGTGTGGGAGTACGTGTTCTTCATCGACATCCTCGGGCACGCCGAGGACGAGCACCTGCGCGGCCCCCTGGAGGAGATGCGCCAGCGTGCCAGCCTCTTCCGTGTTCTCGGCTCCTATCCAAGGGCGATCTGATCCATGGCTGCATCCGAATCCGCATTTCTCGATCTGGCCAATCCGGGTGTACGCGGGCTTGCCCCGTATGAACCCGGCAAGCCCATCGAAGAGCTGCGCCGCGACTACGGTGTCGAGGAGGTGATCAAGCTCGCCTCCAACGAGAACCCGCTGGGGCCCTCGCCGCGGGCGGCGGAGGCCGCCACCGCCGCGGTCCAGGCCGGTCACCGCTACCCGGACGGCAACGGCTTCGAACTCCGGCACGCCATCGGCGAGCGCCACGGGGTGGATCCGGGGCGGGTGACGCTGGGCAACGGCTCCAACGATGTCCTCGCCCTCGTGGCGCAGACCTTTCTCGGCCCTGGACGCCGCGCAGTCTTCTCGGCCCACGCCTTCGCCGTCTACCCGATCGTGACCCAGGCGGCGGGGGCCGAGGCCCGGGTGGTACCGGCGTTACCCGCCGGGCACCCGGAGCAGCCCCGCGGCCACGACCTGGAGGCGATGGCCGCCGCCACGGACGAATCGGTCCAGGTGGTCTTCGTCGCCAACCCCAATAACCCGACCGGCACCTGGGTCGGGGGCGAGGCGCTGCGCCGGTTTCTCGACGCCGTGCCGGCGACGACCCTGGCGGTGGTCGACGAGGCGTACTTCGAGTACGCGGTGGAGGAGGCGGACTACCCCGATGCCAGTCGTTGGCTCGACGATTACCCGAATCTCATCGTCACCCGCAGCTTCTCGAAGGTCCACGGCCTCGGCGGCCTGCGGGCCGGCTACGCCCTGTCGCATCCGGCGGTTGCCGAGCTGATGAACCGCGTGCGCCAGCCGTTCAACTGCTCGGGCCCGGCCCAGGCGGCGGCGGTCGCGTCGCTGGCCGACTGCGAGTACCTGGAGCGTTCGGTGGCGCTCAACACCGAGCAGCGCGCGGTACTGCGCCGCGGCCTGGAGGAGTTGGGCTTCGCCCCGCTGCCGTCCGCCGGCAACTTCCTGACCTTCGACGCAGGGGATCGGGCGGCGGAGCTCAACGAGGGGCTGCTGCGCAGCGGGGTTATCGTCCGCCCGGTGGACGCCTACGACCTGCCCGGGCACCTGCGTGTGAGCGTGGGCACGCCGGTGGAGAACCGCACCTTCCTGGCCGCGCTCTCCCGGCAGTTGCACGGAGGTACGGCGTGATCCGGCGCCTGGCGATCATCGGCGTGGGCCTGATCGGTGGATCGCTGGCCCTGTCCCTGCGCCGCCATGCGGCGGTGGAGGAGGTGGTCGGCTGCGGGCGCAGCGCCGCCAACCTGGAGCGTGCCCGGTCGTTGGGGGTGATCGACCGCGGTTGCCACGATCCGGCCGAGGCGGTTCGAGGCGCCGGTCTGGTGGTGATCTGCGTGCCGCTGCGTGCCATGCGCGGGGTTCTGGCCGCCCTCGAGGGGGCGGTGGAGCCCGGTACCGTGGTGACCGACGCCGGGAGCGTCAAGGGCTCGGTGATCGAGGACGCCCGTGCCGTCTACGGGACGCCGCCGGCGTGGCTGGTGCCCGGCCACCCGATCGCCGGCACCGAGAACAGCGGCGTGGAGGCCGCCTTCGCCGAACTCTACGATCGCCGTCGGGTCATCCTGACCCCCACGGCGGAGAACCCCGAGGAGGCGGTCGAGCGCGTCGCGGCCATGTGGCGGGCGGCCGGTGCCCAAGTCGTGCGCATGGAGGCCGATCACCACGATGAGGTCCTGGCGGCCACCTCCCATCTGCCGCACGCGCTCGCCTATGCGCTGGTGGATGCCCTGGCCGGCTGGGATGACCGGCAGGAGATCTTTGAGTACGCCGCCGGTGGTTTCCGCGACTTCACCCGCATCGCCTCGTCGGATCCGGCCATGTGGCGGGATATCTGCACCGCCAACCGGGCGCATGTGGTCGCGGCACTGCGCCGCTACCAGGAGGATCTGGGGCGGCTGACCGACGCGCTGGCCGCCGGTGACGACGATCGGGTCCTGCGTGTGTTCGAGAATGCCCAGGAGGCCCGCGCCGGCTTCCTGCGCTTGCTGGAGGGGCGCTCGTGAGCGCGATGCAAAACGAGAACTGGCGGGTCGCCCCGGGCGGGGCGATCCGCGGCGAGGCCCGGGTCCCCGGGGACAAGTCGATCTCCCACCGGGCGGTGATGCTCGGCGCCCTGGCCGATGGCACCACGCAGGTCACCGGTCTGCTCGAGGGGGCCGACGTCCTGGCCACCATCGAGGTCTTCCGCGGCCTCGGCGTGGCCATCGACGGTCCGGAGCACGGCGCGGTGACGGTCCACGGGGTGGGCTGGGAAGGGCTGCGTCCGCCGGCCTCCGAGCTGGACGTGGGCAACTCCGGCACCTCCATGCGCCTGCTCGCCGGACTGCTGGCCGGGCTGCCGTTCGACACCGTGCTCACCGGCGATGCCTCGCTCAACCGTCGCCCGATGCGCCGGGTCACCGAGCCCCTGGCGGAGATGGGCGCGCGGATCACCACCAGCGAGGCCGGCACCGCTCCGCTGCGCATCCACGGAGGCAGCCCGCTGACCGGCATCGATTACACGCTGCCGGTGGCCAGCGCCCAGGTGAAATCGGCGCTGCTGCTCGCCGGCATGCGCGCTGCCGGCCACACCTGCGTCACCGAGCCGGCCCCCACCCGCGATCACACCGAGCGCATGCTCCAGGGGTTCGGTTACCCGGTCTCCCGCGATCTGGCCACGGTCTGCCTGGAGGGCGGGCGGCGTCTGTACGGGACCCGCGTCGACGTCCCGGCGGACATCTCCTCGGCCGCCTTCCTGCTGGTCGCGGCGAGCATTGCCCCGGGCTCGGACCTGACCCTGCGCCATGTCGGCTGGAACCCCACCCGCACCGGCGTGGTGGAGATCCTCCGGCGCATGGGCGCCGATATCGAGGTGCTGGGTACCGACGAGGTCGGTGGCGAGCCGGTGGCGGACCTGCGGGTGCGTTCCGCCGGGCTGCGTGGCATCGCCATCCCCGAGGAGCTGGTGCCACTGGCCATCGACGAGTTCCCGGCGCTGTTCATCGCGGCCGCCTGCGCCGAGGGCGAGACGCTGCTCACCGGCGCCGCCGAGCTGCGCGTTAAGGAGTCCGACCGCATCGCGGTGATGGCCGAGGGCCTGCAGGCGCTGGGGGTGACGGTCGAGCCTCGCGAGGATGGGGCCCGCATCGTCGGCCGGCCGGTGCTCGACGGTGGGCAGGTGCACAGTCATACCGACCACCGCATCGCCATGGCCTTCGCCATCGCCGCCCTGCGTGCCGAGGCCCCGGTGGCGATCGAGTCCTGCGAGAACGTGCGCACCTCCTTCCCCGGTTTTGTGGAACTGCTGCGCCGGCTGGGGATGGGGGTGGAGGTCGACGCCGGGCCCGCCCATACCCCCTGAACCCTAACCGTCGAAACCTGAAACTTCATGACCCAGACCAATCCCCCTCCCGTACTTGCCATCGACGGCCCCAGCGGGGCCGGAAAGGGCACCGTGGCCAAGGCCGTGGTGCTTGCCCTCGGCTGGCATTTCCTGGACAGCGGTGCGCTCTACCGCCTGACCGGGCTCTACTGCCAGCGCCAGGGTGTGGCCGCCGACGATGCGCCGCGGGCCGCCGAGCTGGCGGCCGTGCTGCCGGCGGAGTTTCGGGTCGCCGACGGGGCGGAGCGGATCCTCCTCGACGGCGACGACGTCTCGGCCGAGCTGCGCACCGAGACCACCGGGGCCCTGGCCTCGCAGGTGGCGGCTCTGCAGGCGGTGCGTGACGCCCTCCTGCAGCGTCAGCGCGACTTCCGCCGCCCCCCGGGGCTGGTGGCCGACGGCCGCGATATGGGCACCGTGGTCTTCCCCGACGCGCCGGTGAAGGTCTTTCTCACCGCCAGCGCCGAGGAGCGCGCGCGGCGGCGCTATAACCAGTTGAAGGAGCAGGGGGCCGATGTTAGCCTTGCGAGCCTGTCGGAAGAGATAGCCGAGCGAGACCGACGCGACGCCTCCCGTACCACGGCGCCACTGAAGCCCGCCCCGGACGCCGAATACCTCGATACCACTGGCCTGGCCATCGAAACGGTGATCGAACGGGTACTGGCGCAAGTGCGGGGACGGCTGGGATAATCGGCACAAGCGCGTCGCCGCCGCCCCCCGCGGGGTGGCAGGCGGCCGTAAATCGTATTAAAGGAAGGGCCGGCGGCCGTGGCCGCCGAAATCCACCACCAACAACTGACCGTGACACGGTCCTGGATCGACTGAGCGATGACCGAAAGCTTTGCGGAACTCTTTGAGGAGAGCCTTGCGAACACCGATATGCGGCCTGGCGCCATTGTTACGGCGAAGGTCGTGGGGATCGACAACGAGGACGTGATCGTCAACGCCGGCCTCAAGTCCGAGGCGGTGATCCCTGTCTCGCAGTTCTATGACGAGGCCGGGAACCTGGAGGTGAACGTCGGCGACGAGGTCGAGGTGGCTCTCGACACCGTCGAGGACGGCTTCGGCGAAACGCGGCTCTCCCGCGAGCGGGCCAAGCGCGCCTACGCCTGGCGTGCCCTCGAGAAGGCCTACGAGAACAGCGAGACCGTGTCCGGTCAGATCAGCGGCAAGGTCAAGGGCGGTTTCACCGTCGATCTGGGCCACATCCGCGCCTTCCTGCCCGGCTCCCTGGTGGACATCCGCCCCGTGCGCGACACCACCTATCTGGAAGGCAAGGACCTCGAGTTCAAGGTCATCAAGCTCGATGCCCGTCGCAACAACGTGGTGGTCTCCCGCCGCGCGGTGGTCGAGGAGGAGTACAGCGCCGAGCGCGAGGCCCTGCTCGAGAAGCTCCAGGAGGGCGAGACCCTCAAGGGCATCGTCAAGAACCTGACCGACTACGGCGCCTTCGTCGACCTCGGCGGCATCGACGGCCTGCTGCACATCACCGACATGGCCTGGCGCCGGGTCAAGAACCCCTCGGAGGTGGTCGAGGTCGGCCAGGAGATCGAGGTCAAGGTGCTCAAGTTCGACCGCGAGCGCAACCGCGTCTCGCTCGGCCTCAAGCAGCTCGGCGCTGACCCGTGGGAGGCCATCGCGCAGCGCTACCCGGAGGGGGCGCGCGTGCCGGGCAAGGTCACCAACATCACCGAGTACGGCTGCTTCGTCGAGATCGAGGAGGGCGTCGAGGGCCTGGTCCACGTCTCCGAGATGGACTGGACCAACAAGAACGTCAATCCGGCGAAGCTGGTTGCGGTCGGCGACGACGTCGAGGTGATGATCCTCGACATCGACGAGGAGCGCCGCCGCATCTCGCTGGGTATGAAGCAGTGTCAGCCGAACCCGTGGGATGAGTTCGCCGCCAAATACGCCAAGGGCGATCGCGTCGTCGGTCAGATCAAGTCGATCACCGATTTCGGCATCTTCGTCGGCCTGGAGGGCGGCATCGACGGCCTGGTTCACCTCTCCGACCTCTCCTGGGACGAGGCCGGCGAGGAGGCGGTGCGCAACTACCGCAAGGGCGAGGAGGTCGAGACCGTCGTCCTGTCGATCGACCCCGAGCGTGAGCGCATCTCGCTGGGCATCAAGCAGCTGGAGCAGGATCCGCTGAGCCAGTGGCTGGCCGACCACCAGAAGGGCGCCACGGTCAAGGCCAAGATCCTCTCCGTCGAGGCCAAGGGCGCGACCCTGGACGTCGGCGGCGGTGTCGAGGGCTACATCCGCGCCTCGGACCTGGCCAAGGAGCGCGTCGAGGACGCCCGCTCGGTCCTTGAGGAGGGGCAGGAGCTCGAGGCCAAGTTCGTCGGCGTCGATCGTCGCAACCGCACGGTCAACCTCTCCCTGCGTGCCCAGGAGGCCGAGGAGGAGCAGGTGGCGGTGCAGGAGCACGCCCGCCCGGGGCCGAGTGCCGGCACCACGCAGCTCGGCGATCTGCTCAAGGAGCAGATGAAGGGCAACCAGGACAACTGAGTCCGGTGACCCCGGGGGGCCGTGCGCCCCCCGGTCCCGCCGATCCGAGCCAGCAAGCAGAGACCCCCGACCCATGACGAAGTCCGAGCTCATTGAGGCCATTGCGTCCAAGCAGCCGCATCTGGCTCACAAGGACGTTGAAGACGCGGTCAAGAAGATGCTCGAGCACATGAGCGAGACCCTGGCCAACGGCGAGCGGATCGAGATCCGCGGCTTCGGGAGCTTTTCCCTCCACCACCGCCCAGCGCGGATGGGCCGCAACCCCAAGACCGGAGAACCCGTGGCGCTGCCAGCCAAGTACGTGCCACACTTCAAGCCGGGTAAGGAGCTGCGGGAGCGCGTAAACAGCAGCCGCCACCAGGCGCCGCTGCGCTCGCAGTGAATCGTTTCCAGCCATAGAGGGTGAGAGCCGGCCCATGCGACGCATATTCGCCATCATCGGTATCCTTCTGATCATTCTTATCGGGCTTGCCTTCTCCGTGCTGAATGCGGATCCGGTCGCCGTGGATGTCTTCTTCGCGGAGTTCCAGGTGGCGCTGTCCGTGGCCCTGGTGATCACGCTCATCGTCGGCGCCGCCCTCGGCGCCCTGACCAGCATCGGCGCCGTCTGGCGCCGTCGCCGCGAAGTCTCCCGGCTCCGGCGGCAGCTCGGCTACGCCGAGCGGCAGCTGCAGGCCATGCGCCGCGTGCCGCTGGGAGACAGTGACTGACCCCGATGCACGAGCTGCTGTGGCTACTGCTGCCAGTAGCCGCCCTTTCCGGATGGTGGATCGGCCGGCGCGGCGGAGGTGACGAGCACCACGATTCCTACTCCCCTCCGATCTCGGATGCTTACTTCCAGGGCCTCAACTACCTGCTCAACGAGGAGCGGGACAAGGCGCTGGAGGTGTTCACCCGCATGGTCGAGGTCGACAGCGATACCGCTGAGACCCACCTGGCGCTGGGCAGCGTCTTCCGTCGGCGGGGCGAGGTCGACCGGGCCATCCGCATCCACCAGAACCTCATTGCCCGTCCGTCGCTGACCCGACGCCAGCGCACCTACGCGCTGCTCGCGCTGGGCGAGGACTACATGAAGGCAGGGGTCTTCGACCGGGCCGAGAAGCTCTTCCAGGAGGTGGTGGAGCAGGACGCCCACGTCGATCAGGCCCTGCGCCGGCTGCTGACCATCTACGAGCATGAGCGCGAATGGGACCGCGCCATCGAGACCGCCGAGCACCTGGAGCGGGTGGGCGAGGGCGACTATCGGGTCCGGATCGGCCAGTTGCGCTGCGAGCAGGCCGCCCACGCCCTGAGCCGGGGGTACACCGAGCACGCCCGCAAGGCGCTACGCCGGGCGCTGAGTGCCGACCCGGACTGTGCCCGGGCGAACATGCTCCTCGGTGACCTGGAGCGCGAGCTGGGACGCTACAAGGCCGCGGTCAAGGCGTATGAGGCGGTGGGTACGCAGGATCCGGCGCTGCTGCCCGAGATCCTCGACGGCCTGGCCGCCGCCTACCGCGGGCTGGGGCGCCCGGGGCAGATGGAGACCTTCCTGCGGGATACGGTCACGCGCATGCCGGACGGCCGCCTGATGGTCCGCCTGGCCGAGGTCATCCGTGAGCGCCGCGGCACGCAGGCGGCGATCCGCGAGCTGACGCTGATGCTGCGCCGGCAGCCCTCGCTGGACGGCATCCGCCGCCTGGTGGCGCTGACCCACTCGGTGGGTGAGCCCATCGACCCGCGCGAGATGCAGATCCTGCTCGATCTCTTCGAGAAGCTGGAGGCCGGTCGCGCCCTCTACCGCTGCCGGCGCTGCGGTTTCTCGGGGCGGACCCTGTTCTGGCAGTGCCCCGGCTGCCAGAGCTGGGCGAGCATTCGACCGCAGAACGAGACGGAGGGCGGATGAACGTACCTGCCGGGCCGCGACTGATCGTGGCGTTGGACTTCCCCGCGGCGGCCCCGGCCGAGGCCCTGGCCGCGCAGCTCGATCCACGGCTGTGTCGGCTGAAGGTGGGTAAGGAGCTGTTCACCCGCGCCGGACCGCAGCTGGTGGAGCGACTCCAGGGGCGGGGGTTCGAGGTCTTCCTCGACCTCAAGTACCACGATATCCCCAATACCGTGGCCGGTGCCTGCCGCGCGGCGGCGGAACTCGGCGTCTGGATGGTCAACGTCCACGCCCTTGGCGGACGGCGGATGCTCGAGGCCGCCGGCGAGGCGGTGGCGGCTGCCGACGGGCAGACCCTGCTCACGGCGGTCACCGTGCTGACCAGCCACGACGCCGCCACCCTCGAGGAGATCGGCCTGGCCGGGCCGCCGCGTGAGGCGGTGCTGCGGCTGGCCGGGCTGGCCCGTTCCAGCGGGCTCGATGGCGTGGTCTGCTCGCCGGAGGAGGCCGCAGCCATCGGTGAGCGCTTCGGCGGTGGCCTGCTTCGGGTCACCCCCGGCGTGCGTCCGGCCGGGGCGGCGGTCGGGGATCAGCAGCGCATCGCCACCCCGGCTGCGGCGGTGGCCGCCGGATGTGATTACCTGGTCGTCGGCCGCCCGATCACCGCCGCCGACGATCCTGCCGCCGCCGCCGCCGGGATCGGCGCCGAGATTGCCGCCGCCGGGTGAACGCCGGCGCCGTCCCCGATTGGCCCGGCCGGGGTGGGCTGCTACATTAATACCGACGCCGTCGCAAGACGGTGTCGTCCGTCGCCAGGGAGTGGCGACTTACAGGCACAAGCATCAAGGAGGATCCGACATGCCTGAGCAACTCAGCGGCGCTATCCGCGCGTCCATCCCCGCGACCCTCACCGCACTCACGCTCGCCGCCGGGGCTGTCCAGGCCGCCGGGGGCGTGGACATCAATGAAGCCGGTGCCGAAGAACTCGCCGCCGGGCTGACCGGCGTCGGCGAAGTGCGGGCGGCCGAGATCGTCGAGGAGCGCGAGGCCAACGGTCCCTTCCGGGATGCCGACGACCTCAGTCGCGTCAGCGGCGTGGGCCCGGCGACCGTGGAGGACAACCGGGAACGGATCCGGGTGGAGGACGCCAACTAGGGCGGTGAAGGCGGGGGCGGCGGGGCCGCCCCCGCCACCGGCGATCACTCCATGTGCAGGCCGCCGTTGATGTCGAGGTTGGCGCCGGTGATGAAGCCGGCGTCCTCCGAGGCGAGATACTCGATCAGCGAGGCCACTTCGTCGGGCTCGCCGAGCCGCTGCACCGGGATGGTCTCGATGATCTGCTGACGTACCTCCTCCTTCATGGACATGACCATGTCGGTGGCCAGATAGCCCGGCGAGACGGTGTTCACCGTCACGCCCTTGCGTGCCAGCTCCCGGGCCAGGGACATGGTGAAGCCGTGCATGCCGGCCTTGGTCGCAGCGTAGTTGCACTGCCCGAACTGCCCCTTGCGGCCATTGACCGAGGCAACATTGATGACGCGGCCCCAGCCGCGGTCGGCCATGTCGTCGGCGAACTGCTTGGTGACGTTGAAGACGCTGTCCAGGTTGGTGCGCATCACCGCGTCCCAGTTCTCCCGGGTCATCTTCTTGAAGCTGCCGTCCTTGGTGATGCCGGCGTTGTTGACCAGGATGTTGACCGGGCCGGCGCGTTCACGCACCGCCTCGGCCATGGCGGCACAGGAGTCCCAGTCGGCTACGTCGCACTGGACCGCGTGCACCGGCGTCGTCACGCCGCGCTCCTGGAGCCGCTCCCGCCACTTGTCGACTCGGCCGTTGTCCGAGGTGTAGGTGGTCACCACGGTGTGTCCGCTGCGGCCCAGGCGCTCGCACACCGCCGCGCCGAGACCGCCGAGCCCGCCGGTTACCAGTGCCGTCTTCTGGCTCATAAGGTTCTCCCCCTTCGATGCCGTTCCTTGTCCGTGGTCGTGCCGCCTTGGCAGGAGCGGCTGCCTGCGGCTTTTTCCCCAGAATAGGGGCTATGCATCCTTTTGCAAATGACGCAGCGCAGCGTGGCGGTGGGTTATGCTGCGGGATGGAAACGCTCCTGCGAATCCTTTTTTGGGGAGGTGGAATGACAAAGACGGAGGGGCCCGCGCCGGAAAGCGGGCGGATCTACGACGACTTCGTGGCCACCATCGGCCGCACGCCCCTGGTGCGCCTGCCGCGGCTCGGCGCCGAGGCGGGGCTCGCCGCCGAGCTGCTGGCCAAGCTCGAGATGTTCAACCCGCTCAGCTCGGTCAAGGACCGCATCGCCCTGGCCATGATCGAGGCGGCGGAGGCGCAGGGGCGGATCACGCCGGGGCATTCAACGCTGATCGAGCCCACCTCGGGGAACACCGGCATCGGTCTGGCCTTCATCGCCGCGGCCCGGGGTTATCGGCTGATCCTGACCATGCCGGCGAACATGTCCACCGAGCGCCGCAAGCTCTTCGCCTTCTACGGCGCCCGGGTCGAACTGACCGACCCGGCGGCGGGCATGCGCGGCGCCATCGACCGGGCCGATGCACTGCTCGAGGAGATCCCCGACAGCTTCCAGCCGGCTCAGTTCAGCAATCCGGCCAATCCCCGCGCCCATCGCTGTGGTACCGCCGAGGAGATCTGGCGGGACACCGGTGGCGCTGTGGACGGGCTGATCGCCGGGGTGGGGACCGGCGGTACGCTGACCGGGGTCGCCGGTCTGCTCAAGGAGCGTCGGCCGGGGTTCCGCGCCTACGCTGTGGAACCGGCCGGCTCGCCGGTGCTCTCCGGCGGGGCACCCGGCCCTCACGGTCTGCAGGGCATTGGTGCCGGCTTCCTGCCGGAGACCCTGGATGCCGCGCTGGTGGATGAGACCCTGCAGGTGGAGGACGCTGAGGCGCTGGCCATGAGTCGTCGTGTGGCACGATTGGAGGGGATTCCCTGCGGGATCTCCAGCGGCGCGGCATTGGCGGCGGCGGTGCGGGTGGCCGCGCGCCCGGAGCTGGCCGGTCAGCGTCTGGTGGTCATCCTCGCCTCTAGCGCCGAGCGCTATCTCTCGACCCCGCTGTTCGAGGGGCTGGACGACGAGGCGTAAACGGCAGGCGGTGGTGAGAGGGCAGGCGGTCCACCTGCTTGGGCGATGCGGCGGGCGAAACCCGAGAACGGCTC
>NZ_JAJNRE010000030.1:0-19706 GCF_022228025.1 Halorhodospira sp. 9622 | reverse complement strand
AGGGTCTTCGGTATAAGGGTACGGTATACCACGCCGGCAAGGTTGGGACGGGGTACCGAGGCCGTGCAACACCTGGATCAGAACACAGAGACCCGGCTCCTGCGCACACTGAGCGACGGGCGCTTCGCCTCCGGGACAGCGCTCGGCGAGGCGCTCGGTATCGGACGGGCCGGCGTGGCCCGGGCCGTGGCGCGCCTGCGTCAGGCTGGACTGCGCATCGACGCCGTACGTGGCCGCGGCTACCGCATCCCCGGCGGTTATGACCCGCTCGACGCGGTACGGGCGCGACAGGCCTGGGTGGCCGCCGGCGGCCCCGACCCGTCGCGTTTCGAGTGCCTCTACCGCCCCGCATCCACCAACGAGCACGCCTTGCAGACCGCTGAGCGGGGCACCGGGGTCGTCTTCGCTGAGGGGCAGTGTGCCGGGCGCGGGCGGCTGGGGCGGGCCTGGGTGTCTCCGCTCGGCAACATCTATCTCTCAGTGGTCCACGACTTTGCGACGGTCCCCGAGCCGCCGGCCCCCCTGGCCTTGGGCGTGGCGGTGTCGCTTGCTGAGAGGCTCCGCCCCCTGGGGGTGCCGGTTCAGGTGAAGTGGCCCAACGACCTGCTCGTCGCCGGCCGCAAGATCGGCGGCATTCTCACCGAACTGCGTGGTGACCCTCTGGGCCCCTGTCGGGTGGTGATCGGGGTCGGGCTCAACCGCTATGTGCCGGCGGCCACCGATCACCGGGGGCTGTCGCCCGGCGCAATCACCGACGCGCAGGTGCCGGGCACCGAACGCTCGACACTGGCCGGCTCGGTGGCGGCGTGGGTGGCCGTTGGCGCGCGGCGCTTCGAGCGCGACGGCCTGGCCCCGCTGCTCGTCGGATGGGAGGCAGTGGATGCCCTTGCCGGCCGGACCGTGCACCTAGAGGGCAGCGGACGCACGACCAGCGGCGTGGCCCGGGGGATTGATGAGCACGGTCGGTTGCGCGTGGAGACCGAGCGCGGCCTGGCCTGTTTCGCCAGCGGCGAGGCGCACCTGCACCGGAGCGCATCATGAAGCTGCTCCTCGATCTCGGCAACAGTGCGGTCAAGTGGGCCGCAGTTCCGCCCGCTCCCGCCCCGTGGCGGACCGGACGGCTGGCCTATGCCGAAGCCTCCGGGCCCGAAGGTGTCGTCTCGGCGTTGCGGGATGGCCTTGGCGACGCCGCGGCGCCCGCACGCATTTGTGTCGCCAGCGTGCTCTCCCGCGCCTGGCAGCGTGAGCTCGACGCTGCGCTCCAGCGCGCTTGGCCCGTACCGGTCCACCACCTGGCCAGCACCGCGAGTGCGGCCGGCGTCATCAACGCCTACCACCGACCGGAGCAGCTCGGTGTCGACCGCTGGGCCGCGCTCATCGGCGCGCGGGCCAGAAGCCCCGGCGGGGCCTGCATCGTCGATATCGGCACCGCCATCACCGTCGATGGCCTCGACGCCGACGGGCGACACGTCGGCGGCGCCATCTACCCGGGTCTGCGCCTGCTCCACGAAGCGTTGGCCCGGGGCACTGCCCGATTGCCCGATCCCGGCCCGGCGGCCAGCCCGGAGCTGCCAGCGTGCTCCACCGCCGACGGGATCCGCGCCGGTATCGGTGTTGGCACCCCGGCCGCCGTCGCCGCTCTGGCCGAGGCGATTCTGGCCGCCTGCCCGGACGGCTCGCAACGGCTGCTCACCGGCGGCGGCGCCGACGAACTCGCTCCGGCGCTCGGGCCGGGCTGGTGTCACCGGCCCCACTTGGTGCTGGAGGGTCTGCTGCACTGGAGTACCCACGAGGCCCCGCGTTGATGTTCGCTCGCCGCTGGCTGCTGCCGGTTGCGCTGCTGCTGACGCTGCCTGGGCCGGCCCCGGCCTTGGAGCTTGTCCCGCGCGGAGAGAGCGAGGCGGGCTGCTACGCCACGCCGTGGACAGCGGACCGGCAGCGGGCCGTGCAGCTGGTGGCCAGCCTGCGCCAGCGCGGCTACATCGCCGGCAGCGAGGAGGGGGTCCACGAGAAGCAGGTCGGCTACCGGGTGGCCGCACCGCAGCGTTTGCGCCTGGATCGCGCCCGTGAGCGGATCCGGACCGCGGAGGGGGCGGGCTTCAGCGCCGCCCTGGCCCGTGGCGCCGACGGCCGGCCCACCGTCTCCTACGGCACCCACCGGAAGCGCGTCGAGGCCGATCGCCGTGCCGCGAATCTCGCCCGGGTCGGGATCGAGACCACCGTCGAGCCCGTCTACCGCACCCGTACCACGGCCCGCGTGGTCGTGCGCGCCCCCGCATCGCGCCTGTCGGTGGTCCGTTTCGGGACCTTGTGGCGCCCGGTGCATTGCGATGCGCTCCAATGGTGATTACGATGCTCCGGTGATTGGGCTGGCGTAGCTCAGTTGGTAGAGCGGCTGCCTTGTAAGCAGCGGGTCGCAGGTTCGAATCCTGTCGCCAGCTCCAGCGTTGACAGAATCCGGACGGATCTGCATAATTTCACATCCTGTATCCGGAGGGGTACCCAAGCGGCCAACGGGGGCAGACTGTAAATCTGCTGGCTTAGCCTTCGGAGGTTCGAATCCTCCCCCCTCCACCAGACAAAAAAGCGGCGCCACGCCGGCGGGCGGGCAGCGGGTACGAACGACGGCGTTTGGGTTCTGCGGGTGTAGTTCAGTGGTAGAACCTCAGCCTTCCAAGCTGATGACGTGGGTTCGATTCCCATCACCCGCTCCAGGCAGTTGGCCGCCGCAGGCGGCATAGCCAGTTCAGCGGGCCCATATAGCTCAGCAGGTAGAGCACTTCCTTGGTAAGGAAGAGGTCACCGGTTCGAGTCCGGTTATGGGCTCCATTTTTCACGGCGCAACACGCAGACGCCCTGTCAAAACATCAGCGAACACGGGGAGAAGCCGTCCATGTCCAAGGAAAAGTTCGAGCGCAAGAAGCCGCACATCAACGTCGGCACCATCGGTCACGTGGACCATGGCAAGACGACGCTGACTGCGGCCCTGACCAAGGTGCTCGCCGAGGCTCACGGCGGTGACGCCCGTGCGTTCGATCAGATCGACAACGCGCCGGAGGAGCGTGCCCGCGGCATCACGATCGCCACCGCGCACGTGGAGTACGAGTCGGAGAGCCGCCACTACGCCCACGTCGACTGCCCGGGTCACGCCGACTACGTGAAGAACATGATCACCGGCGCGGCGCAGATGGACGGCTCGATCCTGGTGGTCTCCGCCGCCGACGGCCCGATGCCGCAGACGCGTGAGCACATCCTGCTCGCCCGTCAGGTCGGTGTCCCGGCGATCGTGGTCTTCCTGAACAAGGCCGACATGGTCGACGACGCCGAGCTGCTCGAGCTCGTCGAGATGGAGGTCCGCGAGCTGCTGAGCGACTACGACTTCGACGGTGACAACATCCCGGTGGTCACCGGCTCGGCGCTGAAGGCGCTCGAGGGCGACGACTCGGAGATGGGGCGTCCGGCGATCATCAAGCTCGTCGAGGCCATGGACGAGCACATCCCGCAGCCGGAGCGTCCGGTTGACGGCGACTTCCTGATGCCGATCGAGGACGTCTTCTCCATCTCGGGTCGCGGCACGGTGGTCACCGGCCGGGTCGAGCGCGGTGTGATCAAGGTCGGTGAAGAGGTCGAGATCGTCGGCATCACCGAGACGCGCAAGACGACCTGCACCGGCGTCGAGATGTTCCGCAAGCTGCTCGACCAGGGCGAGGCGGGTGACAACATCGGTGCGCTGCTGCGCGGGATCAAGCGCGACGACGTCGAGCGTGGCCAGGTGCTGTGCAAGCCGAAGTCGATCACGCCGCACACGCACTTCGAGGCCGAGGTGTACGTCCTGAGCAAGGACGAGGGTGGCCGGCACACGCCGTTTTTCAACGGCTACCGTCCGCAGTTCTACTTCCGGACGACGGACGTCACGGGTACGGTGACGCTGCCGGAGGGCACCGAGATGGTGATGCCGGGCGATAACGTCAAGATGACGGTTCAGCTGATCGCCCCGATCGCCATGGAGGACGGCCTGCGCTTCGCGATCCGCGAGGGCGGCCGCACCGTCGGCGCCGGCGTCGTCTCCAAGATCATCGACTGATCTTGCCAGACCGGGGGTGTGGGTGGTATAACTCCGCACCCTCAGGTCATCAAACACCAGGCCAGTAGCTCAATTGGCAGAGCAGCGGTCTCCAAAACCGCAGGTTGGGGGTTCGAGTCCCTCCTGGCCTGCCAACTTCACGACGCGGTCCGGCGGGCATGGCTCGCCGGACCGCTTCGGTAGCAGGGTCCATGAAGTCAAAGGCAGAGACTGCGAAATCCCCGCTTGACGTCGTTAAGTGGGTCGTAGCCATCGCTCTCGCGCTCGGGGCCGTGGCCGGGTTCTACGTCTTCGGTGACGAGCCGCTCCTCTATCGGGTCGCCGGCCTGCTGGCCGTCGTCGGCGTATCCGTCGCCATCCTTGCCACCACCGCGCAGGGGCGGAACGTCTGGTCGTTCGCCCAGGGGGCCAAGCAGGAGGTGCGCAAGGTCGTCTGGCCTACCCGGCAGGAGACCCTGCAGACCACGCTGATTGTCGCCGCGGTGGTGATCATCGTGGCGATCTTCCTCTGGCTGATGGACCTGCTCCTGCTTTGGCTGGTCGGCATGATCACCGGCCACGGAGGCTGATCCATGGCACTGCGCTGGTATGTAATCCACGCCTACTCGGGCTTTGAAAAGCAGGTCCAGCGTTCCCTCCAGGAGCGCATACGGCGCGCGGGCATGGAGGACAAGTTCGGTGAGATCCTCGTGCCCACCGAGGAAGTCGTCGAGATGCGCGAGGGGCAGAAGCGCAAGAGTGAGCGCAAGTTCTTCCCGGGCTACGTCCTCGTGCAAATGGAGCTCGACGACGACACCTGGCACCTGGTTAAAGAGGTGCCTCGGGTCATGGGCTTTATTGGCGGGCGGCCCGATCGCCCCGCGCCCATCTCCGATCGCGAGGCCGAGCAGATCCTTAGCCGGGTCCGGGAGGGCGCGGAGAAGCCTCGCCCCAAGGTTCTTTTCGAGGTCGGCGAGATCGTGCGGGTCACCGACGGTCCCTTCACCGACTTCAACGGCGCCGTGGAAGAGGTCAACTACGAGAAGAGCCGCCTGCGTGTTGCGGTGCTGATCTTCGGCCGCTCCACGCCCGTCGAGCTCGAGTTTAGCCAAGTCGAGAAAACGTAACCGCGACGCGCCGACCGGCGCGTCTCACCCCACGGGGAGCCCTCACCCGGCGTTCGCACCCGTGACAGGAGCACGCAAGCATGGCGAAGAAGATCGAAGCTTATATCAAGCTGCAGGTCCCTGCCGGGCAGGCCAACCCGAGCCCGCCGGTGGGTCCCGCTCTCGGTCAGCACGGCCTGAACATCATGGAGTTCTGCAAGGCGTTCAACGCCCAGACCCAGGAGATGGAGGCCGGCCTGCCGATCCCGGTGGTGATCACGGTCTACTCCGATCGCAGCTTTACCTTTGTTACCAAGACCCCGCCGGCCGCGATCCTGCTGCTCAAGGCCATTGGCGCCAAGGGCGGCTCGGGCACGCCGAACACCAAGAAGGTCGGCACCGTCCAGCGCGATCAGCTCGAGGAGATCGCCCGGACCAAGTGGCCGGACCTGAACGCCTCCGACATGGACGCGGCGGTGCGCTCCATCGCCGGTACCGCGCGGAGCATGGGCATCGACGTGGAGGGGGTCTAAGCCATGGCCAAGCTGACCAAGCGGCAGAAGCAGATTCGCGAGCGCGTGGACCGCAACCAAGCCTATCCGGTGGACGAGGCGCTGGCTCTGGTGAAGGAGCTGGCCACGGCGCGCTTCCCCGAGAGCATCGACGTTGCGGTTAACCTCGGCGTCGATCCCCGCAAGTCGGATCAGATCGTCCGCGGCTCCACGGTGCTGCCCAACGGTACCGGTAAGTCGATGCGCGTGGCCGTCTTCGCCCAGGGCGAGAACGCCGACGCCGCGCAGGCCGAGGGTGCCGACGCCGTCGGCATGGACGACTTGGCCGAGCGCATGCAGGGCGGCGAGCTCGACTACGACGTGGTGATCGCCTCGCCGGACGCCATGGGGGTGGTCGGCAAGCTCGGTCCGGTCCTCGGCCCGCGCGGGCTGATGCCCAACCCGAAGACCGGCACCGTCTCCGCCGACGTCGCAGGCGCCGTGCGCAACGCCAAGGCCGGGCAGGTGCGCTACCGCACCGATCGGGGGGGCGTGATCCACTCCGCGATCGGGCGCGCCAACTTCGACAACCAGGCCCTGCGCGAGAACCTGGACGCGCTGCTGGCCGACCTGAACAAGCTCAAGCCGAGCACCTCCAAGGGTGTCTACATCAAGCAGGTCACCGTGTCCTCGACCATGGGCGCCGGTGTCCGCGTCGATAAGGGCACCCTCGGAGTGTGATCCGGAACCTTGGCGGGCCGTGCTGCGGCCCGCCGGACCTGGCCGGCACGGAGGCCGGCCCGGCTGTCTGACAGCGACAGCCGTCCGAGACCGCCGGTGCCCTGCGGGGCTTAAAGGGGAGACCCGCCTGCGTAGACGGTGGCGCAAGCGAGGAGCCTGCACTTCGCCACCGTGAAGCCGACTCGAGAGAGTCGATTCGCGTATCCCAACCACGGGGTGCGCACCATCGGCTCCCGGGAGGCGACTTCCGAGGAGATCAACCTTCCCAGGAGACAGACGATGGGACTGAGTCTGGAGCAGAAAAAGGCGATGGTGCAGGAGGTGGCTGCGGTGGCCCAAGAGGCCCTGACCGCGGTCTCCGCCGAGTACCGGGGCCTGACTGCCGGGGAGATGGACGAGCTGCGCGCCCAGGCGCGTGAGCAGGGCGTCTACCTCCGCGTGGTCAAGAACACCCTGGCCCGGCGGGCAGTGGCCGGCACCGACTTTGAATGCATGACCGAGGGCTTCTACGGGCCGCTCCTGCTGGCGTTCTCGCAGGACGACCCGGGTGCGGCGGCGCGTCTGGTGCGCGACTACCGCAAGAAGAACGAGGCGCTGGTCGTGCGCAACGTGGCGTTCGGCGGCACGCTGTACGGTGCCGAGCACCTCGAGCGGCTGGCCAGCCTGCCGACCCGCGATGAGGCCCTGTCGAAGCTTATGGCGACCATGCGTGCCCCGGTCCAGAAGCTCGCCACCACCACCAACGAGGTGCCGGGCAAGCTGGTGCGGACCCTGGCCGCCGTGCGCGACGCCAAGCAGGCTGCCTGACCTGGCCATACGCCACCGGACCCGCAGGGGTCCACTCGCTGATTACTGAATAGGAGAGACACAGATGGCCGCTTCGAAAGACGAGATCCTTGAGTCCATTGCCAACATGAGCGTCATGGAGGTCGTGGAGCTCATCGAGGCGATGGAAGAGAAGTTCGGCGTCACCGCGGCCGCGGCCGTGGCCGCTGCGCCCGCTGCCGGCGGTGGTGGCGGCGACGAGGGCGCCGCCGCCGAGGAGCAGACCGAGTTCGACGTGATCCTCAGCTCCCACGGCGACAACAAGGTCGGCGTCATCAAGGCCGTGCGCGGCGTGACCGGCCTGGGCCTGAAGGAGGCGAAGGAGGTCGTCGAGGGCTGCCCCGCGCCGATCAAGGAAGGCGCCTCCAAGGAAGAGGCCGACGACATCAAGGCCAAGCTGGAAGAGGCGGGGGCGAGCGTCGAGCTCAAGTGAGCTGGACCGAGCAACCGTCCAAGCGGATGTAAGCGCGGGCTGGCGGCCGGGAGGCCGCCGGCCTTCGCCTGTTGATACTGCATCACCGAATAACGCAGAGACCCTTCGGGGCACCTGACAAGGCAACGTTACGCCCGGAGCGGTCCCTTTGGCAACGCTGTCCGCGGGAATCCGCGGTCTGGTTCGAGAAGCTGCTCAAGCGCTGAGGAAGCCCGATGGCCTATTCGTTCACCGAGAAGAAGCGCATCCGCAAGGACTTCGGGAAGCTCCCGAATATCCTCGATGTCCCCTACCTGCTGGCGACCCAGGTCGACTCGTACCGGCAGTTCCTGCAGGACGAGGTCAGCGAAGACGAGCGCGACACCGAGGTAGGCCTCGAGGGCGCGTTCCGGTCGGTCTTCCCGATCCAGAGCCACTCCGGGAACGCCGAACTGCAGTACGTCTCGTACCGCATCGGCGACCCGCCGTTCGACGTCAAGGAGTGCCAGAGCCGTGGGCTGACCTACGCCGCGCCGCTGCGCATGCTGGTGCGTCTGGCGCTCTATGACAAGGAGGGCGGCGGCGTCAAGGACATCAAGGAGCAGGAGGTCTACATGGGCGAGATGCCCCTGATGACCTCCACCGGCACCTTCGTGGTCAACGGCACCGAGCGCGTGATCGTCAACCAGCTCCACCGCTCGCCGGGTGTCTTCTTCGACCACGACAAGGGCAAGAGCCACTCCTCCGGCAAGCTGCTCTTCTCGGCGCGCGTCATCCCGTACCGCGGCTCTTGGCTCGACTTCGAGTTCGACCCCAAGGACACGATCTACGTGCGCATCGACCGCCGGCGAAAGCTGCCGGCGACGATCCTGCTGCGTGCCCTCGGCTACACGCCCGAGGAGATGCTCTACGCCTTCTTCGATACCGACCGCTTCCACCTGGGCAGCGGCAACAAGGTCGTGCTCGATCTGGTGCCTGAGCGCCTGCGCGGCGAGACCGCCAGCTTCGATATCGTCGCCGGCGGCGAGACCATCGTCGAGTCGGGCCGGCGGGTCACTGCGCGGCACGTCAAGCAGCTGCAGAAGTCCGGCGTCGAGCAGCTCGAGGTGCCCGAGGACTACCTCACCGGCAAGATCCTCGCCCACGACGTCGTCGACCCGGCCACCGGCGAGCTCCTCGCCGAGGCCAACGCTACGCTGACGCCGGAGATCACCCAGTCGTTCTTCGACGCCGGCATCCGCGAGATCGAGACGCTGTTCGTCAACGACCTCGACCGCGGCCCGTACATGTCCACCACCCTGGCCGCCGACGCCACCCGCAGCCAGATGGAGGCGCTGGTCGAGATCTACCGCATGATGCGTCCCGGCGAGCCGCCGACCAAGGACGCCGCGGAGAACCTCTTCCACACCCTGTTCTTCACCAGCGACCGCTACGATCTGTCGCCGGTGGGGCGGATGAAGTTCAACCTGCGCGTCGGCCGCGACGAGGTCCGTGGCCCGGGCATCCTCTTCGACGGCAAGTACTTCGCGGGCCTCGGCAACGAGGACAAGGACGCCGCTGACCTGCTCGAGCGTTACGGCGAGAGCTCCGATATCCTCGACGTGCTCCGCGAGCTGATCGACATCCGCAACGGCAACGGCCAGGTCGACGACATCGACCACCTGGGCAACCGCCGCGTGCGCTCCGTCGGTGAGATGGCCGAGAATGTCTTCCGAGTCGGCTTGGTGCGCGTCGAGCGTGCCGTCAAGGAGCGCCTCTCCCTGGCTGAGAGCGAGGGGCTGATGCCCCAGGAGCTGATCAACGCGAAGCCGGTGGCCGCGGCCATCAAGGAGTTCTTCGGCTCCTCGCAGCTGTCGCAGTTCATGGACCAGAACAACCCGCTCTCCGAGGTGACCCACAAACGGCGCATCTCGGCACTGGGCCCCGGCGGCCTGACCCGCGAGCGGGCGGGCTTCGAGGTCCGTGACGTGCACCCGACCCACTACGGTCGCGTCTGCCCGATCGAGACGCCGGAGGGGCCGAACATCGGCCTGATCAACTCGCTGGCCGTCTACGCCCAGGCCAACCGCTACGGCTTTCTCGAGACCGCCTACCGCAAGGTCGTCGACGGTCAGGTCACCGATCAGGTGGAGTACCTCTCGGCGATCGAGGAGTCGCGCTACGTCATCGCGCAGGCCAACGCCCGCGTGGACGAGAACGGCCACCTTGCCGACGACCTGATCTCGTGCCGTCACCAGAACGAGTTCACCATGGCCACGGCGGACCGCGTCCAGTACATGGACGTCTCGCCGCGCCAGATCGTGTCGGTGGCCGCCTCGCTGGTGCCGTTCCTCGAGCACGACGACGCCAACCGCGCGCTGATGGGTGCGAACATGCAGCGCCAGGCCGTGCCGACGCTGCGTGCCGACAAGCCGCTGGTGGGCACCGGCATGGAGCGCACCGTCGCCCGTGACTCCGGCGTCATCGTCACCGCCGAGCGCGGCGGCGTCGTCGAGCAGGTCGACTCGAGCCGGATCGTCGTGCGCGTCGACGACGACGAGACCACCCCGGGCGAGCCGGGCGTCGACATCTACAGCCTGACCAAGTACACCCGTTCCAACCAGAACACCTGCTTCAGCCAGAAGCCGCTGGTACACGTCGGCGATCACGTCGCCCGGGGCGACGCCCTGGCGGACGGGCCGTCCACGGACATGGGCGAGCTGGCCCTGGGCCAGAACATGCTCGTCGCCTTCATGCCGTGGAATGGCTACAACTTCGAGGACTCGATCCTCATCTCCGAGAAGCTGGTCAAGGAGGATCGCTACACCTCCGTCCACATCGAGGAGCTGACCTGCGTCGCCCGGGACACCAAGCTCGGCAGTGAGGAGATCACCGCCGACATCCCCAACGTCTCCGAGTCGGCCCTTTCCCGCCTCGATGAGTCGGGCATCGTCTACATCGGTGCGGAGGTCAAGGCCGGTGACATCCTCGTCGGCAAGGTCACGCCCAAGGGCGAGACCCAGCTGACGCCGGAGGAGAAGCTGCTGCGGGCGATCTTCGGTGAGAAGGCCTCCGACGTGAAGGACACCTCGCTGCGTGTGCCCACCGGCATGGACGGCACCGTCATCGACGTCCAGGTCTTCACCCGCGACGGCGTCGAGAAGGACGAGCGCGCCCGCGCCATCGAGCGCGAGGAGATTGCCCGGGTGCGCAAGGACCTCGACGACGAGAAGCGCATCTTCGAGGACGACGCCTACGCCCGGCTCGAGAAGCTGCTCGTCGGCAAGGTTGCCGAGGGCGGTCCCAAGGGGCTGGGCAGCGGCGCCGAGGTCACCGAGGCGTATCTGCAGGACCTGCCGCGTGAGCGCTGGTTCGAGATCCGCATGCGCGACGAGGAGGTCAACCAGCAGCTCGAGGCCGTGCGCCACCAGCTGGAGACCCAGAACGACCGCTTCGAGCGTCGCTTCCAGGAGAAGAAGGAGAAGATCACGGCCGGTGACGACCTCTCTCCGGGCGTGCTCAAGACCGTCAAGGTCCATCTGGCCGTCAAGCGCCGCCTGCAGCCCGGCGACAAGTTCGCCGGCCGCCACGGCAACAAGGGCGTGATCTCCATGATCGTCCCCGAAGAGGACATGCCCTTCATGGACGACGGCACGCCGGTGGAGGTCGTCCTGTCGCCGCTCGGTGTCCCGTCGCGGATGAACGTCGGGCAGGTGCTCGAGACCCACCTCGGTTGGGCGGCACGTGGGCTCGGCCACCAGATCGGGCAGATGCTCGAGCAGCAGGCCCAGGCCGAGGAGCTGCGCGGCTACCTCTCCGAGATCTACAACGCCTCCGGGCGCAAGGAGGAACTCGAGACGCTCACGGAGGCCGAACTCCATGAGCTCTGCCGCAACCTGAGCGGCGGCGTGCCCGTGGCCTCGCCGGTGTTCGACGGCGCCAACGAGGCGGAGATCAAGCGCTGGCTGAAGCTCGCCGGCCTGCCCGAGTCGGGTCAGACCACGCTCTACGACGGGCGCACCGGCGATGCCTTCGACCGGCCGGTGACGGTGGGCTACATGTACATGCTCAAGCTCAACCACCTGGTCGACGACAAGGTTCACGCCCGCGCCACCGGGCCGTACTCGCTGGTCACCCAGCAGCCGCTGGGCGGCAAGGCGCAGTTCGGTGGTCAGCGCTTCGGCGAGATGGAGGTCTGGGCCCTGGAGGCTTACGGTGCGGCGTACACCCTGCAGGAGATGCTCACCGTCAAGTCCGACGACGTCAGTGGCCGGACCAAGATGTACAAGAACATCGTCGACGGGGACCACCGCATGGAGGCCGGTATGCCGGAGTCGTTTAACGTCCTGGTCAAGGAGATCCGTTCCCTGGGCATCAACATCGAACTGGAGAGGGACGACTGACAGCGGCGCTCAGCGCCGGGCGTGCGGCGGCCGCGGTGACCTTCGGGGGCCGTGGCCGGACGTCGCCTGAGCGCTGGCGTACCGATTCAGATGCCCGGGGCCGATGCCCCGGGGTCCGAGCCGCCGGGCTAGCGGCGGCGACCTGAGATCAACGCGCGAGCGGGCAGCAGACATGAGAGATCTTCTCAACCTTTTCAAGCAGCCGGGTGCTCAGCTGGAGGACTTCGACGCGATCCGTATCGGGCTGGCATCGCCCGAGATGATCCGTTCCTGGTCCTACGGCGAGGTCAAGAAGCCGGAGACCATCAACTACCGCACCTTCAAGCCGGAGCGCGACGGGCTCTTCTGCGCCAAGATCTTCGGCCCGGTGAAGGACTACGAGTGCCTGTGCGGCAAGTACAAGCGGCTCAAGCACCGGGGCGTGGTCTGCGAGAAGTGCGGTGTCGAGGTGACCGTCGCCAAGGTGCGCCGCGAGCGCATGGGCCATATCGACCTGGCCAGTCCGGTGGCCCACATCTGGTTCCTCAAGAGCCTGCCGTCGCGCATCGGCCTGCTGCTGGACATGACCCTGCGCGACGTCGAGCGGGTGCTCTACTTCGAGGCGTACATCGTCATTGAGCCCGGCATGACCCCGCTCGAGCAGGGGCAGTTGCTGACCGACGAGCAGTACCTCGAGGCCGTCGAGGAGCACGGCGACGAGTTCGACGCCCGCATGGGTGCCGAGGCGGTGCTCGAGATCCTCAAGGGCATGGACCTGGAGGCCGAGGCGCGCCGGCTGCGTGACGACATCGAGGCCACCGGTTCCGAGTCCAAGATCAAGCGCCTGTCCAAGCGGCTCAAGCTGCTCGAGGCGTTCCTCGAGTCCGGCAACAAGCCCGAGTGGCTGATCATGACCGTCCTGCCGGTCCTGCCGCCGGACCTGCGCCCGCTGGTGCCGCTCGACGGCGGTCGCTTCGCCACCTCGGATCTCAACGATCTGTACCGGCGGGTGATCAACCGCAACAACCGCCTCAAGCGGCTGTTGGAGCTGGCCGCACCGGACATCATCGTGCGCAACGAGAAGCGCATGCTCCAGGAGTCCGTCGACGCCCTGCTCGACAACGGCCGCCGCGGCCGGGCGATCACCGGCACCAACAAGCGCCCGCTCAAGTCCCTGGCCGACATGATCAAGGGCAAGCAGGGGCGCTTCCGGCAGAACCTGCTGGGCAAGCGCGTCGACTACTCCGGCCGTTCCGTGATCGTGGTCGGCCCGACGCTGCGCCTGCACCAGTGTGGCCTGCCCAAGCGCATGGCGCTGGAGCTGTTCAAGCCGTTCATCTTCTCCAAGCTGCAGCGCCGCGGCCTGGCCACCACCATCAAGGCGGCCAAGAAGATGGTCGAGCGCGAGACCGGCGAGGTCTGGGACATCCTCGACGAGGTCATCCGCGAGCACCCGGTGCTGCTCAACCGCGCACCGACGCTCCACCGCCTCGGCATCCAGGCCTTCGAGCCGGTGCTCATCGAGGGCAAGGCCATCCAGCTCCACCCGCTGGTGTGCACCGCCTACAACGCCGACTTCGACGGCGACCAGATGGCGGTGCACGTGCCGCTGTCGCTCGAGGCGCAGCTCGAGTCGCGGGCGATGATGATGTCCACCAACAACATCCTCTCGCCGGCCTCGGGTGAGCCGATCATCGTCCCCTCCCAGGACGTGGTGCTGGGCATCTACTACATGACCCGCGAGCGCGTGAACGCCCGCGGTGAGGGGATGCGGCTGTCCGGTGTCGAAGAGGTCCACCGCGCCTACCAGACCGGCGCCGCCGAACTCGGTGCGCGGATCGAGGTGCGCGTCCGCGAGCGCGTCTTCGACGACACCGGCGAGCTGGTCGAGCGCGTTCAACGCCGGCAGACCACCATCGGGCGTGCCCTGCTGTTCGACATCGTCCCTGACGGCCTGCCCTTCGAGGCCGTCGACCGCGAGCTCGACAAGAAGGGCATCTCCGGGCTGGTTAACGCCTGCTACCGCCGCGTCGGCCTCAAGGGCACTGTCATCTTCGCCGACCAGCTGATGTACACAGGCTTCTTCTACTCCACCAAGGCCGGCGTCTCCATCGGCGTTGACGACATGGAGGTGCCTACGGACAAGGAGGAGGCCCTGCGCTCGGCCGAGGAGGAGGTCCGCGAGATCGAGGACCAGTACGCCTCCGGGCTCGTTACCAGCGGCGAGCGTTACAACAAGGTCGTCGACATCTGGGCGCACACCAACGACCAGGTCGCCGGCGCCATGATGGAGAAGATGGGCAAGGAGACGGTCATCGATGCCGAGGGCAACGAGACCGAGCAGAAGTCCCTGAACTCCATCTTCATCATGGCGGACTCCGGTGCCCGTGGCTCGGCCGCGCAGATCCGCCAGCTCGCCGGCATGCGCGGCCTGATGGCCAAACCCGACGGTTCGATCATCGAGACGCCGATCACGGCCAACTTCCGCGAGGGCCTCAACGTCCTGCAGTACTTCATCTCCACCCACGGCGCCCGGAAGGGCCTGGCCGATACGGCGCTCAAGACGGCCAACTCCGGCTACCTGACCCGCCGCCTGGTGGACGTCTCGCAGGACCTGGTGGTCACCGAGGAAGACTGCGGCACCACCGATGGCCTCGTGCAGACCCCGATCATCGAGGGCGGGGACGTCGTCGAGACCCTCGCCGAGCGGGTGCTCGGCCGCGTCGTGGCCGAGGACGTGGCGGTGCCCGGCAGCACCGAGATCGCCGTCGAGGCCGGCACGTTGCTCGACGAGGACTGGGTCGAGCGCCTTGAGCGTATGGGTGTGGACGAGATCAAGGTCCGCTCTGCGGTCACCTGCGAGACCCGCCACGGCGTCTGCGCCAAGTGCTACGGCCGTGACCTGGCCCGTGGCCATGGCGTCAACATCGGCGAGGCCGTCGGCGTCATCGCCGCGCAGTCCATCGGCGAGCCTGGCACGCAGCTGACCATGCGCACCTTCCACATCGGCGGTGCCGCCTCGCGGGCGGCCGCCGTCTCCCAGGTGGAGGTGCGCAATACCGGCAAGGCGCGGCTGCACAACATCAAGACCGTGCAGCACCACTCCGGCAGCTATGTGGCCGTCTCTCGCTCCGGCGAGCTGACCGTCATGGACGAGTACGGCCGCGAGCGCGAGCGCTACAAGATCCCCTACGGCGCCGTGCTGAGCGTCGGCGACGAGGATCCCGTCGAGGCCGGCCAGGTGGTGGCCAACTGGGACCCCCACACCCACCCGATCGTCACCGAGGTGGACGGGTACGTCCGCTTCCACGACTTCGTCGAGGGGGTCACCGTGCAGCGTGAGGTCGACGAGGTCACCGGCCTGTCGAGCCTCGTGGTCACCGATCCGAAGAGTCGCGGGACCGGCGAGCACAAGCGCCAGGTCACCGACGCCAACGGCAAGGTCACCGAGGAGCGGGTCGCCTACAAGGACCTGCGCCCGATGATCAAGCTCGTCGACGGCGACGGCAACGACTTGAACATCGCCGGCACGCAGATCCCGGCCCACTACTACCTGCCGGCTGGTGCCATTGTCTCGCTGGAGGACAACGCCGAAGTCCGCGTGGGTGACGCCCTGGCGCGCATCCCGCAGGAGGCGTCCAAGACCCGTGACATCACCGGCGGTCTGCCGCGGGTGGCCGACCTGTTCGAGGCGCGTAAGCCCAAGGAGCCGGCGATCCTCGCCGAGGCCTCCGGCACCGTCGGCTTCGGCAAGGAGACCAAGGGCAAGCAGCGGCTGATCATCACCAAGGCCGACGGCGAGACCCACGAGGAGCTCATCCCCAAGTGGCGGAACGTCACCGTCTTCGAGGGCGAGCACGTGGAGAAGGGCGAGACCATCGCCGATGGCGAGCCCAACCCCCACGACATCCTGCGGCTGCTCGGCGTGACCAAGCTTGCCGAGTACATCGTCCAGGAGATCCAGGACGTCTTCCGCCTCCAGGGCGTGGGCATCAACGACAAGCACATCGAGGTGATCGTCCGCCAGATGCTGCGCAAGACCATCGTCTCCGACCCGGGCGACTCGCTCTACCTCAAGGGCGAGCAGGTCGACCGGGCCAAGCTGCTCGAAGAGAACGAGCGGCTCGAGGCGCAGAGCAAGCAGCCGGCCCAATGGGAGCCGTCGCTGCTGGGCATCACCAAGGCGTCGCTGTCCACCGAGTCGTTCATCTCGGCGGCCTCCTTCCAGGAGACCACCCGGGTGCTCACCGAGGCGGCGACCCGCGGCATCCGAGACGACCTGCGTGGCCTGAAGGAGAACGTCATCGTCGGCCGGCTCATCCCGGCGGGCACCGGATTCGCCTACCACGCCGCGCGGCGCCAGGAGGCCCCCGGTCCGGTGGCGACGCCGGAGCAGCAGGCCGAGGAGGTCTTCGCCTCGCTCGGTCAGGGCGAAGGCGCGGATTCCGGTCCCTCCGGCGAGGAGGCCGGGCCCGAGGCCGAATAGCCCCGAGCAACCGCAACGCAAGCCGTGCGCCCCGGGGTGGTCCCGGGGCGTGTCATTGACAAGGGCGCGGGATCACCCTAGAATGCCGCGTCTTCGACAGGCCGGCCATCCGGCCTGTCGTTTTTGGGTCGGTACGGAGCGCAAAACCCTATGGCGACAGTGAACCAGTTGGTGCGCAAAGGTCGCACCAAGCGCACCGCGAAGAGCAGTGTGCCGGCGCTGGAGGCGAGCCCTCAGAAGCGCGGCGTATGCACTCGCGTCTACACCACCACGCCGAAGAAGCCGAACTCCGCGCTGCGGAAGGTGGCGCGTGTGCGTCTGACCAACGGTTACGAGGTGGCCTCCTACATCGGTGGTGAGGGTCACAACCTCCAGGAGCACTCGGTCGTCCTCATTCGTGGCGGGCGTGTCAAGGACCTGCCTGGTGTGCGCTACCACGTCGTCCGCGGTGCCGCGGATACGGCGGGTGTCGACAAGCGCCGGCAGGGTCGTTCCAAGTACGGCGCCAAGCGCCCGAAGAAGAAGTAACGGGACTCAGTCATGCCTAGGAGACGAGAAGTACCCAAGCGCAAGGTCCTGCCCGATCCCAAGTACGGGAGTGAGGTCCTGACCAAATTCGTCAACATGGTCATGAGCGACGGCAAGCGCTCGGTGGCCGAGCGAATCCTCTACGGGGCCTTGGAGCGCATCGGCGCCAAGCACGACGATCCGATCGAGGTCATGGAGACCGCGCTCGAGAACGTCAAGCCGCGGGTCGAGGTCAAGTCCCGGCGCGTCGGTGGCGCTACGTATCAGGTTCCGGTCGAGGTCCGCCCCGAGCGGCGCCAGACCCTCGCCATGCGCTGGCTGCTCGAGGCGGCCCGCAAGCGCGGCGAGAAGACCATGGCCGCGCGCATGGCCAACGAGATGCTTGAGGCGGCGGAGAGTCGCGGGACGGCCGTGAAAAAGCGTGAAGACACGCACCGCATGGCCGAGGCCAACAAGGCCTTCTCGCACTACCGCTGGTAAACGCAGAAACACGCTTCAAAACGGGGTATTCCACCGTGGCACGCAAGACACCCATCGAGCGCTATCGGAACATCGGCATCGCCGCTCACATCGATGCCGGCAAGACCACCACCACCGAGCGCATCCTGTTTTACACCGGTGTCTCGCACAAGATGGGTGAGACCCATGACGGTGCGGCGACCATGGACTGGATGTCCCAGGAACAGGAGCGTGGCATCACCATTACGTCCGCCGCGACCACCTGCTTCTGGCGCGGCATGGACCAGCAGTACCCCGAGACCCGGATCAACATCATCGACACCCCGGGTCACGTCGACTTCACCATCGAGGTGGAGCGCTCGCTGCGGGTGCTCGACGGCGCCGTCGCCGTGTTCTGTGCCGTCGGTGGCGTGGAGCCGCAGTCCGAGACGGTCTGGCGCCAGGCCAACAAGTACGGCGTGCCGCGCATGGCGTTCGTCAACAAGATGGACCGCGCTGGCGCCGACTTCTCGCGTGTGGTCAGCCAGATCCGCGAGCGGCTCGGTTCCCAGGCGGTGCCGATCCAGCTGCCCATCGGCGCCGAGGACCAGTTCGAGGGCATCATCGACCTGCTGCGCATGTCCGCCATCTACTGGGACCGCGACGAGCAGGGCATGACCTACTCCGAGCGGGAGATCCCGGAAGAGCTCAGGGCCGACGCCGAGGCCGCCCGCGAGGAGATGGTCGAGGCCGCCGCCGAGGCGGACGAAGAGCTGATGGACAAGTACCTCAACGAAGGGGAACTGTCCCACGACGACATCAAGCGTGGCTTGCGCCAGCGCACCCTGAACACCGAGATCGTGCTGTGCATGTGCGGCTCGGCGTTCAAGAACAAGGGCGTTCAGACGCTGCTCGACGCCGTCATCGAATTCCTGCCGGCGCCCAACGAGGTCCCGGCCATCGAGGGTGTGCTCGATGACGAAGAGACCGTGGTCACCCGCGAGTCCAGCGACGATCAGCCCTTCGCGGCGCTGGCGTTCAAGATCGCCAACGATCCGTACGTCGGCAACCTCACGTTCTTCCGCGTCTACTCCGGCGTGCTAAGCTCCGGCGACGCGGTCTTCAACCCGGTCAAGGGCAAGAAGGAGCGCATCGGCCGTCTGCTGCAGATGCACTCCAACCAGCGCGAGGAGATCAAGGAGGTCCGCGCCGGCGACATCGCCGCCGCTGTCGGCCTGAAGGATGTCACCACCGGTGACACCCTGTGCGATCCGAGCAACAAGGTCACGCTCGAGCGCATGGAGTTCCCCGAGCCGGTGATCGCCGTTGCCGTCGAGCCGAAGACGCGCAGCGACCAAGAGAAGATGGGCCAGGCCCTCGGCCGGCTGGCGCAGGAGGATCCGTCCTTCCGCGTGCGCACCGACGAGGAGTCCGGGCAGACCATCATCTCCGGCATGGGTGAGCTGCACCTGGATATCATCGTCGACCGCCTCAAGCGGGAGTTCAAGGTCGAGGCCAACGTCGGCGCGCCGCAGGTCGCCTACCGCGAGACCATCCGTAAGCAGGTCGAGCAGGAAGGCAAGTTCGTGCGCCAGTCCGGTGGCCGCGGCCAGTACGGTCACGTGCACATCCGCATGAAGCCGCAGGAGCGTGGCGACGGCTACAACTTCGAGAGCAAGATCGTCGGCGGCGTGGTGCCCAAGGAGTACGTGCCGTCGGTCGACCACGGCTGTCGCGAGGTCATGGAAGAGGGCGTGCTCGCCGGCTACCCGGTGGTCGACGTGGCCGTGGAGCTCTACGACGGCTCCTACCACGATGTCGACTCCTCGGAGATGGCGTTCAAGATCGCCGGCTCCATGGCCTTCCGCGAAGGGTTCATGAAGGCGGATCCGGTTCTGCTCGAGCCCGTGATGAAGGTCGAGGTGGTCACGCCGGAGGAGTACATGGGCGACGTGGTCGGTGACCTCAACCGTCGGCGCGGCACCGTGCAGAAGATGGAGGACATCCCCAACGGCAAGCAGATCCGTGCCCAGGTGCCGCTGAAGGAGATGTTCGGCTACGCGACGGACCTGCGCTCCAACACCCAGGGGCGTGCCTCCTACGTGATGGAGTTCGAGGAGTATCACGAGGCGCCGGCGAGCATCGCCGATGAAGTGATCAAGAAGGCGTCGTAAGCGTACGTCGCCGTTCAGTTTCAGACGAGAGACCGTACAAGATAAACGAGGTGTGGCGTGTCCAAGGAAAAGTTTGAGCGT
>NZ_JAJNRE010000003.1:0-192809 GCF_022228025.1 Halorhodospira sp. 9622 | reverse complement strand
TCCCCTCGGCGGTCCCGACACCTCCGGACCGTGAATCCAAGGGGTTGCGGTGCTTGCGCCGGTTTCAGCCGGCGGTTAATTTAGGCGTTTTTGCCCGGCTCCCGGAGTCGGTTGCCGCGTGTATGAGACCGCCCATGGAAGCCCTGATCCCGACCTACAATCGCCTGCCCGTTGCCTTCGCCCGGGGTGAGGGGGCGTGGCTCTACGACGAGCAGGGCCACGCCTACCTCGATGGGGTGGCCGGCATCGCCGTTTGCGGGCTGGGCCACAGCCATCCGGCCATCGCCCGTGTGGTGGCCGAGCAGGCGCAGACCCTGGTGCACACCTCGAACCTCTACCGGGTGCCGCTGCAGGAGCGCCTGGCCGAGCGCCTGTGCGCCGCCGCCGGGATGAGCGCGGCGTTCTTCTGCAACTCCGGCGCGGAGGCCAACGAGGCGGCCATCAAGCTCGCCCGCCGCCACGCGGCCGCGCTGGGGGTGGGGGCACCGCAGATCGTGGTCGCCGACGGCGCCTTCCACGGGCGGACCCTGGGGGCGCTGGCGGCCACCGGCAATCCCGCCGCCCACGAGGGCTTCGCGCCGCTGCCCGAGGGGTTCCGGCGCGTGCCCTACGGCGACGCCGACGCCGTGGCGGCCATCGACGACGACGCCGTGTGTGCCGTGCTGGTGGAGCCGATCCAGGGCGAGGGCGGGGTGCGGATCCCGCCGGCGGATTACCTGGCGCGGCTGCGGCGGATCTGCGACGAGCGCGGCTGGCTGCTGATGCTCGATGAAGTGCAGACGGGCATGGGGCGCACCGGGACGCTGTTCGCCTTCGAGCAGGCCGGCATCCGTCCGGATGTGCTGATCCTGGCCAAGGCCCTGGGCAACGGGCTGCCCATCGGCGCCTGCCTGGCCGCGGCCGGGTGCGCCGGGACCCTTGGCCCGGGCAGCCACGGCACCACCTACGGTGGCAATCCGCTGGCCGCCCGTGCGGCGCTGGCGGTGCTCGACACCCTTGAGCGCGAGGACGTGCCGGCGGCGGCCGAGCGCGCCGGCGAGGCGCTGCGCGCCCGCCTGTCCGAGAAGCTGGCCGGGGTGGAGGGGGTCCGCGAGATCCGCGGTCGCGGCCTGATGACCGGCATCGAGCTTGCCGGCGATGCCAGTGCGCTGCCGCGCCGGGCCCTCGACGCGGGGCTGCTGATCAACGTCACCGCCGGCAACGTGGTCCGTCTGGTGCCGCCGCTGATCCTGGACGACGACGAGATCGGCCAGCTCGCCGACGGCGTCGCCGACCTGGTGCGCCGCCACCTGGCCGGCGCCTGACCTGAACCGAACCACGGAGGGCGTCTTTGATGCGCCACTTCCTCACCCTGCGTGACTGCTCCGCCGATGAGATCCACCAGCTGCTGCGCCGGGCCACGGAGCTGCGCGATATGCACCGCGCCGGGCAGCTGCACCAGCCCCTGCAGGGCCGCGTGCTGGGGATGGTCTTCGAGAAGTCTTCCACCCGCACGCGGGTCTCCTTCGAGGCGGGCATGGCCCAGCTCGGCGGCCACGCGCTGTTCCTGTCGCCGCGGGATACCCAACTCGGCCGCGGCGAGCCGGTGGAGGACACGGCGCGGGTGATCTCGCGCATGGTCGATGCGGTGATGATCCGCACCTTCGGCCACGATATGCTGGAGCGCTTCGCCGCGTACTCGGCCGCGCCGGTGATCAACGGCCTCTCGGATCTGTGCCACCCGTGCCAGCTGCTCGCCGACCTGCAGACCTTCACCGAGCACCGCGGGCCGATCACCGATCGGCGCGTGGCGTGGATCGGCGACGGCAACAACATGTGCCACAGTTGGATCGAAGCCGCCGGACTGCTCGGCTTCGACCTGCATATCGCCGCGCCGCCCGGCTACCGCCCGGAAGCGGATATCCTGGCGCTCGGCGGCGAGCGGGTGCAGCTCTTCGACGACGCCTACGCCGCCGCCGAGGGGGCCGATCTGGTGACCACCGATGTCTGGGCGAGCATGGGCCAGGAGAGCGAGCAGGCCGCCCGCGAGGAGGCCTTCCGCGGCTTCTGCGTGACCGAGTCGCTGATGGAGTGCGCCGGCCCCGAGGCGCTGTTCATGCACTGCCTGCCCGCGCACCGCGGCGAGGAGGTGGAGGCCGCCGTGCTCGAGGGGTCGCAGAGCGTCGTCTGGGACGAAGCCGAGAACCGCCTCCACGCGCAGAAGGCGCTGCTGGAATTCCTGATGCTGCCGCCTGAAAACGGTCCGCTGCACCCTGCAGACTGAACCCTGAACGCCAACCACTGAATACTGCCCAGGAGCCTCCCATGTCGGACGTCAAGAAGGTCGTACTTGCCTACTCCGGCGGTCTCGATACCTCCGTGATCCTCAAGTGGCTCGAGGAGACCTACGGCTGCGAGGTGGTGACGTTCACCGCCGATCTCGGCCAGGGTGAAGAGCTCGAGCCCGCCCGGCGCAAGGCGGAGGCATTCGGGATTCGCGAGATCTACGTCGACGATCTGCGCGAGGAGTTCGCCCGCGATTTCGTCTTCCCGATGTTCCGCGCCAACGCCGTCTACGAGGGCGAGTACCTGCTCGGCACCTCCATCGCCCGGCCGCTGATCGCCAAGCGGCAGGTGGAGATCGCCCGTGAGACCGGTGCGGACGCCGTCGCCCACGGCGCCACCGGCAAGGGCAACGACCAGGTCCGCTTCGAGCTCGGTTACTACGGCCTGGAGCCGGGGATCAAGGTCATCGCCCCGTGGCGCGAGTGGGACCTCAACTCCCGCGAGCGGCTGCTGCAGTACGCCGAGCGCCACGGCATCGACATCGAGGGCAAGCGCGAGGAGGGCGGCGCGCCGTACTCCATGGACGCCAACCTGCTGCATATCTCCTACGAGGGCGGGGTCCTGGAGGACACCTGGACCGAGGCCGAGGAGCGCATGTGGCTGTGGACCACCGCCCCGGAAGCGGCGCCGGATGAGCCGCAGTACGTGGACATCGAGTTCGCCGGGGGCGATCCGGTGGCCATCGACGGCGAGCGCCTCTCGCCGGCGGCGCTGCTCGGCCGGCTCAATGACCTCGGTGCCCGCCACGGCATCGGCCGGATCGACATCGTCGAGAACCGTTACGTGGGCATGAAATCCCGCGGCTGCTACGAGACCCCGGGCGGGACCATCCTCCTGCGCGCCCACCGCGCCATGGAGTCGATCACCCTCGATCGCGACGCCGCCCACCTCAAGGACGAGCTGATGCCGCGCTACGCCGAGCTGGTCTACAACGGCTACTGGTTCGCCCCGGAGCGCGAGGCGCTGCAGGCGATGATCGACCAGACCCAGCAGGTGGTCGAGGGCACCGTGCGCCTGAAGCTCTACAAGGGCAACGTCATCGTCGTCGGCCGCCAGTCCCCGCAGAGCCTCTTCGACGCGTCGGTGGCCACCTTCGAGGACGACGCCGGGGCCTACGACCAGAAGGACGCCGAGGGCTTCATCCGCCTCAACGCCCTGCGTCTGCGCCTCGGCGCCAAACGCCGCGGCTGACCCCGGTCGGGCAGGGCAGTCGCTGCCGGTGTGGGCCGCCGGCGGCGGTGCCCGCTGCCTGGCGGTGCGGCGCGTGAGGGAATCGACCGGGGCGCATTGGCGCCCCGGCCCTCAGGTCCGCTCCGGGTCCTTCTCCGGGAAGCTGCACAGATCGGCGATGACGCACGCCCCGCAGCGGGGGCGGCGGGCGGTGCAGGTGTAGCGCCCGTGCAGGATCAGCCAGTGGTGGGCGTGGAGCCGGAACGGCTCCGGCGTCACCGCCTCCAGCCCTTCCTCCACCTCGCGTACGTTCTTCCCCGGCGCCAGCCCGGTGCGGTTGGCGACGCGGAAGATGTGCGTATCCACGGCGATGGTCGGCTCGCCGAAGGCGACGTTGAGGATGACGTTGGCCGTCTTGCGCCCGACGCCGGGTAGCGCCTCGAGGGCGGCGCGCTCGCGGGGGACCGCGCCGCCGTGGTGCTCGATCAGCTGCCGGCTGGCGGCGATGATGTTGCGCGCCTTGTTGTTGTAGAGGCCGATGTGCTGGATGTACGGCTTGAGCCCGTCCTCGCCCAGCTCCAGCATCGCATGGGGGGTGTTGGCCACCGGGAAGAGGGCCCGGGTGGCGCGGTTGACGCTCTCATCGGTGCTCTGCGCCGAGAGCGAGACCGCCACCAGCAGCTCGAAGGGGGTCTCGTAGAGCAGCTCCGTCTGCGGCTCGGGCAGC
The DNA here is from genome assembly GCF_022228025.1 of Halorhodospira sp. 9622. Taxonomy (NCBI): domain Bacteria; kingdom Pseudomonadati; phylum Pseudomonadota; class Gammaproteobacteria; order Chromatiales; family Ectothiorhodospiraceae; genus Halorhodospira; species Halorhodospira sp. 9622. Next base: position 188,587 of record NZ_JAJNRE010000003.1, on the reverse strand, counting down.
GCTTCGCTCAGCCGCCGGTAGAGCTCGTAGCGCTGCTCAGCGTCCATGGCGGTCGTCGATGCGGTTCTTGATCGCCAGCAGCAGGGCCAGGCCGATGAACGCCCCGGGCGGCAGGATGGCGAGCAGGAAGACGTCGCCGTCGACCAGTTCCACCGTCCAGCCGGCGGCGGCCGGGCCGAAGAGCTGCTCGGCGCCGTCGAGCAGGGTGCCGCGGCCGATGAGCTCGCGCAGGGCGCCGAGGACGATCAGCACGGCGGCGAAGCCGGTGCCGGTCGCGATCCCATCCAGCGCCGCCGGGCCCACCGGCTGCCGCGAGGCGAACGCCTCGGCGCGGGCGAGGATGGCGCAGTTGGTGACGATCAGCGGCAGGAACAGCCCCAGGGTGCGGTAGAGGTCGTGGAGCCACGCCGCCACCACCAGCTCGACGATGGTGACGAAGGCGGCGATGACCAGGATGAACACCGGGATGCGCACATCCTGCGGGACGATGTTGCGGATCAGCGAGACCACCACGCTCGAGGCGGTGACCACCAGCAGCGTGGCGATGCCCAGGCCCAGCCCGGCCACGGCGGTGGTGGTCACCGCCAGCAGCGGGCAGAGGCCAAGGAGCTGGACCAGGGCGGCGTTGTTGCCCCACAGGCCGTCGCGGAAGATGCTGCGGGTCGTCGGTGTCTCGCTCATCCGGTGGGCCCCTCGTCACTGCGGTCGTCGGCTTCGGGGTCGATGGCGGTGGCGTCCTCGGCGTGGGCTTCACCGCGGTAGGCCTCCGGTTCGGCGGCGTGGTCGATCAGCACCGCGCGCACGGCGTCGATCACCGCCCGGGCGGTGATGGTCGCCCCGGTGATGCCGTCGAACGCCCCGCCGTCCTGGCGCACGCGCCAGTCCGCCTCCGGCGGCTCGCCCAGGGCCCGGTTGTCGAAGCCGTGGATCCAGTCGCTGCGTGCCGTCTCGATGGCGTCCCCAAGCCCCGGTGTCTCGCGGTGGGCCACGGTGCGCACGCCGATGATCTCGCCGTCGGCGTCGATGCCCACAAGCAGGCGGATGGTGCCGGCGTAGCCCTCCGGCGTTTCCACCTCGACCGCCGCGCCCAGGTACGTGTCGTCGGCGTAGGCGGGGTAGATGCGCAGCGGCGTGGCGTGATCCAGCGGGTTGGGGCGCTCGTAGACCTGCTCTTCCGGGGCGTTGTCGTGGCCGTCGGGCAGCACCGCGGCCAGGCGATCGAGCACCACCTGGCGCTCGGCGGTGGCGATCTGCTCGCGGGTCTGCTCGTGGACCAGTGCCACCGCAGCCAGACCGATGCCCACGAACAGGGCCAGGATGCCCCCGGCGCGCAGGCTCACCGGTAGCGTCATGCCGCCTCCCCAGCGCTGCGGCGTACCACGTAGTCGAGCAGCGGTGCGGTGGCGTTGAGCATCAGCACGGCGAAGGCGAAGCCGTCCGGATGACCGCCGAGCTCACGGATGACCAACGCCACCACGCCGATCAGCGCCGCGTAGATCAGCCGCGCCGTGGGCTCGCGCGGGGCGCTGACCGGGTCCGTGGCGATAAAGAACGCCACCAGCAGCGTCGCCCCGGAGAGCAGATGGAAGAGCACCGGGGCGCCGTCGCCGAGCTGCAGGAGCGCGGCGGTGGCAGCGGTGCCGGCAAGCACGCCCAGCGGCAGGCGCCAGTCGATGATGCGCAGCGTTAGCAGGAAGGCGCCGCCGAGCAGGAAGGCGCCGCCGAGCCACAGCCAGGCCCCGGCGGCCTGGGTCTGCCCGAGCAGCCCGCCGTCGCCGGGCAGGGCGGCAAAGCCCTCGGTGGCCAGCCGGTCCAGCGGCGTGGCGTGGGTCATGGCGTCGGTGATCGGCGCCAGGCCGCCGGTAAGGAAGTACTGCAGGGCCTCTGCGGCGGGGATCGCCGCGCCCAGGCCGGGCTCCGGCGCCGGCCATAGGCTCACCGCCTGCGGGAAGGCGAGGACCACCGCCAGGTAGCCGACCATGGCCGGGTTGAAGATGTTCTGGCCCAGTCCGCCGTAGACCTGTTTGCCCAGCAGCACCGCCAGGGCGCCGGCCAGCGCCGGGATCCAGAAGGGCAGCAGCGGCGGCAGGGCGATGCCGATGATCAGCGCCGCCAGCGGCGTGCTGCCGTCGGCCAGCGCCGGACCCACCGGGCGGCCACGCAGGCGCAATACCAGAGCCTCGGCGGCCACACCGGCGGTGAGTGCCGCGCCGATGTTCAGCAGGACACCGACGCCGAAGAGCCAGACCAGCACGCCGGCCCCCGGCAACAGGGCGAGCAGGACCAGCCCCATGATCCTGGGCGTTGTGGGTGCCGCCAAGCTCAACCCTCCGTGGTCTCGCCCGAGCGGTTCTGTTCGGCCTTGGCGGCCATGGCTTCACGCTTGCGCCGGCGCGCCTCTTCCTTCTCGCGCTGGCGGCGTGCCTCGCGGGCCTGTCGGGCCTCGTGGCGCTGCCGGGCCCGTTCGGCCTGCTCCCGCTCGCGCATGCGGGAGCGGGCAACGTCCCGGGCGTGCCCGGTGATCGCCGCCAGGGGGATGGAGCTGGGGCAGACCAACTCGCAGCTCGAGCAGCCGGTGCAGCGCATGGGGTCGATGTCGATGTGCTCGGCGGCCTCGCCGACGCCGACACCGGCGCGGATGCGTCGGGCCATCTCGAACGGTTGCAGGCCTTCGGGGCAGACCTCGGCGCAGCGTCCACAGCTGATGCACGGCTGCTCGAACAGCGGCGCCTCGTCGGCGGACTCGACCACGACGCCGTTCATGCCGTGGGTCAGCGGCACCTGCCGGTCGGTGACCGGGGTGCCCATGATGCCGCCGCCGACGATGGTCCGGCAGCCGGGTGTGCCGGCCCGGCCGATCAGGGCGGCCAGCGGCGTGCCCACCCGGACCCAGTAATTGCCCGGCTCGGCGATGCCGCCGCCGGTGACGGTCACCAGCCGCTCCACCGACGGCTCGCCCTGGTGGACGGCGCGGTGGATGGCGTCGAGGGTGGAGACGTTCTGGCAGACCACCCCCACCGCCGGCGGCCGGGCGCCGGGGGGCACGGTGCGTCCGGTGGCGGGGTAGACGATGTGGCGCTCGTTGCCGGCCGGGTAGTCGCCGCCGACGCGCACCACCTGGATGTCCGCCTCGGCGGTTTCGATGGCCGCCTCGGCCGCCGCGGCGGCTTCCGGGGCCGAGTTCTTCACCGCGACGAGGATGCGCTCGGCGCCGCAGGCCCGGGCGGCGATGCGGGCGCCGTCGATGATCGCCTCGGCGCGCATGCGCAGCAGCGTCTCATCGCAGGTGAGGTAGGTGTCGCACTCGACCCCGTTGACCACCAGGGTATCGACGCCGCTGCGCGCGGCGTCGGCGAGTTTCAGTGCCGAGGGGAAGGCTGCCCCGCCCATGCCGCGCACGCCGGCATCGGCGATGCGTCGCAGCAGGACCTCCGGCTCCGCCTGCAGCGGGTCCTCGATGGTCGCCATGGCCGTCTCGCGGCAGTCGGCGCCGTCGGCCTCAAGGATCAGGCACGGCGCGGTACCACCGGCCGGGTGGACGATGGGCCGGCGCTCGATGGCGCTGACCACGCCGGAAGTGGGCGCGTGCAGCGGCACGCCGCTGTGCCCCTCGGTGATCCGCGTGCCACGGCGGACGTGCTCACCCACGGCCACGGTGGCCGGCACCTCGGCGCCGGTGTGATCGAGCAGCGGCAGCACCAGCTGGGCCGGCAGCGCCAGGCTGCCCAGTGGGCCGTTGCGCGAGCGGTCCTTGGCGCCCGCCACGGCGACGCCCCGGCGCCGTGGCTGCACCTCTTGGTGGCGCAGCGGGCCGGGGCGCTGCTCGGGCCGGGCGGTGGTCGACTGCGGCGTCGGCAGCGGCCGGATGCGGGCGTTCAGTGGCGGTTCCACCGGCTGCATGGTGATGCAGTCCATGGGGCAGGCCTCGACGCACAGCCGGCAGCCGGTGCATTCGTCGGCGAGGACGGTGTGCACCTGGCGCTGGGCGCCGACGATGGCGTCTACCGGGCAGGCCGGCAGGCAGCGGGTGCAGCCGATGCACTGGCTCTCGTCGATGAAGGCCACCGCCGGCCCGGTGTTGTCCTCGGCCACCGGCTCGGGGTCGACCTGCAGGAGATCGGCGATGGCCCTTGCCGTGGCGTTGCCGCCGGGCGTGCACAGGTTGGTGGCGGCCTCGCCGGCGGCCACGGCCTCGGCGTAGGGCCGGCAGCCCGGATAACCGCACTGGCCGCACTGGGTCTGCGGCAGCAGCTCGTCGATGTGCCCGACCACCGGGTCGCGCTGCGCGGCCAGGCGGCGCCCGGCGGCGCCGAGACCGACACCGCAGAGACCGGCGATGGCTGTGAGGGTCAGGACCGCGCTGAACATACGATACAGGGTAACATGATCGGTGGTGGCCTCACGTCGTCGGACCCGGCAGCAGGTTCAGTCGGGTCATGCGCAGGGATTCGTCCTGGGGGCGGGGCTGTTCCCGCTCCTCGGCCGCCTCGAGGACCTCGGGGGCGGCGTAGATGGTGGCCTCGGCGCGCAGCGCCAGGGCGATGGCGTCGCTGGAGCGGCTGTCGATGTAGCGCACCGCATCGCCGTCCTCCGGCTTGAGGGCCAGGGCGGCGACGTAGGCGCCGTTGACGATGGCGTCGATGTAGACCGCCTCGAGGCTATAGCCGGTGGCGCGCAGCACGCTGCCGAACAGATCGTGGGTCATCGGCCGCGGCGGCTCGACGCCGTGCAGGGCGTCGTGGATGGCCTGCGCCTCGGCCGGGCCGATGAAGATCGGCACCACCCGCTCGCTGTCCGGCTCGCCGAGCAGGACCACCGGCGCCGGCGCGCCGCCCTCCTCCAGGGCCAGGGTGGTGACCTCGACGGCCACCATGTCCTCGGGTTCGACAGCCAGTTCGCGCTCCTCGGCCTGGGCCAGGCCGGCGAAGCCCATGAAGCCCATGGAGAGGATGCCGGCGCTGACCAGGGCGATCGGCGCGCCGCGGAAGGCGCGCGGCACTTCGGCGCTCTCCAGGCGCTCACGCAGGGCGGCGAAGATCACCAGCACCAGCCCGAAGCCGGCCGCCGCCGCGGCGCCGTAGACTGCCGAGGCGATGAGGTCGTGGTCACCACGGAGGTTGAGCAGGGCGACGCCGAGCACCGCGCAGTTGGTGGTGATCAGCGGCAGGTAAAGGCCGAGCACCTGCTGCAGCATGGGGCTGGTGAAGCGCACGGCCATCTCGGTCAGCTGCACGGCGATGGCGATGATCAGGATGAAGGTCGGCGTGCGCAGGTACTCGGCATCGAGCGGCACCAGGATGTACGTGAAGGCCAGGTAGCTCAGCACCGAGGCGAGGGTCAGCACGAAGGCGGTGGCCGCCGCCATGCCCGCGGCGGTCTCCACCTTGCGCGAGACGCCCAGAAACGGGCACAGCCCGAGGAACTGGGTGAGCACGAAGTTGTTGACCAGCACGGCCGCCACGGCCAATAACAGGAGATCCATCGCCATCCCCGTGTTGGAAATCGGTGGCTTGATCCGTTACGAACAGGGTGAACTTAACACCCCAACCTTATTGTCCACTACTTGATGAACAACCCACAGGTGGAAAGCCTTATGACGGTAGCACACGGAATGCAGCATCGACGTACGCCGCTGGTTCTGGGGGCCGTGCTGGCAATGGCCCTGATCGCTCTGGTGAGCACGCCGGCGCTGGCCGACGATCTGGAGCACCTCCAGCCGGACGAGCGCAATACGGTGGAGATCTTCCAGCGCTACGGGCCTTCGGTGGTGGCCATCGAGGTGGAGGTCCGGGGTGAGCGCGTGGATCCCTTCGAGCGTATTCCGGAGGGGATGATCCCGCCGCAGTTCCGCGAGTTCTTCGAGCGCGATCGTCCGCGCGGCGAGGCGCCCCGGCGCCAGGGGGCGGGCAGTGGCTTCCTGATCGATAGCGACGGCCATATCGTCACCAACTATCACGTCATCCGCAACGCCCTGGAGGAGGAGGGCGTGGAGCTGCGCGAGGGCGCATCGGTGAAGCTCAGCTTTGCTGAGCACGACGCCGTACCGGCCCGGGTGGTCGGCGCCAACGCCCTCTACGACCTGGCCCTGCTCAAGCCCGAGGATCCGGGGGCCGTCCCGGAGGACGCCGAGCCGCTGACCCTGGCCGATTCCGATCAGGCGCTGGTCGGGCAGAAGACCATTGCCATCGGCAATCCCTTCGGGCTCAGCTCCACGGTGACCACGGGGATCGTCTCCGGCGTCGGCCGGGACCTGCCAGGGATCGGGCAGATCGAGATCCCCATGATCCAGACGGACGCCGCAATCAACCCCGGCAACTCCGGCGGGCCGCTGCTCAACTCCGCCGGCGAGGTGATCGGTGTGAACACGGCCATCGTCCCCGGCGGCGGCGGGCTGACCGGCCGTGGCGGTTCGGTGGGCGTGGGCTTTGCCGTGCCGAGCAATCTGCTCCAGGAGAGCCTGGGCGAGATGGAGGAGGGCGGCCTCACGGATCTGACCTCCCGGGCCCGTCTGGGGGTGATGGTCGCCGGCCTAGAGGGGTATCCCGAGGGGATCCGCGAGCGGCTGAACCTCCCCGAGCGCGGGGTGATGGTGGTCGATGTGGAGTCCGGCAGTCCGGCCGAGGAGGCGGGCCTGCAGGGGGCTTCGTTCGAGGTGAGCGTCCAGGGGCGCGCCATGCCGGCGGATGGTGATGTCATCACGCACGTCAACGGTGAGGCGGTCTCGGAGCCGCGGGAGCTGCAGCGGCTGGTCTTTGCCCGTCGGGCGGGGGATTCGGTGACGCTGACGGTGCTGCGGGATGGTGCCGAGCGGGAGTTTGAGGTGGAGCTCCGGGAGGTGCCGCGGGAGCAGCAGCGGCGGCGGTAGTTAGCGGCCTTTGCGGGGCTCCCGCGTGGGCGGTTGTACGGGGCCGGCCTGGGCTTGTACGGGGCCCGCGTGGGCGGTTGTGGCGGTGGGGACCCGGTGCCGATGAGCGTGCCCCGCCTGGCGGCGGGGTCCCCTGTGCTGCTCGCCCGGCGGGGCCGCTCGCTCAACTCGCGGCGCTAGCGCGCCGCTCGGACAAGACCTCGCTGTTCAGCGCGAACCAGGAGAGGTTCGCGCTGAACCCCCTTCCGGGCTGCGCTGCTCGGCACGCTCAAAAGGCCACCGGGTCCCCACCGCCACAACCGCCCACGCGGTCTCCGCGGCCCGGGCGAGCAGCGCAGGGGACGCCGCCGTCAGGCGGCGCGCACTCAGGGGCACCCGGCACCCCCTCACCCAGCCAACGCGAGCCCGGGACCCTGAACAGTTCGCACCCCGCCGGACGCCGGATCACAGCGAAGGGTTACTTCACCCGCATCCCCGGCTCCGCACCGTCCTGCGGACCGACCACCCAGAGATCCTCACCGCCCGGCCCGGCGCAGAGGACCATGCCCTCCGACGTCCCGAAGCGCATCTTGCGCGGCTTGAGGTTGGCCACGCAGACCACCCGCTTGCCCAGCAACTGCTCCGGGCTGTACGCCTGACGCACCCCGGCAAAGACCTGACGCGTCTCGCCGCCGAGATCCAGCTCCAGGCGCAGCAGCTTGTCGGCGCCCTCCACCGTCTCGGCCACCTTCACCTCCGCCACGCGCAGATCCAGCTTGGCGAAGTCCTCGATGGTGATCTGCTCATCGATGGGGTCCTCGGCCAGACGGCCCTTCGGCGCCTCGCTCTGCGCCTCGGTTGATGCCAGGGTCTCCTTGGATGCGTCCACGACGGCCTCCACTTGTTGCGGGTCGATCCGCGTCTTCAGCGGCTTGAACTTGTTGATGCCGTGATCGAGCAGCGGGGCCTGCACGTCCGCCCAGCTCAGCGGCTCGATGTTCAGGAACGCCTCGGCGTCCTCGGCCAGCCGCGGCATGATCGGCTTGATGTACAGGACCAGGATGCGGAAGAGGTTCAGCCCCATGGTGCAGATCTCCTGCACCGCCTGCGCCTGTTCGGGGTCCTTGATCCGCTCCCACGGCTTCTCGGCGTCGATGTACTGGTTCGCCTGGTCGGCCAGGTGCATGATCTCGCGCACCGCGCGGGCGTACTCGCGCTGCTCGTAGAGCTCGGCGATGCGCTCGGCGCTGGCGGTAAAGGTGCGGAACAGCTCCGGGGCGCTGAGCCGCGGCGCCAGGCGGCCGTCGAAGCGCTTGGTGATGAACCCGGCACAGCGGCTGGCGATGTTCACCAGCTTGCCCACCACATCGGAGTTGACGCGCTGGACGAAGTCGTCGAAGGAGAGGTCGATGTCTTCCACCGAATCCGAGAGCTTGGCCGCCGTGTAGTAGCGCAGGTACTCCGGGTCCAGGTGCTCGAGGTAGGTGCGCGCGGTGATGAACGTCCCGCGCGACTTGGACATCTTCTGCCCGTTGACGGTCAGAAAGCCGTGGCAGTAGACGGCCGTCGGGGTGCGGTAGCCGGATCCATGGAGCATCGCCGGCCAGAACAGGGTGTGGAAGTAGGCGATGTCCTTGCCGATGAAGTGGTAGAGCTCGGTCTCGTCGGCGCGCTCGGCATCCCAGAACGCGTCAAAGTCGATGCCGCGCTCCGCGGCCAGACGGCGGAAGCTGGCCATGTAGCCGATGGGCGCATCGAGCCAGACGTAGAAGTACTTGTCCTCGGTGCCCGGGATGCGGAAGCCAAAGTACGGCGCGTCGCGGGAGATATCCCAATCGCGCAGCCCGGCCTCGAACCACTCGTTGAGCTTGTTGATGATCTCCGGCTGCAGGTGCTCGGTGCTGGCCCACTGGCGCAGCATGGCCTCGAAGTCCTGCAGGCGGAAGAACAGGTGCTCGCTCTGGCGGATTTCCGGGCGTTCGCCGGAGATCACCGAGACCGGATCCTGGAGCTCTGCGGGGGTGTAGGTGGCCCCGCACGCCTCGCAGGAGTCGCCGTACTGCTCGGCGGCGCCGCAGCGCGGGCAGGTGCCCTTGATGTAGCGATCGGGGAGGAACATCCCCTCGCCCGGGTCGTAGAGCTGCTCGATGGTGTGGCGCTCGATGTGGCCGCCGGCCTCCAGGCGTTGGTAGATCAGCTCGGCGAAGTGGCGATTCTCCTCCGAGTGGGTGGAGTGGTAGCGGTCGAAGCCGATGAGGAAATCGGCGAAATCGGCCTGGTGGCTGGCGGCCATCTCCTCGATCAGCTGCTCCGGCTCGACGCCGCGCTCCCGTGCCTTCAGCATGATCGGCGTGCCGTGGGCGTCATCGGCGCAGACGTAGTAGCATTCGTTGCCGCGCAGCCGCTGAAAGCGAGCCCAGATGTCGGTCTGGATGTACTCCACCAGGTGGCCCAGGTGGATCGGGCCGTTGGCGTAGGGCAGGGCGCTGGTGACGAGTATGCGGCGTGCCATATCTCCGGATTCGGTTTGCTGTGCGGGAAACCGCGCATTATGCCAGATCCCGCAACATGAACAGGAGGCAGTATGCAACGTTACGGTGGGTGGATGGCGGCGGCCGCCGGCCTCGGCGGCGCCCTGGCCAGTGGCGCGGCGCTCAGCGGGCCGCTGCCCGGCGACGCCTACGACATCATCGAGGCCGAGCTGATCGACCGGCGCAGCGGCACCGTGGAGCTCTGGCACCAGGAGGTTGATCGCAGCGACGCGGACCGGGTGGGCACCTTCGGCGCCCTGACCACCCGCGGCACCGGGGACTGGCAGACCACCGTGGGCCTGGGCACCGAGGGTGACGAGGGCGCCGATGCCAATGCCTTCCTGGATGTCGAGGGGCTGTGGCTCTGGCGCGACCGCCACCGCGACGGCTATGGGCTGGGCTTGGCCGCCGGGGCCGACTACGACATCAGCAACGACCAGCGCCGCGACCACTTCCTGCTGGTGCCGCTGACCGTGGACTGGGGCCAGCGCACCACGGTTCACGCCAACCTGGGCGTCAACCACGATCGCACGGCCGACGACACCGACGGCATCTGGGGCCTGGGCCTGGACTGGCGTTTCACCGAGCGCTGGGACGTGATCCTTCAGGTCAGTGGTGATACCGAAAGCGACAACGACGCCCGGGGCGCCTTCGGGGTCCGGCGCAGCCTGCTCGACGACCTGGTCCAGGTCGATCTGGCCTACGGCCGGGAGATGTCCTCCGGCGAGGACGACGAGTTCTACCTGGGGGTCTCTTTCGACGCCATCCGCTTCTGACCCCACCGGCTGGCGGGTATCGGCGCCCGCCAGCCGGGTGAGGCCCTACATGGGCAGGTCGATCCAGCCGAAGAGGATCGCCGCGGCCAGGGTCCAGACGTAGAAGGAGAAGACCTTCAGCTGGGCCCGGTAGAGGAAGTAGATCACCAGCTTCAGCGACACGATGCCCACCACCGCGGCGACCACGAAGCCAGTGGCCAGGGCGGTGACGCTCACGCTCTCCAGGCCGCCGAGCCGGTAGACCTCGATGGCCTGGAGCAGGGTGGCCGCGCAGATGGTGGGGATGGCCAGGAAGAAGCTGTACTCCGCCGCCCAGCGCCGCTTGAGACCGGCGAACAGGCCGAAGACGATGGTCAGCGCGCTGCGCGAGAGCCCGGGCATGAGCGCGAAGCCCTGGGCGATGCCGATGATCGTCGCCGTCCCCACCCCCGTCTGGCGCAGCCCGCGGCGCCGGGGCGGGAGCTTGTCGGTCCAGAAAAGCAGGGCGCCGGTGAGGATCAGCGTGAAGCCGATCATCCACGGGTTGGCGAAGACCTGTTCGAAGACGGCCTTCAACGTCAGCCCCACCACGCCGGTGAACAGCACCGAGAGCATGCCGAGCAGGAACAGCCGGGCGTAGAGCGGCGGCCCCTGGAAGCGTCCGGCCCGGGCCCAGCCGTAGGCGTCGCGCAGGCTGTAGCGGGTGAAGCGCAGCAGGCTCGGGGCAAAGACCACCACGATGGAGACCAGCGTCCCGACGTGGACCACCAGGTTGAACAGGATCATCTCGGCGCTCTCTGGTGCCGGCATCGGGTGGTCCCGGCCGATCAGCCAGTGCTCGAGCAACACCATGTGGGCCGTGGAACTGACCGGCAGGAACATGAAGATCCCCTGCACGACCCCCAGCAGCACGGCGATCCAAAGGGCCATCCGGCGTGCTCCTCATCTGTGTCGATCCGAAGGCGGTTTTCATACGCGAGGGGGGCGGGCGGGTCAACCGTGATGCGCCGCAAAAATTGACGCAAGCCCCGCCTGCCGCTATTTTAAGGACCGATCTCAGCCGACCGAGTGTGTGGATGGCCCCCGGGGCCGCCCGAACGGAACGAATGGATAGCCAAGTACCGAGTACCAGCGCCGTGGCCCCGGACCCCGTGTCCGGCGCGCTGCGGCACGACCGCCACGCGGCGGGCCGCTCGGCCCGGGTCTGATCCGACCCGGCCCTGCCCGGAGCCCGCCGCGACGGCGCTCCGCAACAGGCAGGGCCGGGGGCCTCGCAACAGGCAGGGCCTCCCCCTGATACGAATCCACGCGGCGCGGCTGCATGCGCCGCTGCGTGCCGCTGCACGCCAACAGGGAGGAGTCGCCATGTTCGACAAGCCGCGCACCGCCGCCACGGACACCCGCCACGCCACCGATGAGGCCATCGCCCGCGCCCGCCGCCTGGCGCAGCAGCCCATCCGCGAGGCCGCCCGCGAGGCGCAGCACACCCCGCTGCACGCCTTCGCCCGGGTCGCCCGCCACCTGCCGCGCGATGTCTACCGCGATCTGGAGCGCCGCCTCCCCGAGGAGCGTCGCCAGGCCCTGCGCCATCTGCTGACGCTGCCGAGCGCCTGCGTCGGGGCCTGCCAGAGCGACGACTTCGTCCCCGTCAACGACGCCGTGCCTGCCGCGGCCGCCGCGCGCATGCTCGACGCCCACGGTGGCCGCGAGGCGTACGTTGTCCAGGGGGATGGGCGTTACCGTGGGGTGGTGGCCCGCGGCGTCCTGCAGGACGCCGGCGAGACCCCGGTGGGCCGCCTGGCCGCATCGCGCCCCTCGCTCGAGGAGCTGGACGACGCCCCGCACGCCGTGCGCACCATGGACCGTGCCGGGACCGACGAACTGCCGGTGGTCGATCGCTACGGGCGGCTGACCGGGGTGCTCCGGCGAGCGGCCGTCCAAACGAGCGCTCCGGAACGCCGGGGTTGGCTGCCGCGCCTCGGCCTGGGTGGCCGGTTCCGCCGCGGCGGCGCGCGCGGGCAGGGCGGCTGACGCCGCCCCGAGGTAAGCCCAACCAAGAAGACGCACGACAAGGAGCCAAGCATGGCCTACGAAGAGCTGCTCGACGAGATCCGACAGCTCCTCGATGGGAGGCGCTGGAAAGACGTTCGCGCTCGCATCGAGGAGCTGCCGGATCAGGACATCGCCGAACTGATCCTCAGCCTGGAGAAGTCGCAGCGTATCTTCCTGTTCAAGCTGCTGCCGCGGCCGCGGGCCTCGGAGGTCTTCTCGTACCTCTCCGGGGACAATCAGGACGCGCTGCTCCAGGACATGACCGACCACGAGACGCGGGAGATCGTCGCCGCGCTCACACCGGACGACCGCACCGCGCTGTTCCAGGAGTTGCCCGCCGAGGCCACCCAGCGGTTGCTCGAACTGCTGCCCCCGGGGGCGCAGCGCGAGGCCCGCGAGCTGCTCGGCTATCCGGCGGAGAGCGTGGGCCGGCTGATGACGCCGGACTACATCGCCGTGCGCGCCGACTGGACCGTGGAGCGCAGCCTGCAGCATATCCGCGGCCAGCGCGAGAAGGCTGAGACGGTGAACGTGATCTACGTCACCGACCGCGACGGCCGCCTGCTCGATGCCCTGACCATCCGCCGGTTCATCGTCGCCTCGCCGGAGACGAAGGTCGAAGAACTGATGGACTACCACTTCATCAGTGTCTCGGCCTTCGAGGATCGCGAGAAGGCGGTGGAGACGGTGCAGCGCTACGACCTGACGGCGCTGCCGGTGGTCGATACCGAGGGGGTGCTGCTCGGCACCGTGACCCCGGACGACGTCATGGACGTGGCCGAGGCCGAGGCCACCGAGGACTTCCAGAAGGTCGGTGGTGTCGGCGTGCTCAACTTCAGTATGCGCGACGCCAGCATGAAGCTGCTCTACCAGCGGCGGGTCGGCTGGCTGGTGCTGCTGGTGTTCATCAACATGTTCGGCGGCGAGATCATCGCCTCCTTCGAGGAGACCATCGAGGCGGTCATCGTCCTGGTCACCTTCCTGCCGCTGGTCGTCGACACCGGGGGCAACGCCGGCACCCAGTCGGCCACGTTGATGGTGCGCGCGCTCGCCACCGGTGACGTCAAGGCACGGGACTGGTTACGGCTCTGGGGCAAGGAGGCCGGCGTGGCCATCGCCCTGGGTCTGACCGTGGGCCTGGCGGTCTGGGCGCTGGGGCTCTACCGCGGCGGCCTGGACATCGCCTGGGTGGTCGCCTTTGCCATGGTGGCGGTGGTCTTCATGGGCAGCATGATCGGCATGCTGCTGCCCTTCGGCCTGGCCCGGCTGAACCTGGACCCGGCCACGGCCAGCGCGCCGCTGATCACCTCCATCGCCGACATCGCCGGCATCCTGATCTACTTCACCATCGCCACGGCGATGCTCGGGCATATGCTCTAGGCGGTTTGTGAGGGGGGGATTACTGAGCTAGGCTAACGTCGATCAAGGCTTCGAGGAGATGCCTGCATGCGGACAACGCTGGATATTGACCCGGATATCCTGGAGGCCGCGAAGGAGTTGGCGCGGCGCCGGAACTGCTCCACGGATCAGGTGGTCTCGGAGGCTATCCGGCAGGCGCTGGAGCGGGACCGGAACCCGGAGCGTCGGCCAGTGGCAGGTGTTCGCGTCGGGGGGTTTCGCCCCTTCCCGGCGCGTTCTCGGCCTGTGACCAATGCGGATGTCGAAGCCTTACGAGACGAAGAAGGGGAGTAGGTGAGGGCGCTTTTAGACGTCAATGTCCTGATTGCGTTGCTTGATGGGGGACATGAGTTCAACCGGTTAGCGACAGACTGGCTTGAAGCGCACTTGGATCGGGGCTGGGCATCCTGTCCGCTGACTGAAAATGGTTGTATTCGCGTCATGTCGCAGCCCCGATACCCCGGCGCGCTTCCCTCGTCTGAAGTTGCTGAGCGCCTCTCGGAGGCGACCCGCGATCCTTCCCATGAGTTCTGGGCGGCCGATACCAGTCTGCTTGAATCCGGACGGGTGGACTGGGGGCGGCTGTCTGGCCATCGGCAAATTACGGACGCCTATTTGTTGAGTCTCGCGGTGGTTCACAGCGGAGCGCTGGTCACTTTCGACCGGCGTATTGGGCGGGAAGTTGTCCCGGCCGCGGGGCCGGAGCATTTGGTCATCATCCCTCATCACTAGGGGGCTGCTAGGCGGTGTCAGTTGGCGGTCGGCCTGCGGTTTGGATGATTTTCGGGAGCGTGTATGACGATCAAATCGGACCGGTGGATCCGGCACATGGCGCAGGAGCACGGCATGATCGAGCCGTTCGAGCCGGGTCAGGTGCGCGATACGCCAGAGGGAGAGCGCGTCATCTCCTACGGGACCTCGAGCTACGGCTACGACGTCCGCTGCGGCAAGGACTTCAAGATCTTCACCGACATCAACTCCGCGGTGGTGGACCCGAAGGACTTCGATGCCGCGAGCTTCGTGGACGTCCACGGCGACGTCTGCATCATCCCGCCGAACTCCTTCGCCCTGGCCTACACGCTGGAGTACTTCCGCATCCCGAGAAACGTGCTAACCATCTGCCTGGGCAAGTCGACCTATGCCCGCTGCGGGATCATCGTCAACGTTACGCCCCTGGAGCCGGAGTGGGAGGGGCGGGTGACGCTGGAGTTCTCCAACACCACCCCGCTGCCGGCGAAGATCCACGCCAATGAGGGCGTGGCGCAGATGCTCTTCTTTGAGTCTGACGAGCCGTGCGACATCTCCTACGCCGATCGGGGCGGCAAGTACATGGGCCAGGACGGGGTCACGCTGCCGCGCTCCTGACCGCCGGTGTCAGTTGTCGCGGATTGGTCCGCTGACGTCGGTCAGCTCCATGACGAAGGTGCGTCCGCTGTCGGCGTGCTCAATCTTCACCGGCAGGTTGTGCATGCGCCGGTAGACCCACGCGTTGGACTCACGGGAACTGTCGCCGTCGCGTACGCGCTGGA
This sequence comes from Halorhodospira sp. 9622, assembly GCF_022228025.1. NCBI lineage: Bacteria > Pseudomonadati > Pseudomonadota > Gammaproteobacteria > Chromatiales > Ectothiorhodospiraceae > Halorhodospira > Halorhodospira sp. 9622. The sequence continues at coordinate 173,478 of NZ_JAJNRE010000003.1, read as the reverse complement.
TGCGCTCGGCCCGGTAGGAACCGGCGGCGACCGAGACGCGCTCGCGGCCCTTGCGCTCGAAGCTGTAGTCCGAGATCTCCCCGTCGTCGGCGATCCGGTACGTCAGCATCCGGTCGAAGGTGGCCGATAGGTCGCGCATGATCAGCAGCTGCGGCAGCAGCCGGTCCACCGCGCCTTCCTCCAGGTCGATGCGCTCGCCGTCTTCGAAGGTCACGTGCCCGGCGTCGTGGTCGAAGGTGATCTCCTCGTGGCGCTCGTCGCGGCCCTCGCGCTTATGGATGAAGCGCTCCGGTCGCAGGGTGCCGTCCTCCAGAACACGCCCCTCGCTGATATCGGTCAGGTCCGTGCCCAACACCGCCCGGGCGAGCCCGCGGGGGCGGACGAACATCTCGTAGCGGTAACGGTCATCGCCCAGATACTCCAGCTCCAGCCGACTGGTGCCCAGGGTCAGACGCCCGTACTTCACCTCATACTCCGCCCGGAACTCGGGGATGCGCTCCGCCTCGGCCAGCGCGGCGGGGGCGGCCAGGGCGGCGGTGCCGGCAAGCAGCCCCAGCAGCAGCCATGCCGCCACGCGACGAGGCGCGGGAATAAGGCTGGATGGATCCCTCATGCTGACTCCTTATCAGGCGGTTTCGCACGCTATTGCTCTTTAGGCAGCCCGTTGGCGCTGGGGTTCGTCCCAATCGGCCAAGTTGGCAACCGCGCCGGAACACCGTCCGGGTGGGTCCCCTGGGTCGAGCCTTCAGGGCGCGCCGAGCAGCGCAGCCCCGGCGGGGGATCCGCGCGAACCCGTCGTGGTTCGCGCGGCTCAGCGAGGTTTTGTCCGAGCGGCGCGTCAGCGCCGCGAGTTAAGCGAGCGGCCCCGCCGGGGTGAGCAGCACAGGGCACCCCGCAGGGGCGCGTCCTGCGCTCGACCCCGGGGGCTCACCCGGACGGTGCTCGTCGCCGCAACCGAAACCGCCCCTATAGCGCATCGACCGCATCCTCCGCCCGGACGCGCACCGGCCCCGAAAGCACCCGCCCGTCCAGCTCGACCCCGGCCTCCGTCAGCGCCAGCCGCCCCTGCGCCAACCAGCGCACCGCCAGCGGATAGACCCGGTGCTCCTGCACCTGCACCCGCTGCGCCAGCGCCTCGGGCGAATCCCCGGCATGGACCGGCACCACCCCCTGCACGATGGCCGGGCCGGCGTCGAGCTCCGGCGTGACGAAATGCACCGTGCAGCCGTGCTCCTCGACCCCCGCCTCCAGGGCCCGCTCATGGGTGTGCAGACCGCGGAAATCCGGCAGCAACGACGGATGGATGTTCAGCAGCCGCCCCTCGAAACGCTGGACGAAGACCGGCGTGAGGATGCGCATGAAACCGGCGAGCACCACCAGATCCACGCCCACCGCCTCCAACTGCTCAACCAGGGCGCCGTCGAAGGCCTCCCGGTCGGCGTAGAGGCGATGGTCGACCACCGCCGTGGGCACGCCGGCGGCCTCGGCCCGCTGCAGCCCGTAGGCGTCGGCCCGGTTGCTGAGTACGCAGGCGAAGGTTCCGGGCAGCTGCCCGGCGGCGTGCTGGTCGAGCAGGGCCTGCAGGTTGCTGCCGCTGCCCGAGAGCAGGACGGCGATCCGCGGGCCCTGGCTCACGGTGCGGCTCCATCGATGGTCAGCCGCGGCGCGCCGTCGTCGGCGGCGACCACCTCGCCCAGCCGCCAGGCGGACTCGCCCTGATCCTCGAGCACGGCCAGGGCACGCTCGGCGTCGGCGGCGTCGACGCAGGCCACGAAGCCGACGCCGCAGTTGAAGGTGCGCAGCATCTCACCGCGCTCGACGTTGCCGGCGCGTGCCAGCCAGTCGAAGACCGCCGGCCACGGCCAGCGCTCCAGCGCCGCCGCGCAGTGCTCGGGCAGGACCCGGGGCAAGTTCTCCGGCAGGCCGCCGCCGGTGACGTGGCAGAAGGCCTTGACCGGCACCGACTCGGCCAGCCGCAGCGCCGGGGTGACATAGATGCGCGTCGGCCGCATCAGGTGATCGGCCAGCGGCTCGCCCTCCAGCGACTCGTCCAGCGCCCCGGGGTGGCGCTCAAGGATCTTGCGGATCAGCGAGTAGCCGTTGGAGTGCGGACCGGAGGCGGGCAGGGCGATGAGCACGTCGCCGGGGGTGACGGTGGTGCCCTCGATTAGCCGCTCGCGCTCGACCACGCCGACGCAGAAGCCGGCCAGGTCGTAGTCGCTGTCGGCGTACATGCCGGGCATCTCGGCGGTCTCGCCGCCGAGCAGCGCGGCGCCGGCGTCGCGGCAGCCAGCGGCGATGCCCTGCACCACGGCGGCGGCGGTATCCACGTCGAGGTGGCTGGTGGCGTAGTAGTCGAGGAAGAACAGCGGTTCCGCGCCCTGGACCACCACGTCGTTGACGCACATCGCCACCAGATCCGTACCCACCCCCTGGTGGCGGCCGGTCTCGATGGCCAGGCGCAGCTTGGTGCCGACCCCGTCGGTGCCGGCGACCAGCACCGGGCGGCGGTAGCCGTCGGGCAGCTCGACGAGGCCGCCGAAGCCGCCGATGCCGCCGAGCACCTCCGGGCGGCGGGTGGACTCGACGGCCGGGCGGATACGGCTGACAAGGTCGTTGCCGGCGTCGATATCGACCCCGGCGTCGCGATAGGTCAGCGGGCGTTGCTCTTCCAAGGCGGTTCTCCTGGGGTGTACCGGTGGGCAGGGCTCGAAAGCCAATGCCGCGTAGTATGACGCCCGGCCCCCGGCGGCGCCAAGCGCCCGGCTGAACGCGGGCGGCCGGGGTTGCAGGGCGCCGCTGATGCCCCGGCGTCGGTGCAGCCTGTCGGGCCCCGGCGACGTGGATCGCGGCTCCATGGGGCCCCGTGGCTCGTGGTATGTTGGACAGCAGGCGTGCGCTCTGCACCCTCAGTGATCCACCCTGAACCCTGACCCCTACGGATGACCGACAGCCCGCCCATGAGCACGGCCGCACCCTCCGCCCCCGACCGTCTTCACCCCCGTCGCCGCGCCCTGCCGGTCGTGGTCCTGGCCGCCTGCGCCCTGCTCGGGGTGGGTACGGCGGCGGCGAGTGATCTCTACACCGCCGAGGTCCGTGTCGACAGCCGTCAGGACGCCGAGCGCGAGGCGGCCGTCGAGGCCGGCCTGGAACGGGTCATCGGGCGCATGGTGGGGGTCTACCACGGCTTGGAGGACCACCCGGCGGGGGAGCTCCTCGACGACGCGGAGCGCTATCTGGAGAGCTACCGCTACCTGCGCCTGGACGATGAGCTGGCCGTGGAGCTGCGCTACGAGGGCGGGGTTTTGCGCCGCCACCTGGGCGAGCGCGACGTGGCCGTCTGGGGTGAGCACCGGGCGCCGATCCTGCTCTGGGTGGCCACGGAGATCGACGGTCGGCGTGATCTGCTCGGCTTCGCCGCGGCGGGGACCGAGGGCGAGGTGCTCGAAACGCTCCACGACGGGGCCGAGCAGCGCGCCCTGCCGCTGATGTACCCGACACTGGACCTGCGTGATCGGCAGGCGGTGGGCTTCGTGGACATCTGGGGCGGATTCGACGAGTCGCTGCGCGAGGCCTCGCAGCGCTACGGCAGCGCCGCGGTGGTGGCGGTGGGCCTGCGCAAGGCGGGTACCGGCGCCTGGCGGGCGCGCTGGACGGTGCTCACCGGCGAGGACGCCCTGCAGCATCACACCGGCCCGGGTGAGCTGGAGCGCGTGGTGACAGAGGGGATCGATGAGGTCGGTGGCGCCCTGACCCGCCGCTTCGCCGTGGTCCCCGGTGAGCACGACGGCCAGCAGCTGGAGATCGCCCTGACCGGCATCGACGCCGTGGAGGATTACCTCGGTGCGGTGCGCTATCTGGAGGAGGTCACCGGCGTCGAGCAGGTGGATGTGCAGCGCATTGCCGGCGAGCGGGTGACCCTGCGTCTGCTCCTGGCCCGCAGCCCCGAGCGGGTGGCCGAGGATCTGGACGACGCCGAGACGCTCTGGCCGGAGGCCCTGCCCGCCGCCGAGGTCGGCCCCGGCGGCGGGCAGCTGACCCGCAGCTACCGCTGGCAGCCGTAGCCGCTGCGTGCGCGGCTCACCAGTCGTAGGTCAGGTTGACCAGGGTGGTGGCGTCGTAGCGGGAGTCGGCCTCGGTGTTGTTGTCGTAGTCGTAATTGAGCTGCAGGCTGGCGCTGAGGTTCTCCATCAGCGGCATGCGCAGCCCGGTGCGCGAGGTGACGAACCACTCGTCGGAGTCGCTCAGCTCGGCGATCAGCTCGTGGCGGTGGAAAAAGCGCAGGGCCCCCTCCATGAAGTACTGCCGGTAGTCCAGCGCCCAGCGCGCGGCGGCCTCGCGGTTGCGATCGCCGGAGTCCAGCTTCTCCTCGCTGATGTAGGTGGGGCCGGCCTCGGCGGAGAGGCGGATGCGATCGTCGTCGAAGAACTGGTAGCCGGCACCGATACCGGCGACGTAGCGCTGGCGCAGGTCGGCCTTGCGGTCCTGGCGCCAGGAGAGATTGGAGTTGGCGTACCAGGGGCCGTGGAAGAACCAGTCGTAGCCGGCGCCGATGCGGGAGTTGTTGACGTCCTCATCGCCGTCGCCGTCCTTGCCGCGGTTGAGCTCCAGGTTGGCGGTGAAGCGGTGGGCGTTGGTGCGCTCCAGGTAGTCGGCGTTGAGGTTGTAGCGCTCGGACTCGGTGTTGCCCTGGTTGATGGCGATACCGAGGCTGGCCGAGGCCTCGCGGCCATCGGCGGCTGCGCTGCCGCCGGCGGTGGCCAGTGCCACGGCCGCGGCCAGGTGGATGGAACGTCTGCGCATGGTGAGCGGCTCCTCGATCCGTGTGGGTGTCGGGTCGGCGGCCCGCGGCGACCGCGGGCCGGGTTCCGTGCGCGGGAGATTAACAGGCCTGCGCCGCTGGACAAGGCGGCGCTTGACAGGGCGGCGACGGCGCCCTGGAATGAGCCCACCCGCAATGCCCACCGGGGGGATCGGTGCAACTGCCACTGAACATCCGCTGGAACGCCGCCGCCGAGCTCGACCGCTTCGTGCCCGGCGAGAACGATACGGCCCTGCGCCTGGTCACGGACCTGGCCGACGGCGTGCTCGAGGCGCCGGCGCTCTACCTGCACGGCCCCCACGGGGTCGGTAAGAGCCACCTGCTCCAGGGGGCCTGCCGCCGCGTGACCAGCGCCGGCGGGGTGGCGGTCTACCTGCCGCTGGATCAGCTGCTCGGCCACGGCGCGGCGGTGCTCGACGGCTGGGAGCAGGCGCAGCTGATCGCCCTCGACGATCTCGATGCGCTGCACGGGCGCGACGAGTGGCAGGGTGCGGTCTTCCATCTCTACAACCGGGTGGTGGAGCGCGGCGGGCGGCTGCTCTTCGCCGGGCAACGGCCGCCGGCGGAGCTGCCGCTGGGGCTGCCGGATCTGCGCTCGCGCCTGGGGTGGGGACCGGTGGTCGCGGTGCGCGAGCCGGATGAGGCCACCTGCCTGGCCATCCTCCGCCAGCGCGCGGCACAGCGCGGGCTGGAGCTGCCGGACGCCACGGCGCGCTACCTGATCCGCCGCCTGCCGCGGGAGTTGCCCGGGCTGCTGGCCTTCTTCGAGACCCTGGATCGGGCCTCGCTGGCCGCCGGGCGTCGGCTTACGGTGCCGTTTGTCCGCGAGATCCTTGCCGAGCGCTCCCGGCTTGACGCAGATACATCAGGGCGGCGGTGAAGTAGACCACCGCCAGGGCGATCTCGAGGACGCCGAGCCAGCGCTCCGGGCCGGGCACCGCGGCGTAGGTAACCCCGTGGATGAAGTAGATCAACACGAAGATCGCGCTCCAGGCCACGGTGTAGCGGCGGCCGTAGAGGACCCCGCGGGCGGTGAGCGCCAGCGGGCCGAGCAGCGTGATCAGGGCGATGGGCATCAGCGCATCCGCGGGCGGATGCAGCCACAGCAGCCAGCTGGTCATCAGCACGACCAGGCCGATGAAGGCGGTGATGGCGATCCGGTGCAGGGCCTTGGCCGACATCATGCCTCGGGTCCGTAGAGCTGGACGGCCAACCGCGCCACGCGGCGGCCGAGGGCGTTGCACAGCTTGCGCTCCTCGTCGGTGATCGGCCGGTTACCCGCCGTCCCGGCGGTGTGGCTGGGGCCGTAGGGCGTGCCGCCGCTGGTGGTCTTGGCCAGGGTCGGCTCGGTGTACGGCAGGCCGACCAGGTACATGCCGTGGTGGAGCAGCGGCAGCATCATGCTCAACAGGGTGGACTCCTGCCCGCCGTGGAGGCTGCCGGTGGAGGTGAACACCGCCCCGGGCTTGCCGGCCAGCGTCCCGGAGAGCCAGGCGCCGCTGGTGGTGTCCAGGAAGTACTTCAGCGGGGCGGCCATGTTGCCGAAGCGCGTGGGACTGCCCAGGATCAGCCCGTGGCAGTGCTCCAGTTCCTCGACGATGGCGTAGGGCGCCCCCTCGTCGGGGACCGCCGGGGCGACGCTCTCCCAGTCCGGCGAGACTGGCGGGACCGTGCGCACCACGGCGCAGGCGCCGTTGACGGCCTCCACGCCCCGGGCCACGTGGCGAGCCATATCGGCGGTGGCGCCGCTTCGGCTATAGTAGAGCACCAGGATCCTGGCCACGGCGGTATCTCCGTTGGTTGCGGTACCCGGCATTCTAACGCCTGCACGGAGAGGCTCCACCATGACGGAACTGCGCGGCCGCCTCCGCGCCGCCGCCGACAGGCTCCGGGCGTTGCCCGCCCACCCGCTGGTCAGCCAGGCGTGGGGGTTCGGCGAGTACCTAGTCCAGCGCATCCAGGCCGATCAGTGCGCCAAGAGCGCCGGCATGCTCGCCTACGTCACCCTGCTGGCCATCGTGCCGTTGATGACCATCGGCTTCTCGGTGCTGGCGGCCTTCCCGGTCTTTGAGGGGGTCACCGACCGCTTGCGCGAGGCCATGGTCGATTACCTAGTGCCGGCGGCGAGCGACGCCATCGACGAGCACTTGGAGAACTTCATGGGACGCGCCGCCGAGCTCACGGCGGTGGGCATCGCCGGTCTGACGGTGACCGCACTGTTGCTGCTCAACACCATCGAGCGGGTGCTCAACGAGATCTGGCGGGTGGAGCGGCCGCGGCCGACCCTGCAGCGGTTCATGGTCTACTGGACGGTGCTGACCATGGGCCCGCTGCTCCTGGGCGTGAGCGTGGCCTCCACCTCGTACATGGGCACGGTGAGCCTCGGCCCGCTGGAGCCACCGTCGGATCTCATCGCCCAGCTGCTCAACCTGGCGCCCTTCGTGGTGCAGGCCGTTGTCTTTACGCTGCTCTACAGCCTGGTGCCGCACCGCAGCGTGCCGGTGCACCACGCCGTGATCGGGGGCGTAGTGGCCTCGGGGCTGTTCGAGTTGGCCAAGGGCGGCTTCGCGGCGTTCATCGCCCGCGCGCCGACCTACGAGGTCATCTACGGGGCCTTGGCGGCGCTGCCCATCTTCCTGGTCTGGCTGTACATCTCCTGGCTGGTGATCCTCATCGGTGCGGAGGTCACCCAGGCGCTGCGTGGCTACCGCTGGCGCACCGGCGGCCACCTGGCCCGCGACCGGTGGGCACTGGTGCTGGCGGTGCATATCCTGGGGCACCTCTATCAGGCGCAGCGCCGGGGCGAGGGGGTCACCTTCGCCGAGCTGCTCGAGCAGGAGCCGGAGGCCGGCGAGCCCGGCCTGGCCGAGGCCCTCGAGGCGCTGCGCCGGCACCACGTCATCGAGCGCAGCGCCGACGGCGCCTGGCTCCTGGCGCGGGATCCTTCGACCTTCAGGCTGGCCGAGCTCCACCGCATGCTCGCCTACCCGCTGCCCCCGGCGGCGGGCTTGGAGTCGGGCGTGGCGTGGGATCGCCGGCTGGCCGAGCGGCTGCGCCGGGTGGAGGAACGTTGGGAGCAGAGCTTTGATCTGCCGCTGAGCGCCCTGCTTGAGCCCACCGCCGAGGAGGCGGCCGACGCAGGGCACCCGGCGGCGCGTGCGGAGGTAGCATGACGACGACCGACGAGAAGACACGCTGTACCATCAGCGGCCGGGTGCAGGGGGTCTGCTTCCGGGCCGCCACCCAGGAGCAGGCGGTGCGCCTGGGCGTGACCGGCTACGCCCGCAACCTGCGCGACGGACGCGTGGAGGTGCTCGCCTGCGGGCCGCCGGAGGCGGTCGCGCAGCTGCGCGAGTGGCTGCATCAGGGGCCGCCGGCGGCCAGCGTCACCGCGGTCCACTGCGAGCCGGCCGACGACCCGGCCCCGGCGGATTTCACCGTCCGCTGACGGGCCATTGGCGGCTGTGGCTGCCGCACACCGGCCGCGTACGCCGGCGCGCTACGCCCCGCCGCCGATCAGTGCGGCATACCCCTCCCGGAACGTCGGGTAGCGGAAGCGGTAGCCGCTGGCCTTGAGCTTGCGGTTCGAGCCGCGCTTGCTCCCCACGCCGCGCATGCCGCCGCTGCCCGGTTCGCCGCGCGGGGGTTGCGGTACGCCGAGCAGCTCGGCGATGCCGTCCATCACCTCGCACTGGGTCGAGGGGGCGTCATCCACCCCGAGGTAGACCCCGCCGGGGACCTCGTCGCGGCCGAGGTGGGCGAGGCTGCCGACCACGTCCTCGCTGTGGATGCGGTTGGTGTACTGCCCCTCCTGGCACGGCTCGCCGGCCTCGACCTTGCGGATGAGGAAGTCGCGGCCGCTGCCGTAGATGCCGCCGTAGCGGGCGGCCACCCCGGCCCACGGGCCGGCGAGGGCGATGGCCTCGGCCTCGAGCAGGCGCTGCCCGGAGAAGCGCCCGGGCTCGGTGGGGCTGTCCTCGTCGATCCACTCGTCGGCCTGCTGGCCGTAGACGGCGGTGCTGGAGACGAAGACCAGCCGCCGCGGCGCGGCCGGGTGGCGACGCAGCACGCCGGCGAGGTTGTGCAGGCCGTCGACGAAGGCGCGGCGGTAGCCGTCGTCGTCGTAGCTCCCTGGGGTGACGATGTAGTAGACGGTGTCGAGCCCGGTGGGCACCGCCTCGGCCAGGGTCGCCGGGTCCTCGAGGTCGGCGGCGATCGGGGTGATCCCCTCGGGCAGGCCCTCGGGCTGGCGGCGCAGGCCGAAGACCTCGGCCCCGCCGGCGGCCAGGCGGCTGCCCAGGGCCTGGCCGATGCGGCCGCAGCCGGCGATGAGGACGCGGCCGCGAGGGCCTAGGTCAGACGGTTCTTCAGCCATGTCACGATCTCCGTGCGGGGGACGCTGGTGGGGTTGTCGTCTTGGCGACCCTTGTATTCCACGCTGCTGTCCTGGATCGCCCGGGGGCTGACCACCACCCGGTGGGGGATGCCGATCAGCTCCATGTCGGCGAACTTCACCCCGGGGCGGGCGTCGCGGTCGTCGTAGAGGACATCGATGCCGCTGGCGGTCAGCTCACCGTAGAGCGCCTCGGCGGCCTCGGCCACCGCCGGATCCTCGGCCTTGATGGCCACCAGGGCGACCTGGAACGGGGCGATGGGCGCCGGCCAGCAGATGCCCTGATCGTCGTGGTTCTGCTCGATGGCCGCGGCCACCACCCGCGAGACGCCGATGCCGTAGCAGCCCATGGTCACGGTGCGCTCTTGGCCCTGCTCATCGAGTACGCTGGCGCCCATGGCCGCGCTGTAGGTGGTGCCGAGCTGGAAGATGTGCCCCACCTCGATACCGCGGCGCAGGGTCAGGGTGCCCTCGCCGTCGGGGCTCGGGTCGCCCGCTTCGACCTCGCGCAGGTCGGCGGTCTCCGGCTCGGGCAGGTCGCGGCCCCAGTTGACGCCGGTCAGGTGGTAGCCCTCGCGGTTGGCGCCGCAGGCAAAATCGGCCATCGCGGCGGCGGCGTGGTCGGCGATCAAGGGGATCCCCGTCAGCCCCACCGGCCCCAGCGATCCGAACGGACAGCCCAGCTGGCGCTCGACGCGCTCGGCCTCGGCGAAGGTCAGCGGCGCCTTGACCGCCGGGTGCTTCTCGGCCTTGAGCGCGTTGAGCTCGTGGTCGCCGCGCAGCAGCAGCGCCACCAGTCCGCCCTCGGCGCCCTCGACCACCAGGGTCTTGAGGTTGCGCGACTCGGGCAGCCCCAGATAGGCAGCCACCTCGGCGATGGTCCGCTGCTCCGGCGTGGCCACCTCCTCCAGGCTCGCGCCGGGCGCCGGGCGCGGCTCCTGCGGCGGCAGCGCCGGGGCCAGCTCGACGTTGGCGGCGTAGCCGCTGGGCTCGCACACGGCGATGGCGTCCTCGCCGGAGTCGGCGAGGACCATGAACTCGTGGGAGACGCTGCCGCCGATCGCCCCGGTGTCGGCCTCCACCGGCCGGAAGGCCAGTCCGGTGCGCTGGAAGATCCGGCAGTACGCCTCGTGCATGCGCTGGTACTCGGCGCGCAGGTCGTCGTCATCGAGGTGGAAGGAGTAGGCGTCCTTCATCAGGAACTCGCGGGCGCGCATGACGCCGAAGCGCGGGCGGATCTCGTCGCGGAACTTGGTCTGGATCTGGTAGTAGTTCACCGGCAGCTGGCGGTAGCTGCGGATCTCCCGGCGGAAGAGGTCGGTGATCACCTCCTCGTGGGTGGGGCCGAAGCAGCAGTCGCGGTCGTGGCGGTCCTTGATGCGTAGCAGCTCCGGGCCGTACTTCTCCCACCGCCCGGACTCCTGCCACAGCTCCGCCGGCTGCACGGCGGGCATGAGCACCTCCAGCGCCCCGGCGCGGTTCATCTCCTCGCGCACGATCCGCTCCACCTTCTGCAGCACGCGCAGCCCCAGGGGCAGCCAGGTGTACAGCCCCGAGGAGAGGCGGCGGATCATGCCGGCGCGCAGCATCAGCTGGTGGCTGACGATCTCGGCGTCGGCCGGGGTCTCGCGGGTGGTGGATAGCGGAAAACGGGTGACGCGCATCGATTCGCTCCCTGTCTGGATCCGGTCTTCGGCGACGGCTGGGCCGCGGAACCGGACTAGGGTAGCGCAGCAGGGGCGCGGGGGCGAAGGGAGCAGCGGGTCAGGACGCCGCGGTCAGCCGCCCGGCGATCACCTCCGCCGGCGCGGGGTGGCCGAAGTGGTAGCCCTGCGCCTCGTTGAACCCCATTTGCTGCAGCAGCTCCGCCTCCTGGCCGGTTTCCACCCCTTCGGCGGCCAGCCCCATACCGAAGCGCTGGGCGAGCCCGGCGATGCTGGTCGCTAGCGCCTGTTGGTCCGGGTCCGTGGGCAGCTCCCGGATCAGCGTCTGGTCCACCTTGAGCCGCCCGGCGGGGAGATCGCGCAGGGAGACGAGCGACGCGTAGCCGGTGCCGAAGTCGTCGATGGTCACCCCCAGGGCGTGCCGGCGGGCGTGGGCCAGGCCCTCATGGCCGGCGCCGCCGGTCTCCAGCAGCTGGCGCTCGGAGAGCTCGATGTCCACGGTGTGCGCCGGCAGGCCCAGCCGCTCCAGACGCTTGCTGAGCACCGCCGGATCCAGCGCGCCGGTGCCCAGGGTGCGCCCGGCGGTATTGACGCTCACCCGCGGGACGCGGCGCCCCTGGGCGTGCCAGTCGGCGAGGTCGGCCAGTACCTGCTCCACCACCCGGCGGTCCAGATCGCCGAGCAACCCGGCCTGCTCGGCGGCGTCGATGACCTCCTGGATCGAAGGGCGCGCGGCGTGATCCTCGGGCCAGCGCAGCAGGGCTTCGAGGGCGGTGAGCTCACCGCTGGCCAGGTCGAAGATCGGTTGGTAATGCACGCACAGGCTGTGCCGCGTCAGGGCCCGCTGCAGGTCGCGGACCAGGGACACGCGCCGGGCGACGCGATCGCCCAAGTCTGGCTCGACGATCTGCCCGGGCTGGTGGTCCGCAGCGGTGTGCGTGGCCGCCGAGCGCGCCTGCTCGAGCAGTGTGGCGGCGTGGCGGCTGTGCTCGGGGAACAGGGCGATGCCGATGCGCGGCTGCAGCCGGCAGGTGCAGGTGCCGGTCTCCACCGGCTGTTCGAGGGCCTGGCCGATGCGCTGCGCGACCTGCAGGGCGCCGCTGCGCGAGCCGGTCTCCGGCAGGATGGCGGCGAACTGGCCGCGTCCCAGGTGGCCGAGCAGATCGGCGTGGCGCAACTGCCCGCCCACACGCTCGGCGACGCCGTGCACCACCCGATCGGCGATCTCCGCACCCAGCCCGGCCTCGGTGCGCTCGAAGCCGTCGAGCTGGACTACCAGTACGGCCAGCTCGGTGCCCCGGGCCTCAGCGCGCTGCATGGTCCAGCGCAGCAGCGCCTCGGTGGAGTCCCGGTCGGGGAGGCCGGTAAGCGGTTCCCGATCGATGGGCTGTGGCGGCCCCTCGGCTGTGGCCCCGGGGCCCGGTTCCCGGGGGTCGAACAGCAGCAGGACCAGCGGACGCTCGTGCAGCGGCGCCTCGATCAGCTGCGCCCGGGCCTGCAGCAGGCTGCCGTCCTCGCCGCGACGGGTGCTCAGCCGGACGCCGCCGCGCGGGGTGGCGTGGGGCGGGGCGGGGCCACCGGTCATCAGCGGGCACTGGGTGCGGATCCGCGCCAGCGCCTCGCCGGGGAGGATGCGCTCGGCCGGCTCGCCCAAGACCCGCTGCGGTGCGCGCTGGAGCAGTTCGCTGGCGGCCGGATTGCAGAGCGCCACCCGGCCCTCAGCGTCCAGGCCGACGACGGGCTGTGGGCCGTGCTCAAGCAGCGCGGCGGCCAGACCGGCCCGGTCCAGGTTCCAGCGCAGGGTGTGGCAGCGATCCTCGCCGTCGCCGTGGTCAGGGAACTGCAGCTCCAGCAGCCGCAGCGGGTGCACCCCGAGCACCTCGGCCACCTCCGCCACCGTGCCCAGGTTCGGATAACCGTCGCGGGACCAGAAATCGTAGAGCGACTGCCGGCTCATCCCGGCCCGCCGGGCGACCTCGGCCAGGGACAGGCCCTGCTCGTTGGCACAGCGGCGGATGAAGACCTCGAGCTCCGTGCTCATCGGTGCACTCCTTGTCCAAGTGGCCCCGCGCTTGCGCTCCTCCCGGGCCCGCGTTGCGGCCTGCTTTGCGGTAAACAATTAACTAACAGAAAGGGCGGTGGCCCACGAAAGGGCCCGCTGTCCAGATCCGTGGACGGATTCATGGCTCAGCAAATGTCGGAAAAATTGGGCAGATTGGCCGGGTGATTCGTCGGAACAGCTGGACGGGCGCGGTCAGGGCCCTTTGGTAGCGTCCCAAGTACCAGCCAATCCCGGGTCGGTAACCGGAGAATTGGGCTCGGGGGCTGGGGTTCCGTGAGACGCGGAGAGTATCCCTCGAGAGAGCGATAGGAGGTAGCAAGTCATGCGGAATTTCGACTGGACCAAGGGTGCGCTGGCGCTGACCGCGGGCTCTGTGCTGGCCATCGGCAGCGGCCAGGTTCTGGCTCAGTCCGGTGACTCGGATGAGATGAGCGTTGATGCGGACATGGCCGAGGCGATCTCGGTGGACGTGGAAAACGATCATAGCTTCGGCACGGTCTTCCCGGGGCAGCAGGTCACCCACGATGGTGTGCTGGCCACAGTCGAGGGTGAAGACGATGCCGAGTTCACCGCCGATATCGAGGGTGAGCTGACCGAGAACGCCGATGCCGCCACGCTCGGTACCAATCTGGATACCGGTAACGGTGATCTGGACGGCGGCTCGGCGGACATCGAGGGCAGCATCGAGCTTCAGGCCGAGAACGATGTCGATGGCGAGACTGTCGAGGGCAACGTGACGATCTCGGCCGATTACATGTGGTAAGACACGGACGGCCGTGAGTCGTCCTGCAGAGCTGGCCCCGGCATTGACCGGGGCCAGCTGTTTGGATCAAGCCAAACCGCAGGAGGTGGACCGATGCCCGTGCAGAAGCCGTTCCTCCCCTCATGCTCCCGGACCGCGGTGGCGTGCTCGCTGGCCGCAGGTCTGTTGGCGGCCGGCCCCGTCCTCGGGTCGTTCCAGCTCTCCCCGCAGCGTATCTACCTGGATGAGACGCAGCGCGATGCGCAGGTGGACATCTACAGCCAGAGCAATGAGGCGGAGGAGTACCGTGTCGTGCTGACCGACACGGAGATCGAGCCCGCCGGGGACATCGAGCTGCTTGATCCGGTGGAGCCGGATGCCGGAGAAGATCGTGGACACTTCGGGGCGGAGTTCCTTCGCTACCACCCGCGCCAGGGCGTGCTGGAACCTAATCAGCGCCAGACCATCCGGCTGATGGCGAGGATCCCCGATGAGGTCGAGGAGGGCGAGTACATGGCGCGGCTTGCCGTGCGCACCATGCCCTCCGGGCTGGATGAGGAGGCGTTCGCGCCGCCGGAGGCGGATGACGAGGAAGAGGCGGTCCGTGCCGGCGTGGAGACGCTCTTCGCCATGACGATCCCGATCTCGATCACCGTGGGCGATCCCGATGCAGAGCCAAAGATCGAGACCGTGCGCTATCGCGCTGATGACGATGGCGACGATGGGGAGCTGCAGGTCGCGGTGGGCCGCGAGGGCGATCGCGGTGTCTACGGAGCCCTGGAGGTCTACCGGGCCGATGGGCAGGAGCCGGTGTTCGAGCGCTCGCGTGCCGTGGTTGTCCGCGCCCTGGACGAGCGGCAGTTCACCTTTACCAGCGACAACCCGCCGGTCGAGCCCGGCGACGAGGTGCGCGTGGTCTTCCGCGCCTTCGATGAGGAGGAGGATGAAATCCCCGGGGAGACCGGTGGCCATATCAAGGCCGAGCGCACTCTGACCGTGGAGTGAACCGAGGCGTGCCGGGGCAGTGGGACACCGAGGTGGCGTTATGGCCCGCGGCGGTCGGTGGTTCCCTCTGCTTTGGACGGTCGTCGTCCTGTGCAACGGGGTATCGGCCTCCCCGCTCTCTCTCGACAGCCTGGAGTCTGAAGAGGACGTTGGCCGCGAGGAGATGGTGGTCCGGCTGGAGTTGGAGGGCCACGTCCTTGCGGATAGCGAATATTTGATCCGTAAGGACGACCGGATCTTCTATCCTCTGGATCAGCTCGCACGCCACCTGGAGTTGGATATCGAGGTCGACCCGCTTGCCGGTGAGGCGCAGGGCTGGGTCCTTGATCCCGAGCGGGAGTTCGAATTCTCCCTCGATCGCCGCGAGTGGCGGTTGGGCGATCAGCGTCGCGAGCTTGCGAGCTCTGAATACATCGAGGAGCACAGCGATATCTATCTGCGCGAGGACGTGCTCACCTCGATCATCCCCCTGGAGCTGGAATACCAGTCCCATCAGAGCGCGATCCAGGCAACGGCCGGGGAATCACTGCCCATCCTGACGCGACTGGAACGAGAGGCGCGCTGGGAGAGCTTCAGTGGCGAGTCGGGGCGCGCAGGGGGCGAAGACTGGCTGCCACGGCGCGAGCACCCGCCCCGGGCGGTCTCCCGGCCGGCCTGGTCCTTATCGATGAGCCAGTCCCTGGATGAGGCCGGCGGCCGTAGCCGCGGCGACCTGGGAGTGGCCGGGGATCTGTTCTGGCACGAGTCGCAATGGCGGGTCCAGATGACGGACGACCAGGGGGTGCGGCGGTTCGATGGCACCCTGGCGCGGGAGTTCGACCGCTCGTACCTGCAGCGTTACGAACTCGGGCGCACGACCCTGACTGGGCACGATCTCGTCCGCCGCCGGCGAACCGGGGCCGGAGTTAGTGTCACCAACCGTCCGGAGGGTGCCGCCCAAGCCACGTTTTCGGACCATGTGATCGACGGGGAGGCCCCCGCAGGCTGGGCAGCGGAGCTCTATCGTGAGGGGGATCTGATCGATTTTCAGGAGGTCGATGAGGACGGGCGCTTCGAATTTACACAGATCGATGCGTTCCCCGGCACCAACCGTTATGAGATCGAGCTCTACGGCCCCCACGGCGAGCGCGAAACCCGACGCAGGACCATCGAGATCGGTCCCGGTCTGCTGCCGCCGGGGACGGTGCACTATACGCTGGACGCCGGCAGCCCCGGGCGCAGCCTGTACCGCGCCACGGAGCGAGATCGCGCGAGTTGGTCCAGTGCCCGCGCCGAGGTGGGGATTACGCCCAGCTTGGCCGCTGGCGCCGATGTGCACCGGTTCGTGCCGGGGGGGCAAGACGTGGCCCCCGAGCAGGATGTGGGCGCGGCGGATCTCTCCCTGAGCGCCTTCGGGCTGTGGATGCGGCTGCGCGCAGCGGCGAACGACACCGGCGAACAGGCCTGGCGGTTCGCCGCGACCCGTGCGCTCGGTGCCTGGGATCTCAGCTACAAGACGGACCAGGTTAACGGGCTCAACACCCCGGAGTTGCCGGATGGTCTTGCCCAGCGGCATGAGCTGGAGGCCTCCGGCTCGATCGGTGGGCTGCGCTCACGGCTGCGGTACCAGTTCGAGCGGGATGAAGACGGGCGCGAACGGCACCGGCTGCGCACCCGCGAGAGTATGCGCGTGGGGGATCAGCGGATCACCAACCGGCTGAGCGCCCGGGACGGCGACGGCCGCGACCGCACAGCCAGTGGCCAGATCCGGCTGCGCCGAGGGCACGCGCATTCGGGGCGCCTCGAGTTCGGTGCCGACTACCGCCTCGCCCCGGGGGCCGAGGTCGAGGCCGCCGAGGTCGGCTACTCGCGTCAGCTCGCCCAGGACTGGCGGATGGATACGCAGCTGACCGGCTCGTTCAATGACGATCCCCATGATGTACGGATCGGGCTCTCCCGGCGCGGTGGTTCCTACTGGCGGCTGACCAGCCGCGCCGAGGCTGACACCGAAGGAGGTTGGCGGGTCTTCGCCGGTCTGGATATCGGGGGGCTGCCGCATCCGGACGGGGGGTGGACCCTCGATCCGGCGGCCGGGCGCGGCTACGACCGCGGAGCGGCCGTGGCCGATGTCCGCCTGGATGGTGAGCCCGCCGAGGGGGTCGAGGTGTGCGCCGGTTTCCATTGCGGCAAAAGCGATGACAGCGGGGAGGCCTGGGTCCCGCGGATCCGCCCCCACGAGCGCGTCAATCTGGAGGTGGATATCAGCTCCATCGAAGACCCGTTCGTGCGCCCGGCACAGCGGGGCTACAGCTTTACCCCGCGCCCTGGGCGGGTGCTGGATGTGGACGTCGATCTGCATGTGACCGGCGAGATCGACGGTATCGTCTATCGCGAGGACGGCGACGGCCGTCGAAGCGAGGTCTCCGGCTTCGAACTCGAAGCGGTCAACCAGGAGACCGGCGAGGTGGTGCAGCAGGATACCAGCGCCTTCGACGGGCTCTACCTCCTGGATCAGCTCCCTCCCGGCGTCTATCAGGTCCGGGCCACCGAAGCGCAGGCCGAGCGGCTCGGCGTGCCGCAGGCGGCGACGGCTCAGCAGGTCGAGGTGGAGGGCGGCGGTGATCTTGTCAGCGGGTACGATCTCGTTGTCCACAGTGGCGGGGCGTTCGTCCAGGCGCACCGTCCCAAGAGCGCTAGCGAACCCCTGAAGCTTCGGGTAGACAGCGCACAAGAACTCCGCGAGCAGCTGGAGACGCTCCTCGCGCGCATGGGCGCGGACGAGCCGGAAGGCGGCATGGAGGCCCTTGTGGCCGATGTCCGCGAACGCAATGGAGAGGCCCTAGATACCGCGCAGCCGGTGGAGGTGCCGACGGATCGGGCCCCGCTGGATCGCGTCGTCTACTGGTCCGAAGACGCCGCTGAGCAGTTGATTTCGCCGGAGTAAGGGCAAGGTATCCGCAGGTCGCTCTGCGGCTGGGCGGCCCCTCGATCTCTTGGCCCCAGTCGAAACGGGGTGTCCGGTGGTTGTGGGTTGTGGAGGCTGCCCGTGCGTTGGTCAGTGGTGGAGGGTCCCCGCTCCGCTTGACCTCCGCCCCACCGGCCAGTATTTTCCCGCATTTACTCCGCACATTGCGGTCCGGGGGAGAGCTACATGCGGCACATCATCTCGATGCTGGTGGAGAACGAGTCCGGTGCGCTGTCGCGCATCTCGGGCATGTTCACGGCCCGTGGCTACAACATCGAGTGCCTGACGGTCGCCCCCACCGATGACCCGAGCATCTCGCGGCTGACCCTGGTCACCATCGGCGACGACCAGATCATCGAGCAGATCATCAAGCAGCTGAACAAGCTGCTCGATGTGATCAAGGTCGTGGACATGACCGAGGGCAAGCACATCGAGCGCGAGATGATGCTGATCAAGGTCACCGCCGGCGTCGCCGAGCAGCGCGAGGAGTTCAAGCGCCTGACGGACATCTTCCGCGGCCGCATCCTCGACGTCACCGAGAAGATCTATACCATCGAGATGACCGGCACGAGCGACAAGCTCGACGCCTTCATCGAGGCCATCGGCCCGAGCAACATCCTGGAGGTGGTCCGCTCCGGTGTCATCGGCATCAGCCGCGGCGAGCGCCATCTGCGCGTCTAGCGCCGTCCCGTCTCATCCCCGCCCGCCCGGCGGCGGGCGGACTCGCGAATCCGTTCAGGGGGAAACATGAAGGTCTATTACGATCAGGACGCCGATCTTTCGCTGATCACCAGCCGCCGCGTGGCGATCATCGGCTACGGCTCCCAGGGCCATGCGCACGCCAACAACCTCAAGGAGTCCGGCGTCAACGTGGTCGTGGGCCTGCGCCCGGGCTCGGGCTCGGCGGCGAAGGCCCAGGAGGCCGGCCTGGAGGTCGCCTCGGTGGAGGAGGCCACCCAGGGGGCCGACGTGGTGATGATGCTCGTCCCCGACGAGGCGGCGCCGGATATCTACCACCAGCAGGTGGCGCCGAACCTCAAGGAGGGCGCGGCGATCGCCTTCGCCCACGGCTTCAACGTCCACTACGGCCAGATCCAGCCGGCGGCCAATCACGACGTGATCATGATCGCCCCCAAGGGCCCCGGCCACACCGTGCGCTCGACCTACGTCGCCGGCGCCGGCGTGCCGTCGCTGATCGCCATCGAGCAGGACGCCAGCGGCCAGGCCAAGGAGATCGCCCTGGCCTACGCCGTGGCCAACGGCGGCGGCCGCTCCGGGATCATCGAGACCTCCTTCCGCGAGGAGACCGAGACCGACCTCTTCGGTGAGCAGACCGTGCTCTGCGGCGGCATCGCCGCGCTGATCGAGGCCGGCTTCGAGACGCTGGTGGAGGCCGGCTACGCCCCCGAGATGGCGTACTTCGAGTGCCTGCACGAGACCAAGCTGATCGTGGATCTGCTCTACGAGGGCGGCCTGGCGAACATGCGCTACTCGGTCTCCAACACCGCCGAGTACGGCGACTTCACCCGCGGCCCGCGGGTCATCAACGAGGAGTCCCGCGAGGCGATGCGCGAGATCCTCGAGGAGATCCAGAACGGCGACTTCGCCAAGGAGTACGTGCTGGAGAACAAGGCCGGCGCGCCGACCCTGCACGCCCGCCGCCGGCTGGCCGCCGAGCACCCCATCGAGGAGGTGGGCGAGCGTCTGCGCGGCATGATGCCGTGGATCGCGGCCAACAAGCTGGTCGACCGCGACTGAGCCAGCGTCCGCGCGTGGGGCGGGCCCGTCGGGCCCGCCCGCCGGTGGCGCCGGGAGCCCCATGACCGAGCTGCTTCACTGGATCGAGCAGGACCCTGTCCGTTTCGTCGCGATCGCCGCCGTGGCGGTGCTCGGCGGGCGGCTGCTCTGGCGTCGCCTGACGCGTCGCTATCGGCCGCTGCCGGTGGCCGAGGCGGTGCGCCGGGTCAACGACGGCGAGACGCTGTTCCTCGATGTGCGGACCGGTCCCGAGGTCCGCGGCGGCGTCCTCCCCGGCGCCGTGCACATCCCCAAGCATCAACTGCGTCGGCGTCTGCAGGAGCTGCGCGGCCACTGCCCGGATGGTGGTCCCGTGGTGGTCTACTGCCATAGCGGCATGCGCTCGGCCGGCGCGGCGCACCTGCTCACCCGGCACGGCTTCGAGCCGGTCTTCAACCTGCAGGGCGGGGTGATGGCCTGGAACGCCGACGGCCTCCCGCTGGATACGGCGCCGGGGGCGCGGCATGAATAAGCGGGTCCGTCGCCGCGGCATCTTCCTGCTGCCGAACCTGTTCACCACGGGGTGCCTGTTCTTCGGCTTCATGGCGGTGATCTCCGCCATCGACGGCGAGTTCGGTCGCGCCGCGGTGGCCGTGCTGGTGGCCATGGTCTTCGACGGCCTCGACGGCCGGGTGGCGCGGCTGACCGGGACGCAGAGCGACTTCGGGGTGCAGTACGACTCCCTGGCCGATATGGTCAGCTTCGGCCTCGCCCCGGCGGCGGTGGCCTTCCTGTGGGCGCTGGGCAACACCGGCGCCGGCACGCCCTGGGATAACGTTGGCTGGCTGGTGGCCTTCCTCTTCGTCGCCGGGGCCGCGCTGCGCCTGGCGCGGTTCAACACCCAGAGCGGGGTGGACGACAAGCGCCACTTCCAGGGGCTGCCCAGTCCGGCGGCGGCCGGGGCGGTGGTCGGTCTGGTTTGGTTCGGCGACCGTATCGGGCTGACCGGGCTTGAGGCCGCCATCCCGGTGGGGGTGGTGGTGGTGCTTGGGGCGGTGCTGATGGTCAGCAACGTCCGTTACGAGAGCTTCAAGGAGCTCGACTTCCGCTACCGGGTGCGGTTCACCTCGGTGGTGGGGCTGGTGCTGGCCATGGCGCTGGTGGCGGTGCACCCGCCGACGGCGATCTGTCTGGGCTTTTTGATCTACATGTTCTCCGGCCCGGTGCTGACCGTGCTGCGGCTGCGCCGCCGGCGTCGCCACCGGCGCGCCTGAACGCTTGCCCGGGCGGCGCTGCGGCGATATATTCGAAGGCATCATGAATACCTGCCCGGCCAATCCCGCGCCCCACGTCCGCTGGCTTCGCTGCAGCGGCGCCGGCGGCGTGCGGCTGCTTAGCAACGCCCGCCTGCGCGGCGGGGATCGACTGCCGGCCTGACGGCCGGCTCGAATCCTTCCCCAAGACCGTTTCTGCACGGGCGCCCGCGGCGGCGCCGTGAACGTATTCCATTCGGCGGCGTAGGCCGCCACGACACAGGGCTGAGCAGCCATGGGTGCAAGCGACCATCTCTACATCTTCGATACCACGCTGCGCGACGGGGAGCAGAGCCCCGGCGCCTCCATGACCCGCGAGGAGAAGGTGCGCATCGCCAAGGGGCTTGAGCGCATGCGCGTCGACGTCCTCGAGGCCGGCTTCCCGGCGGCGAGCAGCGGCGACTTCGAGAGCGTCCGGGCCGTGGCCGAGGCCATCAAGGAGAGCCGGGTCTGCGCCTTGGCCCGGGCCCGGGATCCCGATATCCACGCCGCCGGCGAGGCCCTGGCCCAGGCCGAGGCCGGGCGCATCCACACCTTCATCGCCACCTCGCCGATCCACATGCAGAACAAGCTGCACATGACCCCGGATCAGGTGGTGGATGCGGCGGTGCACGCGGTGAGTCTGGCCCGGCAGCTGTGCGACGACGTGGAGTTCTCGCCGGAGGACGCCGGGCGCTCCGAGCACGATTTCCTCTGCCGGATCATCGAGGCGGCCATCGACGCCGGCGCGCGGACGATCAACATCCCGGATACGGTGGGCTACAACCTGCCGGAGCAGTTCGGCGGGCTGATCCGCACCCTGCGCGAGCGCATCCCCAACTCGGACAAGGCGGTCTTCTCGGTGCACTGCCACAACGACCTGGGCGTGGCGGTGGCCAATTCCCTGGCCGCGGTCCAGGCCGGGGCGCGGCAGGTGGAGTGCACCATCAATGGTCTGGGCGAGCGCGCCGGCAACGCCGCGCTCGAGGAGGTGGTCATGGCGGTCAAGACCCGCCAGGACGTCTTCTCCTGCTCGACGCGGATCAACGCGCGCGAGATCGTGCCTACGTCGAAGCTGGTGGCCAACATCACCGGCTTCCACGTGCAGCCGAACAAGGCCATCGTCGGCGTCAACGCCTTCGCCCACGAGTCCGGCATTCACCAGGACGGCGTGCTCAAGCACCGCGAGACCTACGAGATCATGCGCGCCGAGGACGTCGGCTGGCACACCAACCGCATGGTCCTGGGCAAGCACTCCGGCCGCAACGCCTTCCGCTCGCGGCTCGAGGAGCTGGACATCCACCTCGACTCCGAGGAGCAGCTCAACGAGGCCTTCGCGCGCTTCAAGACGCTGGCCGACAAGAAGCACGAGATCTTCGACGAGGACCTGCAGGCGCTGGTCACCGAGGCCGGCGCGGCGCTGGAGAACGAGCGCATCCGGCTGCTCTCGCTGCACGTCTGCTCCGAGACCGGCGAGCAGCCGGAGGCCACCGTCTCGCTGCTGATCGACGGCGAGGAGCGCCAGGCCGTGGCCCCGGGCAGCGGTGCGGTGGATGCGGCGTTCATGGCGGTGGACTCGCTGGTGCAGTCGGGCACCGAGCTGCTGCTCTACTCGGTGAACAACATCACCTCCGGCACCGACTCCCAGGGTGAGGTCACCGTGCGGCTGGAGCGCGGCGGCCGCGTGGCCAACGGCCAGGGCGCCGATGTGGACATCGTCATCGCCTCGGCGAAGGCGTACATCAACGCCCTGAACAAGCTCCTCGCCTCGCCGGATCGGCGCCACCCCCAGGCCGCGGACGTCTAGGGCGTGGATACCCGGCGGCTCAGCTACCTGCGCCGGCTGGGGGTGGACTGCTACATCCCCCGCGACGCCGCCGTGCTAGAGCCGGAGGCGCCGTTGGCGTCGACTGCCGCCGGCGCCGCCGGTGACGGCCCGGCGCGGACGGCGGTCGACGGCCATCCGCCGGAGCGTGGTGCCGCAGAGAGTGCGGTGCCGGCGACGTCCGATGCCTCCGCCACCGCGACCCCCGAGGACAAGACGGGCGGGCAGGCTGCCGCCGCACCGGAGCCGGTTGCCCCCGCGGCGCCGGCCGATCCGAGCAACGACTGCGACGGCCTCGACTGGGACGCCCTGGCGGCGCGGGTGGCCGGGTGTCAGGCCTGCAAGCTCTGCGAGGGGCGCACGCAGACAGTCTTCGGGGTTGGTGATCGGCAGGCGGATCTGGTGATCATCGGCGAGGGGCCCGGTGCGGAGGAGGATCGTCAGGGTGAGCCCTTCGTCGGCCGCGCCGGGCAGCTCCTTGATGCCATGCTCGCCGCCATCGATCGCGGCCGCGACCGCGGCGGGGTCTACATCGGCAACATCGTCAAGTGCCGGCCGCCGGGCAATCGCGATCCGCGGCCCGACGAGGTGGCCGCCTGCACCCCCTACCTGCGCCGGCAGCTCGAGCTCCTGGAGCCGAAGGCCATCGTCGCCCTCGGGCGGGTGGCAGCACAGCAGTTGCTGGAAACGAAAGCACCGCTGGCCAAGCTGCGCGGGCAGCTCCACCATTACGGCGAGCAGTCGATCCCGGTCTGGGTGACCTACCACCCGGCCTACCTGCTGCGCTCCCCCGGTGAGAAGGCCAAGGTGTGGCAGGATCTCAAGCGGATCCGCGCGCTGGTGGAGAACGACTCGGTGCCCAAGCAGGTGGGATAGAGCGGCGGCCGATGCCCAGGGCCTACCGCGTTGCCGTCGGATCTCGCTGGTGCTAGCGTCGAAGGCATGACTTCCGTTGTCGAACTCTACGAGCAGCTGGCCTCCGCGCCTGACGATAAAACGCGCGCGCGTCTGATTGCGGAGGCGTTCGAGCGTATGGAGGAGCGCTATCCGGAGGTCAAGGATCCGGAGGTCAAGGACCTGGCGACACAGACGCACCTGCGCGAGACGGAACTGCGGTTGCAAAAGGAGATCGAGCAGCTGCGCTCCAGCGTCCTGCGTTGGCTGGTCGGTCTACTTGCCGGGCAGACGGCCGTGATCCTGGCGGCGATCTTCGCGATCGTACGGATGCAGTAGTGCTTCCGGGGCTGCCCATAACAAGCAAGAAACAGCCATGGCGGATTCAATCGGCAAACCCCGGCCGATGACCTACGAGGATCTTCGTACTGTGCTCGCCATCGAGCAGCGCTCGGTGGCCTATCCCTGGAGCGGACGCATCTTCCGCGACTGCATGGCGGCCGGCTACGGCTGTTTCGTCCAAGCGCACGGGCGCGAGCTCCTCGGCTACCTGGTGGTCAGCTGCGCCGGCGGCGAGGGGAGCATCCTCAATATCTGCGTCGACCCCGAGTGGCGGCGCCAGGGCATCGCCGCTCATCTGCTGCGCGTGGCCGTCGAGCGCGCCGAGGTGATGCAGGCCGAGAACCTCTTCCTGGAGGTGCGACCCTCCAACACCGCGGCGATCGCCCTCTACGAGCGCCACGGCTTCCATGAGGTGGGCCGGCGGCCGGACTACTATCCGGTCCCCTCCGGCCGTGAGGATGCGCTGATCATGGCCAGGGTGGTGACGCCCCCGTTCTAGAGCGCCTCCACCCGCCGCTCCTGCTCGGCGACCTTCTCCAGCGCCTGCTGCGCCTCGGTGAGCTTCGCCCGCTCCTTGTCCACCACCTCGGCCGGCGCCTTGGCGACGAAGCTCTCGTTGCCGAGTTTCTTCTCGGCGCGCTCGATCTCCCCCTCGAGCCGGGCGCGCTCCTTGGCCAGGCGGGCGAGTTCGGCGTCCTTGTCCACCAGCCCGGCCATGGGCACCAGGACCTCCATCTCGCCGGCCAGGGCGAGGGCCGACTCCGGCGGCTGCTCGTCGGCCTCGAGGATGCGGATCGACTCGAGCCGGGCCAGGGTGGTGACGAATCCCTCGTGCTCGGCCAGGCGGGTGCGGTCGCGCTCGCCGGCGTGGCGCAGCAGCACCGGCACCGGCCGGCTCGGTGAGATGTCCATCTCGCCGCGGATCCGCCGCACGCCGAGGATCACCCGCTGCACCCAGTCGATCTCCGCCTCGGCGGTCTCATCGCGCCGCTCGGCCAGCGGGGTCGGGTAGGGCTGGCGCATGATGGTCTCACCGGTGATGCCGGCCACCGGGGCGACGCGCTGCCAGATCGCCTCGGTGATGAAGGGCATCAGCGGATGGGTCAGGCGCAGCAGCTCCTCGAGGACCTGGATCAGCGTCTGGCGGGTGCCGCGGGCCTGGGCCTCGGTGCCCTCGCGCAGGGCCGGCTTGGAGAGCTCCAGATACCAGTCGCAGTACTCGTCCCAGGTGAACTCGTAGATCGCCTGCGCGGCCTGGTCCAGGCGGTAGTCGGCAAAGGCCTGACGGACCTCGGCGACGGTGCGATCGAGCCGCGAGCGGATCCAGCGCTCGGCCGCGCCCAGCTCCACCGGCCCGCCGCTGCCGCAGTCGGCGCCCTCGGTGTTCATCAGCACGTAGCGGGCGGCGTTCCAGAGCTTGTTGCAGAAGTTGCGGTAGCCCTCCACGCGGCCGAGGTCGAAGACGACATCGCGCCCGGTGGTCGCCAGCGAGGCGAAGGTAAAGCGCAGCGCGTCGGTGCCGTGGGGCTTGATGCCCTCCGGGTAGTGGCGGCGGGTCATCTGCTCGATGCGCTCGGCCAGCTGTGGCTGCATCATGTCGGCGGTGCGCTTGGCCACCAGCGATTCCAGGTCGATGCCGTCGACGATGTCCAGCGGGTCGAGGACGTTGCCCTTGGACTTGGACATCTTCTGCCCTTCCGGATCGCGGACTAGGCCGTGGATGTAGACCTCGCGGAAGGGGACGTCGCCCATGAAGTGCAGCCCGAACATGATCATCCGGGCCACCCAGAAGAAGATGATGTCGAAGCCGGTGACCAGCACCGAGGTCGGATAGAAGGTGCGCAGTGCCTCGGTCTCCTGCGGCCAGCCCAGGGTCGAGAAGGGCCACAGGGCGGAGGAGAACCAGGTGTCGAGGACGTCCTCGTCGCGGGTGAGCACCGCGTCGCCCAGGCCGTGGCGCTCGCGGACCTCGGCCTCGGAGCGGCCAACGTACACGCGGCCCTGCTCGTCGTACCAGGCCGGGATGCGGTGGCCCCACCAGATCTGCCGCGAGATGCACCAGTCCTCGATGTTGCGCAGCCACTCGTAGTAGGTCTTGTCCCAGTTGCCGGGGATGAAGCGGATGCGCCCGTCTTCGACGGCCTGGATGGCCGGGCGGGCGAGGGGCTCGGCGCGCACGAACCACTGCCAGGTCAGGTACGGCTCGATGACCGCCCCGCTGCGATCGCCGCGGGGGACCATCAGCTTGTGGTCCTCGACCTGCTGGAGCAGGCCTTCGGCGCGCAGGTCCTCGACCACCCGCTCGCGCGCCTCGTAGCGATCCAGGCCCTGATAGCGCTCCGGGGCGTTGTCGTTGATGCGCGCATCCTCGGTCAGGACGTTGATCCGCGCCAGGCCGTGGCGCTCGCCGACGGCGAAGTCGTTGAAATCGTGGGCCGGGGTGATCTTCAGGCAGCCGCTGCCGAAGCTCGGGTCGACGTAGTCGTCGCCGATGATCGGGATCTCGCGGCCGACCAGGGGCAGGCGCACGCTCTTGCCGATCAAGTGGGTGTAGCGCTCGTCCTCCGGATTCACCGCCACGGCGGTGTCGCCGAGCATGGTCTCCGGGCGGGTGGTGGCCACCACCACGGAGTCGCTGCCGTCGGCGAGGGGGTAGACCATGTGCCAGATGTGGCCCTGCTCCTCGGCGGAGACCACCTCCAGGTCCGAGACGGCGGTGTGCAGCACCGGGTCCCAGTTGACCAGGCGCTCGCCGCGGTAAAGCAGGTCCTCCTCGTAGAGGCGGACGAAGACCTCGGTGACCGCCTCGGAGAGGCCCTCATCCATGGTGAACCGCTCGCGGCTCCAGTCCACGGAGGCGCCCATGCGGCGCAGCTGGTTCTGGATGGTGCCGCCGGACTCCGCCTTCCACTGCCAGACGCGCTCCAGGAATGGTTCGCGGCCCAGGTCGTGGCGGCTCAGCCCCTCGGCCTCGAGCTGGCGCTCGACGACCATCTGCGTGGCGATCCCGGCGTGGTCGGTGCCCGGCTGCCAGAGGGTGTTGTGGCCCTCCATGCGGTGGTAGCGCACCAGGGCGTCCATCACTGTGTCCTGGAAGGCGTGCCCCATGTGCAGGGTGCCGGTGACGTTCGGCGGCGGGATCATGATGCAGTACGGGCTGCCCTCGCCGGAGGGGGCGAAGTGGCCGCCCTGCTCCCAGAGCTCGTAGAGTCGGGACTCGATTGCGCTCGGGTCGTACGTCTTCTCCATCGGGGCCTCGATCCTCAGCGATTCGGTGCGGGTTGGTTCGTGTTCGGATATTCGGAGTCGTCCGCTCCGGGGGTGGTGCCCCCGGAGCCGCCGCTCGGCTCCTCCGGCGGCTGCTGGCGGCGGCTGGCCGCCACGGCGTCGATCAGCGCATCGTCCACCGCCTTGCGGATGGGCGCCTCGGCCTCGCGCAGGGCGTCGGGCAGGCGGCGCTCGAGTTCACTGCGCAGGTGCCGGGCCAGCTCCCGGGTGGCGTGGCGCTCGATATCGGCGCGCTGCGCCGCGGTTAGGGGGGGCGCCGCTCCGGCCGGCGGCGCTTGCGCGGCATCATGCGCCGTTGAGGGCTCGGAGGCGGCGGGCGCTGCTGCCGCCTCCGCGAAGGGCGGCTGCGGCTGCTCCCCGGGGGCGTCGCCGTCGGCCTCGGGACGCAGCCACGGGCCGTCGTTGGCGCGCACCTGCTCGCCGGGGACGACGACGTCATAGAGCAGCGGCGGTTGCGGCTCGTCGTTGGACGGGTTCATCGGCGCCCCTCCTCGATGCGGTGGGTGTGCGGCTCGCAGCCGGCCTCCTTGTAGAGGCGGTAGCGCTGGCGGCTGGCGCGCAGGACCGCCTCGCGCTGGTCGACCACCTCGGCCACGCGCCGGCGCTCCCGCCAGGTGGCCGGGGTGTGCTCGGTGAGGTTGACCAGCACGGCGTCGTCGGCGGCGTGCTCGTCGCGGCCCACCGCCACCGGTTCGCCGTCGCGGGCGGCGAGGGTGGCGTGGGGGACGAAGCTGCCCTGGCGGAAGGTCCACAGCAGGGCGTCGAGCCGCTCGCTCTGTTCGTCGTCCTCGGTGAGCAGCAGCACGCCGTAGCCGTTTTCGTACGCCTTCTCGGCGAGCCGGCAGGCGAAGCGCTCGCGCAGCGCCGCACCGGGACCGCCGAGGATGTAGAAGTCGACCCGGCTCACAGGGTCCAGCCGGCACGGCCGGCGAGGAAGTGAGTGAGCAGCGGGACCGGACGGCCGGTGGCGCCCTTGTGCTCACCGCTTTTCCAGGCCGTGCCGGCAATGTCCAGGTGCGCCCAGCGCAGTCCGCGGGCGAAGCGCTGCAGGAAGCAGCCGGCGGTGATGGTGCCCGCCGGCTGCCCGCCGATGTTGGCCACGTCGGCGAAGGGCGAGCGCAGCTGCTCGTCGTACTCCTCGTCCAGGGGCAGTTCCCAGCCGCGGTCGGCGGCGCGCTCGCCGGCCTGCAGCAGGTCGCGCACCAGCCCCGGGGCGTTGCCCATCAACGCGTGGCGATGGTGGCCGAGTCCGACGATGGCCGCGCCGGTGAGGGTGGCCACGTCGACCACCTCGCTCGGCTCCAGACGCCGGGCGTAGGCCAGGCCGTCGGCCAGCACCAGCCGGCCCTCGGCATCGGTGTTGAGCACCTCGATGCGCTGGCCGTCCAGGCTGTCGATGATGTCCCCGGGGCGCGTGGCGCGGCCGTCGGGCATGTTCTCGGTGGCCGGGATGATGGCCACCAGATTGAGCGGCAGCTGCGCTTCGGCGGCGGCGTGGACGGCGCCGAAGACGGCGGCGGCGCCGGACATGTCGTACTTCATCTCGTCCATGCTCGTCGACGGCTTGATGGAGATGCCGCCGCTGTCGAAGGTGATGCCCTTGCCGACCAGCGCCACCGGCGCCTGATCGTCGGCGCCGCCGCGGTAATGGATCACGATCAGCCGGGGCGGCGTCTCGGCGCCCCGGGCCACGGCCATCAGGGCCGCCAGGCCCTGCTCTTCGAGCTGCGCCGGGCCAAGGACTTCCGCG
This sequence comes from Halorhodospira sp. 9622, assembly GCF_022228025.1. Taxonomy (NCBI): domain Bacteria; kingdom Pseudomonadati; phylum Pseudomonadota; class Gammaproteobacteria; order Chromatiales; family Ectothiorhodospiraceae; genus Halorhodospira; species Halorhodospira sp. 9622. The sequence goes on along the minus strand of NZ_JAJNRE010000003.1, from coordinate 144,718 downwards.
TGGACGCTGTCAAAGCGCTCGGCCAGCGCCTCGGCCTGCTCGCCCAGATAGCCGGGGGTGCAGATGTTCGCCGGGGTGTTGCCCAGGTCGCGGGTGAAGTTGGCGCCGCGTCCGGCGGCCTGGCCCAGCGTCAGGGCCGGCTGGGCGCGACGCAGATCGGCGCGGCGCGGCACGGCCAGTGTGGCTTGGCGCAGCGGGCGGCGCGGCGGGCGCGGGTCGCTCTTGTAGGCGTCGAAGCGGTAGAGCGTGGTCTCGAGCAGCTCGGCCGCGGTGGCCACGCGCCAGGCCACGTCGCGGCCGCGGACCGGCAGCTCGGGCAGGAACAGGGTCGCCTCGCCGGTGCCGGCCTGTTCCAGGGCGCGGGCGGCGGCGGCGACGGCTTTGCGGTAGGTGCGCTCGCTGAAGTCGCGCTCGCGCCCGCAGCCGACGAGCAGCACGCGGTCGGTGCGCACCCCGGGGCAGTCGGGCAGCAGCAGGGTTTGCCCGGCCTCGCCGTCGAGATCCCCCCGGCGCAGCAGATGGCTGATGTAGCCGTCGCTGGCGGTATCCACCGCCCGTGCTGCCTCGCTCATCCGTCGGCGCTCGTAGACGCCCACTACCACGCACGCCGTGCGTTGCCGTGCCGGATCGCCGCTTTTGGTCCTGAGCTCCATGAAGCCTCCCGTGCCCTCGTCACCGCGCGCTGGCTCGGTTATGCTCGGCCGCGCTGCGTCGGTTGCCTTGCGCAGACGCACAGTCTACGGAATCGTGTAGCTTTTTTGCAGCGCACGCCGGGATGGGGCCGTCACCCTTGGGTCTGACCATCATCGATCGCTATCTGGTCCGCGAGGCGGCCTGGGCGGCGCTGGCCGTGCTCGCCGTTCTCTTCGCGGTCCTGTCGGCGAACCAGCTCATCGACTACCTGGCCGATGCCGCCGGTGGGGATCTGCCCGGCGAGGCGGTGGCCGTGCTCATGGGCCTGCAGATCCTGCGCTATCTGGGTGTGGTGATCCCGGCGGCGCTGTTCCTCGGCATCGTCCTGGCGCTGGGCCGGCTCTACCGCGACAGCGAGCTGCCCGTGCTCGCCGCCTGCGGGGTTGGCCCCGGGCGACAGATGCGCGGGCTGTTGCTCCTCGCCGTGCCGGTCGCGCTGGCCGTGGGGGGGCTGTCCACCGTGGCGGCACCGTGGGCCTCGCACACCGCTGATGTCTACGCCGAACAGGCGGCGCGCACCGCGGATCTCGGTGCGTTGCAGGCCGGCCGGTTCATCGGCGGCGGTGACGCCGGCACGGTCTACGCCAGCCGTACCGAGGGCGACGGCGTGCTGCGCGAGGTCTTCGCCCACGCCCGCGATGGCGAGCTGGAGACCGTCATCCGCGCTGACCGGGGCCGGCAGCTGATCGACCCGGAGACGGGGCAGCGTTTCTTCGTCTTTGAGGACGGGTACCGTTACGACGGTCATCCGGGGCAGCTGGACTGGCGGGTGACGGCTTTCGATCGCCACGGGCTGTTGATCGACACCCGCACGCCGCGGGAGGTGAGCCGCGACCGCGAGGGCACGCCGATGGGTGAGCTGTGGGCCGCCGGCGGGTTGCAGGACCGGGCCGAGATCGAGTGGCGGCTTTCCATGCCGGTGATGGTGGTGGTGCTGAGCCTGCTGGCGGTGCCGCTGGCTAAGGCTGAGCCCCGCGATGGCCGCTACGGCAAGCTGCTCAGCGCGGTGCTGGTCTTCGTCGCCTATTTCCAGCTGCTGAGCAGCGGACGCGAGTGGCTGGAGGCGGGTATCGTGCCGGCCCCCCTGGGGCTGTGGTGGGTCCACGTCCTGGCTGGGGTGGCCGTGGTGCTCTGGACCCGCCGGCGCTTCGGCGCTGGGCCGGGTTGGCTGCGGTCGGCGGCCCGGGGGCGTGGCTGATGCGCATCCTCACCGGTTACCTGGCGCGGACGGTTATCGCGGCGTCCTTGGTTGCCCTGGCCGCCATCCTCGCTCTGGATTTTGTCTTTAGCATGGTCGACGGGGTCGCCGACGACGACCTGGATACCCCCACCACGCTGCTCAAGGCCCTGCTCGAGGCGCCGGCGCTGGCCTACGAGGCCTTCCCCTTCGCAACGCTCATCGGCGCCCTGATGGGTCTGGGTGCCCTGGCCGCCCGGCAGGAGCTGACTGCCATGCGCGCCGCCGGGGTCTCGGTGGTGCAGATCGCCGGTGCGGTGCTGGTTGGTGGGGTGATCCTGGCCCTGTTGGCGACGGCGGTGGGCGAGTTGGTGGTGCCGCCGGCCGAGCGGCAGGCCGCGGCGGTGCGCGGGCTGTCCGAGGCCGACGAGCTGCGCACCGGACCGGACGGGGCGCTGTGGGCCCGGGATGGGCGGGATTTCCTGCGCGCCGAGCGGCCGCGCTCGGCGTCCCACCTGGAGTCGGTGACGCTCTTCCGCTTCGTCGAGGGGCGTCTGACCGAGCGGATCGATGCCGAGGGCGCCCACTACCACGACGGACAGTGGCGGCTCGAGGACGTGGTCAAGACGGTCTACGGCGAGCATCAGCTGGAGCGCCGGGAGCTGGCGCAGTGGTCGTGGGAGGGGGCGCTGAGCCCGGAGGTGCTCGCCGTGGTGGTGGCGGATCCCTCGACGCTGCCGGTGCCGGAGCTGTGGACGTACATCCGCTATCTGGAGGCCAATGAACTCGACAGCGGGCCGTATCGGTTGGCGCTTTGGGAGAAGGTGGCGACGCCGCTGGCGACGTTGGCGATGTTGCTGGTGACCATTCCGCTGGTATTCACGGCGGTACGTTCGTCGGGGGCGGGGCAGCGGATTGTCATTGGTGTGCTGGTGGGGGTGGCGTTCTTCTTGCTCAATCGGGCGCTGGGGCAGGCGGGGGTGGTTTATGGGGTGCCGCCGTCGCTGTCGGCGCTGTTGCCGGTGTTGGCCTTTGCGGCGCTGGGGCTGTGGGGAACGCTGCGGGTTCGTTAGCGGGTGGCCGTTTGGTGCCCGCGCGCTTGGTGCCCCCGCCTTGGAGCGGCCGGGGTCCGGGGCGCCGCTGTGAGCGCCGCTGCGCGGGTCGGCTGACGGCGCCCGCGCTTGGCGCCCGCCCGATCGGTGCCCGCGCCTTGGAGCGGCCGGGGTTCGGGGCGCCGCTGTGCGCGCCGCTTCGCGGTCCCCTGCGCGGCTCGCCCGAGCGGGTCGCTCGCTTAACTCGCTCCGCTGATGCTTCGCTCGGACAAAACCTCGCTAAAAGCGCCGACGCGCGGCGTCGGCGCTTTTCCCCGCTCGGGCTGCGCTGCTCGGCGCACCCAGAAAGGCGCCCCGAACCCCGACCGCCCCAAGGCGCTTCGGCTGTCGTGCCACCCCGCATGCGGAAGGCCGGGAATCCCCCAGCGCGGGTGCGCCGATCATGCGGCTTCGAACGCCCATCATGGCCGAAAGTTACGTTGACCACCCAGACAGACGGGCAGACCCCGGGCCGATCGGGAGGATGAGGGAACAACGGGTGATCGCCATCGAGCGCCTTGCGAGCATCGAGCAGGTCCCGGCGGCTGAGTGGGATGCCTGCGCCGGGGAACAGGATCCGTTCACGAGCTACGGCTACTTGGCCGCCCTGGAGCGCAGCGGTTCGGCCACCACCGCCACCGGGTGGCAGCCCTGCCATCTGTTGGCCCGCGGCCCCGGCGGGACCGCACAAGGCGTTTGTCCGGCTTACATCAAAGACCACTCCTTCGGCGAGTTCATCTTCGATTGGGGGTGGGCCGACGCCTTCGAGCGCGCCGGCGGACGTTACTATCCCAAGCTCCAGGTTGCTGTTCCCTTCACCCCGGTCACCGGGCCGCGTCTGGCCGTTCACCCCGATGCCGCGGAACCGGAAGCCATCCGCCGTGCCCTGGCCGGTGAGCTGACACGGATCTGCGCCGAACTCGGCCTCTCCTCGGTGCATATCACCTTCCCGCGGCGCGAGGAGTGGGAGGTTCTCGGCGAGTTCGGCTGGCTCCAGCGGACTGCCCACCAGTACCACTGGCACAACGCGGGCTACCGGGACTTCGAGGATTTCCTCGCCCACCTCAGCCAACGTCGGCGCAAGGAGATCCGCCGCGAGCGCCGCGCCTTGGCGGCGAGCGGGGTGGAGATCCACGCGCTGAGCGGCGACGAGGTCGGTGCCGAGCATCTGGACGCCTTTGACCGGCTCTATCAGCAAACTTGCTGGCAAAAGCTTGGCCCGGGGTACCTGACACGCCGCTTCTTCGACGAGCTGGCCGCACGGCTCGGTGACCGCACCCTCTGGGTCATGGCGCGCCTGGACGGGGCATGGATCGCCGGTGCGCTGCACCTTTTCGGCACCGACGCGCTCTACGGGCGCAACTGGGGCTGCCGGCTGGACGTCCGCGAGCGGGTCCCGTACCTGCACTTCGAACTCTGTTACTACCAGGCCATCGAGCGGGCCATCGCGACCGGCCTGCCGCGGGTCGAGGCGGGCGTCCAGGGCGAGCATAAGCTCCAGCGGGGTTACGCCCCGGTACCGACCTACGCCGCCCACTGGATCGCCCACCCCGGGCTGCGCGACGCAGTGGCCGACTTCCTCACCCGAGAGCGCGAGCGGGTTGCCGAGGCAATCGAGATCCTTGATGGCCACACCCCATACCGGGGGCGATAGGGGAAGCGTCGCCGACGGCTAGAGCGCCTTGGGGCGGCCGGGGTTCGGGGCGCCTTTCTGGGCGCGCCGAGCAGCGCAGCCCGAGCGGGGAAAAGCGCCGACGCCGCGCGTCGGCGCTTTTAGCGAGGTTTTGTCCGAGCGAAGCGTCAGCGGAGCGAGTTAAGCGAGCGACCCGCTCGGGCGAGCCGCGCAGGGGACCGCGAAGCGGCGCGCACAGCGGCGCCCCGAACCCCGGCCGCTCCAAGGCGCGGGCACCGATCGGGCGGGCGCCAAGCGCGGGCGCCGTCAGCCGACCCGGGCAGCGGCGCGCACAGCGGCGCCCCAAACCCCGGCCGCCCCAAAGCGCGGGCACCACGCGCGGGCGCCGTCAGCCCTCGACCCGCATCAACCCTCGTGGGGCTCGCGAATCAGCCAAGTCCCCGCCAGACGATCGTGCAACGCCCGATGCTCCGCATCGAACAGCGCCCAAACGAAGCCCAGACCCAGCAGCGCCCAGGACAGCCCCGCGGCCACAAAACGCGCGCTCGCCTGACCCAGCGTCGGCGGCACCCCCTCGGCGTTAACCACCCGCAGCCGCCACGCCAGCATTCCCAGCGTCCGGCCGCCACGGGTCCAGAAGAGCACGAAGAAGAGATAGACCAGCGCCAGCAGATAGACCTGATAGGCGACCGACAGCCAAGTGCCCGGCGCCGGCGCCTCACCCCCCGAAACCGGCAGGAAGACCGCACTGCCGAGGAAGATGATCGAGACGACGAGCAGCAGGTCGTAGAGGAGTGCCCCGATTCGCAGGCCGAAGGCGGAGAAGACACGGCCGCCGCGTAGGACTCGGCTGGGGGCGTCAAGGGCGGTCTTGCTCACGTCGGGATTCCCGGCAGCAGGCGCGCGGACCCGGGAGGCCGCTGCGCGGCTCAAGAAGAGAGGAGTAAGGTGGCGCTCCCAAGGGGATTCGAACCCCTGTTTCCGCCTTGAGAGGGCGGCGTCCTAACCGCTAGACGATGGGAGCGCTGTCTCGTCCTGTACGGCTCAACCGTCAGCAACGAGGGTGGTATTATAACGATCTTCGTCACTCACACAAGGGTGGTTAGCCATTACGTCCGACAATGGTCTCCAACTTCAACGGCTGGCCGAAGCCGAGCCAACCATCATCCCCCGGGATGCGCACAGCATCTCGCGCGCGGACATCAGCGATAACGCCCTGAAAGTCCTTTATCGTCTGCGCAACGCCGGCTACCAGGCCTACATGGTCGGTGGCGGGGTGCGCGACCTCTCGCTCGGCCGCGAGCCCAAGGACTTCGATGTGGCCACCGACGCCCGGCCCGAGGAAGTGCGCAGGCTCTTCCGCAACTGCCGGCTCATCGGCCGGCGCTTCCGCCTGGCTCACGTCCACTTCGGCGCCGAGATCATCGAGGTGGCCACTTTCCGCGCCCTGCATCCGCCGGAGGACGGCGATGGCGACGGCGATGGCGATGGTGCCGACGGCGAGCGGGTGATCGAGAACGGCCGCATTGTCCGTGACAACGTCTACGGCACATTGGCCGAGGATGCCCTGCGCCGCGATTTCACCGTCAACGCCCTCTACTACAACATCGACGACTTCTCCGTGGTCGATCACGCCGGCGGCATGGACGATCTGGAGGCCGGGGTCATCCGGTTGATCGGCGATCCGCGCGAGCGCTACCAGGAGGACCCGGTGCGCATGCTGCGTGCCGTGCGTTTCGCCCTGAAGCTCGGCTTCCGCATCCATCCGGAGACGGCGGCGCCGATGCACGAGATGGCCGGCAGCGTGGCCGACATGCCTCCGGCGCGGCTCTTCGACGAGGCGCTGAAGCTGTTCATGTCCGGCGACGCGCTGGATGCCTTCGAGATGCTGCGCCACTATGGGCTGTTCGATTCGCTGCTGCCGCTGACCGCCGAGGCGCTGGAGGATGAGGGCAACGAGCAGTGGGTGCCGTTCATCGCCGCGGCGCTGCGCAATACCGACGAGCGCATCGGCGCCGACAAGCCGGTGACCCCGGCCTTCCTGTTTGCGGCGCTGCTCTGGCCGGCGGTCCGTCGGCGCGAGGCCGATCTGGTCGAGGCCGGCGAGGCGCCGATCCCGGCGCTGCAGCAGGCGGCCGCCGAGGTGCAGGCCATGCAGCAGGCGCGCATCGCGCTGCCCAAGCGTTTCAGCATCCCCATGCGCGAGATCTGGACCCTGCAGCCGCGTTTCGCGCGGCGCGGTGGCAAGCGGGCACAGCGGCTGCTCGGGCATCCGCGCTTCCGCGCCGCTTACGACTTCCTCGAGCTGCGCGCCGGGGCGGGTGACGCCCCCGCCGAGCTGGCGCAGTGGTGGCGCGAGTTCCAGGAGCAGCCCGAGCGCCCGCCCTCGCAGAAGAAAAAGAGCAGCCGCGGTGGGCGGCGCCGGCGCGGCGGCCGGGGCCGTGGCAAGGGCAATGGCGAGGGTGGCGGGAATGGCACCGCGGCGTCGACCCCGGAGGAGTCGGCGGAATGAGCACGGCCATCACGGCCTACGTCGGCCTGGGCAGTAACCTCGAGCAGCCGCGCCGGCAGGTCGAGCGGGCGGTGGTGCGCCTGGATCTGCTCGCCGACTGCCGGGTCCAGGCCGTCTCCAGCCTCTACCGCAACCCGGCGCTGCAGGCGCCGGGCGTGCCGGCACAGCCCGATTTCATCAACGCCGTGGCGGCGCTGGAGACGCGGCTGGGCCCGCTGGCCCTGCTCGACGCCCTGCTCGGCATTGAGGCCGCGCAGCAGCGGCGGCGCGACGGGGTGCGCTGGGGGCCGCGGACCCTGGATCTGGACCTGCTGCTCTACGGTCAGATGCAGGTGGAGGAGCCGCGGCTGCAGGTGCCGCATCCGGAGCTGGCCCGGCGGCCGTTCGTGGTCCATCCGCTGCTTGAGATCGCCCCCGGGGTTCGCCTGCCCGGCGCCGGGGCGCTGGCCGACGCCGCCGCGGCGCTCGGCGTCGATGCCCTGGAGCGGGTTGGCGCCGTGGCCGGCTTCGAGCACCGGTCGCTGCAGGAACCGGCCTGAAGGCTGGACGCGTTACGGCGATGGGTACTTCAATCGGGAGCCAGTGGCGCTGTACTCTGTCCCACCTTTCTCAAGCCGAGGTTGACTCCCATGTCCAGCGGTGATCGCAAGCACGCCTCCGGCGGGGCCGTGACGGTCTCCCGCATGCGCGCGATGAAGCGCGAGGGCCGGCCCCTGGTCTGTCTGACGGCCTACGACTACGGCTTCGCGGCCGCCTGCGAGCGCGCCGGGGTGGATCTGCTGCTCATCGGCGACTCCCTCGGCATGGTGGTCCAGGGTCACGAGACCACCCTGCCGGTAACCGTGGACGACATCGTCTACCACACCTGCTGCGTGGCACGGGCCTGCCAGCGGGCGCTGGTGGTGGCGGATCTGCCCTTCATGAGCCATACCGACGTGGAGCAGGGGCTGCACAACGCCGGGCGTCTGATGAAGGAGGGCGGGGCGCAAATGGTCAAGCTCGAGGGCGGTGCCGAGCAGGCAGCGCTGGTCGAGCGCCTGGCCGTGAACGGGATCCCGGTCTGCGGCCACTTGGGGCTGAAGCCGCAGCAGGTCCATAAGCTCGGCGGCTACCGGGTGCAGGGGCGCGAGCAGGCCGACGCCGAGCGCATGGAGGCCGATGCCCGGGCGCTGGAGGCGGCCGGGGCCGATCTGCTCATCCTCGAGTGCGTGCCCACCCCCCTGGCGCGGCAGCTCAGCGAGCAGCTGAGCATCCCGGTGGTGGGTATCGGCGCCGGCGGCGGCTGCGATGGGCAGATCCTGGTGCTCCACGACGTGCTGGGGGTCACCGAACAGCCGCCGCGTTTCGCGCGGGCCTTCGGGGCCGAGACGGGCAGTGTGCAGGCGGCGCTTGCGGCCTATGTGGAGGCGGTGCGCGCCGGTACCTTCCCGGGGTCAGAGCACGGGTTCGAGGCTTGAGGCGGGTTACCGAACGCAACGCCATGCGCGAGCTCTCGCGCGCCTGGCGCGGGCGCGGCGAGCGCGTCGGGCTGGTGCCGACCATGGGCAACCTCCATCGCGGCCACCTGGAGCTGGTCGACCGCCTGGCCGGGTGCGTGGACCGGCTGGTGGTGTCGATCTTCGTCAATCCGCTGCAGTTCGGCCCCGGGGAGGACTACGACGCCTACCCGCGCACGCTGGACGCCGATCTGGCCGCCCTGCAGGGGCGCGGCGTGGACGCCGTCTTCGCGCCCACCGCGCGGGAGATGTACCCCGGCGTCGAGCCGCCCTGGACCGGGGTCGACGTGCCGGCATTGACGCAGACCCTGTGCGGGGCGGCCCGGCCGGGCCACTTCGCCGGGGTGGCGGTGGTGGTGATCAAGCTGCTCAACATCGTCGAGCCGGATGCGGCGGCCTTCGGGCGCAAGGATTACCAGCAGCTGCAGGTGGTGCGCCGGGTGGTGGCCGATCTGGATCTGCCGGTGGAGATCGTCGAGGTGCCCGTCGTCCGCGAGGGCGACGGTCTGGCGCTGAGTTCACGCAACGGCTACTTGGATGCGGAGCAGCGTCGGCGGGCGCCGGCGCTCTACGTCACGCTCCGCGAGTTGGCGGCGGCCTTGGAGGCCGGGCGGCGGGACTGGCAGCAGCTCGAAGCCGAGGCCTGCCGGCGGCTGGAGGCGGCGGGGTTCGACGCCGCCGAGTACGTAGCGGTCCGCCGCTGCGATGATCTGGCCGAGCCGCGCGGGGATGAGCCGCGGCTGGTGTGCCTGGGGGCGGCGCGCCTGGGTACGGCGCGGCTGATCGACAACGTCGAGGCGCGATTGAACCGGTAACCGAGGGCGTGCATAATCGCTGAGCTGCCGATTGTGCAGGTGCACATGACCGGTTCTTCATCAATCGGATCGGCATGTGATTTCGCGGCATAGAGGTTTGAGCCATGCAACTGAACATGCTCAAGGGCAAGCTGCATCAGGCCCGCGTCACGCAGACCGAGCTCGAGTACGAGGGCTCCTGCGCCATTGATCTGGACCTGTTGGAAGCAGTCGGCATCCACGAGTACGAGCAGATCCACGTCTACAACATCGAGAACGGCGAGCGCTTTGTGACCTACGCCATCATCGGTGAGCGGGGCTCGCGGATGATCTCCATGAACGGGGCGGCGGCCCACAAGTGCAGCGAGGGTGATCGGGTGATCATCTGCGCCTACGCCGGTGTCCCGGAGTCGGAGCTGGGCGAGTTCCAGCCCCGTCTGGCTTATCTCGATGCGGACAACCGCATTACCCAGCGGCGCGGCAGCATCCCGCTGCAGGTCGCCTAGTCCGTCCCCCGCGGCGTGGCTCCGTGCCGCGCTAGGGCCCACCGCACGTGTTCCCGTACCAGGGCCGAGGGGTGGTTGAGCCGCTGTCCGAGCGCCTCCACCACCTCGGGCGTGGGTGCGGCGTTGCCCAGTGCCACCGCCAGGTTGCGCAGCCACCGCTCGTGGCCGATCCGCCGGATGGCGGAGCCCGCCGTGCGCTCGAGGAAGGTGGCCTCGTCCCAGTTGAACAGCGCCACCAGATCCGCGTCGTCCAGACCGTGGCGGGGCTGGAAATCGTCCTCGGCGGTGGGGTGGGCGTAACGATTCCAGGGGCAGACCAGCTGACAGTCGTCGCAGCCGAAGATGCGGTTGCCCATGGCCGGGCGCAGGGGCTCGGGGATCGAGCCCGGATGCTCGATGGTCAGATAAGAGATGCAGCGGCGCGCGTCGAGCTGGTAGGGGCCGGTGAAGGCGTTCGTCGGGCAGGCGCGCAGGCAGCGTCGGCAGCTGCCGCAATGCGCGCGGACCGGATCGTCCGTGGGCAGCGGCAGGTCCGTGAATAGCTCGCCGAGGAAGAAGTACGACCCGGCGTGGCGATTGAGCAGCATGGTGTTCTTGCCGATCCAGCCCAGCCCGGCCTCGCGAGCCAGCGCGCGCTCGAGGACCGGGGCGCTGTCGACGAAGGCGCGGTAGCCGAAGGGGCCGATGGTGGACTGGATGCGTTCGGCGAGTCGCTGCAGCCGCCGTCGCATCAGCTTGTGGTAGTCGCGGCCCAGGCTGTAGCGGGTGATGAAGGCGCGTTGGCGGGCCTCGAGCACGGCGCGGGGCTCCGCCGCCCGATCCGGGGTGTAGTCCATGCGCACCACGACCACCGAACGGGTCCCGGGGACCAGCTGCCGGGGCCGCGCCCGCTTGCGCCCATGGCGGCCCATGAAGCCCATTTCGCCCTGGTGACCAGCCTGCAGCCAGCGGATCAGGCGCGCTTCGTCCTGCGCCAGCTCGGTGCCGGCGATGCCGCAGGCCGAGAAGCCCAACTCGGCGGCCCAGGTGCGGATGGAGCCGGCGAGGGCGGCGGACTGGAGTGCGGTCGGTTCAGCGTCGGGCATAGACCGTTCAGAATGGAGCGTTCCGGGGCCGGGGGGAACCCCCCCCGCCGTGCGCGTTCGACCTGGAGGTGAGCAGAACCCCATGCGTGAGCTCTACACCCCCGACCAAGTGGCCCGCCTGGATCAGGCGGCCATCCGTGCCGGTATCGCCGGCGAGGTGCTCATGGACCGTGCCGGTCGGCGGCTCTGGCAGGAGATACGCCAGCGTTGGCCGGGGGCAGGGCGGTTGGCCGTGGTCTGCGGCGGCGGCAACAACGGTGGTGACGGATACGTGGTGGCCCGTCTGGCCGGCCGGGCCGGGCTGGCGGTGGAGGTCCTCTACCTGGTGCCGCCGGAGCGGCTGAGCGGGGATGCGGCCCGCCACGCGCAGCGTTACCTCGACGGGGGCGGGATCTGTCGACCGTTCGAGCCCGAGGCCCTGGACGGGGTCGACGTGATCGTCGACGCGCTGCTCGGCACCGGGCTGGATCGGCCGGTGAGCGGGGCGTTCGCCGAGGCGGTGACGGCCGTCAATGCCACCCCCGCGCCGGTGGCGTCGGTGGATATCCCCTCCGGCATCCACGGGCGCACCGGGGCCGAGATGGGGGTCGCGGTCCGGGCGCAGCTTACCGCGACCTTCGTCGCCCGCAAGAGTGGGCTGTTCACCGGTCGCGGCCCGGCCTGCACCGGGGCGGTGGTCTTCGACGATCTCGGTACGGCGACGTGGACCGCCGGCGCGGAGTTGCCCCATGCGTGGCAGGCGACACCGGCGGATGTCGGCGCGTTGCTGCCGCCCCGGCCGCGGGATGCGCACAAGGGGCAGCAGGGGCATGTGCTGGTGGTCGGCGGGGATCGCGGTATGGCCGGTGCGGTGCGCCTGGCCGCCGAGGCGGCGGGGCGCAGCGGCGCCGGGCTGGTGAGCGTGGCGACGCGCCCGGAGCACGTGCCGGCGGTGGTGGGTCCGTGTCCGGCGGTCATGGCCCACGGCATCGATCGTGCCGAGGAGCTGGCGCCGCTACTCAGCCGCGCCAGCGTGGTCGCCCTGGGTCCGGGGCTGGGCCAGGGGGCCTGGGGGCGTGCGATGTGGGCGGCTTGCCGGGATGTGGCCCGCCCCCGCGTGGTCGATGCGGACGGGCTCAACCTGCTCGCCGCCGACGGGCGGCCGCTGGCCGACGCTGTGCTGACGCCGCACCCCGGTGAAGCGGCGCGGTTGCTCGGCGCCGACTGGGACACCACGGCGATCGCCGCTGACCGCTTCGCCGCTGTGCGCGAGCTGGCCTCGGGGTGGCAGGCGGTGGCCCTGCTCAAGGGGGCGGGGACCCTGGTCGACGACGGTCGAGCGCGCTATCTGGCCAGCGCCGGGACGCCGGGGATGGCCAGCGGCGGCATGGGGGATGTGCTCACCGGGGTGGTGGCCGGGCTGTGGGCCCAGTGTCCGGGGGCCGATCGGGCCCGTATGGCGGCGGTGGCGGCCCACGTCCACGGCCGGGCCGGGGAGCGGGCCGCTGCGGCTCTGGGCGGTGAGCGCGGCCTGCTCGCCAGCGACCTGCTCGGCTGGTTGCCGGCGGTTCTCGCCGAGGGGGAGGCGGCGGCGTGAGCATGTGGCAGTGTGATCTCGCCGACGCCGCGGCCACCGAAGCCCTGGGGGCGGCGCTGGCCGCGGTGCTCCCCGAGGGGGTGGTCTACCTGCACGGCGACCTGGGAGCGGGCAAGACCACCCTGGCCCGCGGGTTGCTGCGCGCCCGCGGGGTGGCCGGCCCGGTGCGCAGCCCCACGTACACGCTGCTCGAGCCCTACGCCACGGCCGCCGGGTCCGTCCTACACCTGGATCTTTACCGCCTGGCCGACCCCGAGGAGCTTTACTTCCTGGGCGTCGAGGAGATCGAGGCGACGGGGACGCTGGCGCTGGTCGAGTGGCCGGGGCGCGGCGCCGGGGTGCTGCCGCCCGCGGATCTGTCGGTGACGTTGGGGTACATCGGCGCCGCACGGCGTGCGACGGTCCGCGCCGAGACGGCGCGAGGCCGCGGAGCGGTGGCGGCGCTGGATTCAGGTAGCGCTTGAGTTTTGCTCCTTATCTTCTCGTCTATCGGGAAAAAACCCTTGAAGCCGGCCGGCGCCCGGCATAGCCTTGAGAGGCAGCAACGGGCGACCGCGAGGTGCGAGGAGGAGCATTGAGGCGGGGCTATGGCCTGGCATGGATCGGGCTGCTGATCGGGCTGCTGGCGGCCCATGCGGCGCCGGCCGCGACTATCGACAATGTGCGGCTTTCGGATGAGGACGACCGCACCCGGGTGGTCTTCGACCTGGATCAGGTGCCTGAGCATCGGGTTTTCACCCTGCCGGATCCGCACCGGGTGGTGATCGACTTCGAAGGCGTCGAGCTCGGTGCCGCCGATCTGCCGCGGGGCGGGGTGCTCGATGGAATCCGCACCGGCCGGCAGGAAGGCGGGGGGCTGCGCGTGGTCCTCGACGTCAGCCGCGAGGTGGAGGCGCGCAGCTTCGTGATCGGCGGCGGCGACGACGGCGGCCAGCGCCTGGTGGTGGATCTGGGCAGCAAGCAGGGCGAGCGCCGGCAGGCGGTGCGCTCTGCCTCGGAGCGCGAGACACGCGAGGTGATCGTCGCCATCGACGCTGGCCACGGCGGGGTCGACCCCGGCGCCATCGGTCCCGACGGGACCTTCGAGAAGGACGTGGCGCTGGATGTGTCGCGCAAGCTCTACGACCTGATGAAGGAGGCCCAGGGCCTGCGGCCGCTGATGGTCCGCGAGGGCGACTACTACATGAACCTGCGCGACCGCACCCGGGTCGCCCGGGAGGGCAACGCCGACATCTTCCTCTCCATTCACGCTGATGGGGCGGAGAATCCCAACGTTAAGGGCGCCTCGGTCTACGCGCTGTCCTTGGACGGGGCCACCTCGGAGCAGGCGCGGGTGCTGGCGCGGCGGGAGAATGCGGCCGACTTCATCGGCGGGGTCTCGCTGGAGGACAAGGACGACACCGTGGCCTCGGTGCTGGTGGACCTCTCCCGGGGGCACACGATTGAGGCGAGCCTGGAGATGGGTGAGTACCTGCTGCCCCAGCTCGACCGCCACGCGGATCTGCTGCGCAACCGCGTCGACCAGGCCGGTTTTGCCGTGCTCAAGTCCCTGGACATGCCCTCGCTGCTCATCGAGCTGGGCTTTCTGACCAACCCCGAGGAGGAGCGCCGGCTGAACACCCGCAGCTATCAGCGTGACCTGGCCGAGGGGATCGTCGCCGGCGTACGCGAGTACGCCGAGCGCCACATCCTCCCTGAGCTGCGCATGGCCGATGCAGGCCAGAACGGCCAGCGCGAGCACGAGGTTCAGCGCGGTGAGAACCTGTCGGTGATTGCGCAGCGGTACGAGGTCAGCACCGAGCGCCTGCGCGAGGCCAACGACCTCTCCGGGGATCAGATCCGCGCTGGCAGCACACTGGTGATCCCTTAGAATGCGCGCATGAGTACGCGCGGCATTCACCCCCTGCCGGATAATCTGATCGACCAGATCGCCGCGGGCGAGGTGGTCGAGCGCCCCGGGTCGGTGGTCAAGGAGCTGGTCGAGAACAGCCTTGACGCCGGCGCCGGGCGCATCGAGGTGCAGATCGAGCGCGGCGGCAAGCAGCGTATCCGCATCGCCGACGACGGCGGCGGCATCCCGCCCGGGGAGCTGGAGCTGGCCCTGCGTCGGCACGCGACCAGCAAGCTCACCGGCCTCGAGGAGCTGGAGCGGATCGCCAGCCTCGGGTTCCGCGGCGAGGCGCTGCCGAGTATCGCCGCCGTTTCGCGGCTGACCCTGGCCTCGCGCACCGCCGACGACGAGCTCGGTTATCAGCTGCGGTGCGACGGCGGGGCGCTGGGCGCGCCGGAGCCGGTGGCCCAGCTGCCGGGGACCACCGTCACCGTCGATGATCTCTTCTACAACACCCCGGGGCGGCGCAAGTTCCTGCGCACCGAGCGAACCGAGCTTTACCACGTCCAGGAGGCGCTGCGCCGGTTGGCGCTGAGCCGGTTCGATGTCGGTTTCTCGCTCGCCCACCAGGGGCGGCGGCTGTGGTCGGTGGCCCCGGCGGTCAGTGAGACGGAGCGCCACGAGCGCCTTGCCGAGCTGCTGGGGCGTGCCTTCGCCGATCACGCCCTGGCGGTGGAGCTGGAGGGCGCCGGGCTGCAACTCAGCGGCTGGCTGGGACTGCCCACCGCGGCGCGGCGCCAGGGGGATCTGCAGTATCTGTTCGTCAACGGGCGGCTGGTGCGTGACCGGGGGGCGGCCCACGGGATTCGCCAGGCCTACAGCGACTGCCTTTACCGGGACCACTACCCCGCCTATGTCCTTTTCCTGGAGATGGATCCGGCGCGGGTCGACGTTAACGTCCACCCGATGAAGCACGAGGTGCGTTTCCGTGACGGGCGCACGGTGCACGACTTCCTGGCACGGCGGATTGCCGACGCCCTGGCGACGGTGGATCCGGCCGGCGCGGCGGCACCCGCGGCGACGGGTTCGCCTGGTAGGGCCCCGTCCGCCGGTGTTGGCACGGCCCCGGGGGCGGCGTCGGCTGTAGCGCCGCGTGCCGGGGCCGACGGATCGCAGGGTGGCACCGCGGAGCTGGGGCTGCCCCTGGCTGAGGCCCGGCAGCTCTATGGCGGTGGCGCCGGTGCGCCCGCCGGTACCCCGGGGAGCGCGGGGGCACCGGCTGCCCCCGCAGAGCCAGCCACCCCGGGGGATCCGGCCACCCGGCAGGAGGCCGAGCCGGAGCTCGGCCACGCCGTGGGGCAGATCCGTGACGCCTACATCCTTGCCGAGTCCCAGCGGGGCTTGGTGGTGGTGGACATGCACGCCGCCCACGAGCGAGTGGTCTACGAGCGGATGAAGGCGCAGCTGGCGGCCTCGGGGATCGCCACCCAGTCGCTGCTTGTGCCGGTGAGCGTTCCGGTGCCCCCCGCCGAAGCCGAGCGGGTGGAGCTGCACGCAGCCACCCTGGCGCAGGCCGGTCTGGAGGTGGATCGGGCCGGCCCGGAGTCGGTGCGGGTGCACCGGGTGCCGGCGCTGCTCGCCGAGGCCGACGCGGCGGCGCTGGTCCGCGACGCGGTGGCGGCGCTGGAGGCGGAAGGGGCGGGCGGTGGCGTGGAGGACCGGGTGCACGCGCTACTCGCGCAGATGGCCTGCCACGGCTCGGTGCGCGCCGGGCGCCGCCTGGAGCGGGCCGAGATGGACGCCCTGTTGCGTGATATCGAGCGCACCCCGCGGGCGGCACAGTGCAACCACGGCCGGCCCACCTACACCGTGCTCGACGACGAGGCGCTGGCGCGGCTGTTCATGCGGGGGCGGTGATGGCGGCGCCGGTGGTCTTCATCATGGGGCCTACCGCCGTCGGCAAGAGCGAGCTGGCCCTCTCCCTGGCCGAGCGGCTGGGCGGGGAGATCGTCAGTGTCGATTCGGCGCAGATCTATCGAGGGTTGGATATCGGGACCGCCAAGCCCTCCCGCGCGGTGCGCGCGCGCTGCCCGCACCATCTGATCGACATCCGCGACCCGGTCGAGCGCTACTCGGCGGCGGAGTTCGCCCGCGACGCCCAGGCGGCCATCGCCGCCATCCGCGGCCGCGGGCGGCTGCCGGTGCTTGTCGGTGGGACCGGTCTCTATTTCCAGGCGCTTCAGCACGGGCTCTCACCCATGCCGCCGGCGGATACCCGGATCCGCGCCGAGTTGGCGGCGGAGGAGGCGGCCCACGGCGTGCAGGCGCTGCATCGGCGGCTGTGGGCCCTGGATCCGGAGAGTGCCGCACGGCTGCACCCCAACGACAGCCAGCGCATCCAGCGGGCGCTGGAGGTCTACCGGCTCACCGGCCGACCGCTGAGCGAGGTCCAGCGCGAGCCGGGGCTGCCGGGGCTGGACGAGGCGCCGCTGAAGGTCATCCTCGAGCCGCCGGAGCGTGCCTGGCTGCACCGGCGCATCGAGGCCCGTTTCCGGGCCATGCTCGCTGCCGGGCTGGTGGGCGAGGTGGTGGCGCTGCACCGCCGCGGCGATCTGGGCGAGGAACTCCCGGCGATTCGTGCGGTCGGATACAGGCAAGTCTGGCATTACCTGGAAGGCGCCTGCGACCACCCCACGATGATCCGCCAGGGGCTGCGCGCCACGCGTCAGTACGCCAAGCGGCAGATCACCTGGTTGCGCGGGCAGGACGACGGAGTCCGGTTCATGGCGGGCGACGGGCTGGAGGCGCGGGTTCACAGCTATGTCACCGGGGCCCTCGGGGGCGTGTGATACACTTTTCCCATGAGCAAGTGGCGCCCCTGCGGCGGGGTTCGCGGGTCATAACAACAACAATCATTGGGGGCGAATCGTCATGGCGAAGGGGCAGTCATTGCAGGAACCCTTTCTGAATACCCTGCGCAAGGAAAAGGTTCCGGTCTCGATCTACCTGGTCAATGGGATCAAGCTGCAGGGGCAGATCGAGTCCTTCGATCAGTTCGTGGTGCTGTTGCGCAACAACGTCAACCAGATGGTGTACAAGCACGCCATCTCGACCATCGTCCCGGCACGGCGCGTGCGCCTGCCGCAGCAGGGCGAAGAGGCATCCGCCGAGGCGGTCGTCGGCGAGGAGGCAAGCGATAACTAATCAGCGCAAGGGTAGCGGTCCGGCGGATCTGTTCGCGCGGCCTTCTGGGGGCGAACGGGCCGTGGTGCTGCACGTCCGGCTTCCAGGGGACGCCCTGGACGCCGCGGAGGAGTTCGAGGCGCTGGGTGACTCCGCCGGCGCCGAGGTGGTGGGCCGCTTTCGCCACCGACGCGACACCCCGGATCCGCGGACCTTCATCGGCCGCGGCAAGGTCGCCGAGCTGGCCGAGCGGGTGCGCGAACTGGACGCCGGGCTGGTGCTGGTTGACCAGCCGCTGTCGGCGGCTCAGGAGCGCAACCTGGAGACCGACCTGGGCTGCCGTGTGCTCGATCGCACCGGGCTGATCCTGGATATCTTCGCGCAGCGGGCGCGAACCTTCGAGGGCCGGCTCCAGGTGGAGCTGGCGCAGCTCAAGCACGTCGCCAGTCGCCTGGTCCGCGGCTGGTCCCACCTGGAGCGGCAGAAAGGCGGGATCGGCCTGCGTGGCCCGGGCGAGAAGCAGCTGGAGATGGACCGCCGGCTCATCGGCGGGCGCATCCAGCAGATCGAACGGCGCCTGGCCAAGGTGCGCCGAACCCGTGAGCAGGGCCGCAAGGCCCGGCGCAAGCGCGAGCTGCCCGTGGTCTCGCTGGTCGGCTATACCAACGCCGGCAAGTCCACCCTGTTCAATCACGTTACCGGCTCACAGCGCCTGGCCGAGGATCGGCTGTTCGCGACACTCGATCCCTCGTGGCGCCGCGTGGAGCTGGCCCGTGGCTCGGCGGCGGTGGTTTCGGATACGGTGGGCTTTATCAGCCGGCTGCCCCACGATCTGGTGGCGGCCTTCCGCTCGACCCTCGAGGAGGTCACCGACGCGGATCTGCTTCTTCACGTCATCGACGCCGGGGCCGAGGAGCGCGAGCACCAGATCGAGCAGGTGGAGGCGGTCCTCGCGGAACTCGGTGCCGATGCGGTGCCCACGCTGCGTGTCTACAACAAGGTGGATACCTGCGCCCTGGCGCCGGGCCGGATCGAGGACGACGAAGGCCTGGTGACCGGCGTACGGATCTCGGCGGCCACCGGTGAGGGGGTGGAAGCCCTGCTCGAGGCGGTGGCCGAGCGGCTCGGCCCGGAGCGCACCCGGCGCCGTGTCCATCTGCGGCCGGATCAGGGGCGCCTGCGTGCCCAGCTGTTCCGGCTCGGCTGTGTCATCGAGGAGCACTGCGCCGACGACGGCCAGCTCGCTCTGGAGGTGGAGCTCCCCGTGCATGAGCTGGAAAGGCTCCATGTCCGTGAGGGGCTGCCGCGCGGAGAGGTTGTCCCTACCTGACTTCGGTTGCGGTTGGCGGGGCAGCTCCCTAGAATCTGACCGTTCGACCGACCTGACGGCGGATCGTCTTAGTCACATACGGAGTCCCGAATGGCGTGGAATGAGCCCGGCGGCGGCAGCCGCGACCCCTGGGGCAGCGGCCCCAAAGGCGGCGGCAGTGGGGGGCCGCCCGATCTGGATGAGGTCTTCCGCAAGTTGCGTGAGCAGTTGCAGGGCCTGTTCGGCGGGCGCATGCCCAGCGGGCCCTCCCGCGGGCCCGGCGCAACCGGCATCGGCTTGCTGGCGCTCGGCGCCTTCGTGGTCTGGATGCTATCCGGCATCTATATCGTCGACCAGGGCTGGCGCGGGGTGGAGCTGACCTTCGGTCGCCACTCCGATACGACGGAGCCCGGGCCGCACTGGCACTGGCCGCGCCCCATCGGCCAGATCGAGCGGGTCAATGTCGACCAGCGGCGCATCGCCGAGGTCGGCTACGAGTCGATGCAGAATCGGGCCCGTCCCGTGCCGGCCGAGGCGCTGATGATCACCCGCGACGAGAACATCGTCGATGTGCGGATCGCGGCGCAGTACGAGGTCAATGATCCTTTCCTCTACCTGTTCAACTTCCGCTTGCCGGAGCAGACCCTCAAGCAGGTCACCGAGAGTGCCGTGCGCGAGATCATCGGCAAGCGTGAACTGCAGTATGTGCTCACCGAAGGCCGCACCGAGGTGGCGCAGGAGACCGGGCGGTTGCTCCAAGAGGTGATGGACGAGTACCGCACCGGGCTGCAAGTGGTGCAGGTGGCGGTCCAGGATATCCAGCCCCCCGAGCCGGTGCAGCCGGCCTTCGAGGACGCCATCCGCGCCCGGGAGGACGAGCAGCGCACCATCAACCGGGCCCAGGCCTACGCCAATGAGCTGATCCCGCGGGCCCAGGGCCAGGCGGCGCGCATTCTCGAGGAAGCAGACGGTTACCGCGAGCAGGTTATCGCCCAGGCCGAGGGTGACGCGGCCCGCTTCGAGGCGCTGGTGGCCGAGTACCGCAACGCACCGTCGCTGATGCGTCAGCGGATCTACCTCGAGACCATGGAGGAGATCCTCGGGCGCGTGCCCAAGGTGATGCTCGACTCCGAGTCCAGCCAGTCGCTGATGTACCTGCCGCTGGACAAGCTCATGGATCGCCGGAGTGGCACGACGGCGTTTGCCGGCGAATCCAATATCGATGTACCGCAGGAACGGGACGCCATCTCGCCGACGCAGCGAGCACGAGAGGCGCTCCGTGATAGGGGGACGCGCTGATGCGAATCCTGAAGAACGTCGTGTTGCCCCTGCTGGTGGTGGCCGCGATCCTCGGCTACTTCTCGGTGTTCACCGTCTCCGAGAAGGAGGTCGCGCTCAAGTTCCGGCTTGGTGAGATCATCAAGTCGGACTTTGATCCGGGGCTCCACTTCAAGACCCCGTTCGTGAACAACGTCCGCAAGTTCGACGCCCGGGTGCAGAACCTGGACGAGGAGCCGGAACGGTTCCTGACGGTGGAGCAGAAGAACCTGATCGTCGACTCCTTCGTGAAGTGGCGCGTGGATGATGCCGAGCGTTACTACACCACCGTCCGTGGTGAGCCGGAGCGGGCCAACCAACGCCTGCGCGAGATCATCCGCGATGCCCTGCGTGCCGAGTTCGGTAAGCGCACGGTGCAGGACATCATCTCCGGCGAGCGCGTGCAGATCATGGACATCCTGCGCGTGACCACCGCCGAGGCGGCGCAGAGCCTGGGGCTGGAGGTGCTCGATGTGCGCCTCAAGCGCATCGATCTGCCCGAGGACGTTACCGACTCGATCTTCGACCGCATGGTGGCGGATCGTGAGCGGGTCGCCCGCGAGATCCGCGCCCGCGGTGAGGAGGCCGGCGAGCGCATCCGCGCCGACGCCGACCGTCAGCGGACGGTGCTCCTCGCCGAGGCCTACCGGGACGGTGAGTCCCTGCGTGGTGAGGGTGATGCCACCGCGGCGGAGATCTACGCCAGCGCCTACAGCCAGGAGCCGGATTTCTTCGCCTTCCAGCGCAGCCTCAGGGCCTATCGCGAGTCCTTCCAGGGTGAGGACGATCTGTTCGTCCTGTCGCCGGACTCGCAGTTCTTCCGCTTCTTCGACGGCGGCGAGCAGCTGCCGGGGATGAACGGCGAGCTCGGGTCCCCCGATCAGGACTGACCGAGAGGGGGGATCGCCGTGGAGATGGGTGACCTGCTCACCGCGATCGCCCTCCTGCTGGTGATCGAGGGCATCCTCCCTGCAGCGAATCCCGGCGCCCTGCGCCGGGTGTTCCTGCAGGCCGCCGAGATGGATGATCGAAGCCTGCGGACCGTCGGCCTCCTGTCCATGGGGGTGGGCGTTCTGCTGCTATACTGGGTGCGAGGTTAATGGATCGCAAGGCACGGTGGATGCTGCCGGACGGCGTCGACGAGCTGTTGCCGCCGGAGGCCGCACAGGCCGAGGCGTTGCGCCGTCGGCTGTTGGATCTCTTCGATTCCTGGGGGTATGAGCTGATCATGCCCCCTTTCATTGAGTACCTGGAGGCACTGCTCACCGGCACCGGCCGGGATCTGGACGTGCAGACCTTCAAGGTCACCGATCAACTCTCCGGGCGGACGCTGGGCGTGCGCCCCGACATCACCCCGCAGGCGGCCCGGATCGACGCCCATCAGCTGCGCCGCGAGGGCATCACCCGGCTGTGCTACATCGGCAGCACCCTGCAGGCGCGGGCCGAAGGGCCCGCCGGCAGCCGCAATGCCGTGCAGCTTGGCGCAGAGCTCTACGGCCACGCCGGGGTGGAGAGCGATCTGGAGGTGATCTCGCTGATGCTCGCCACGCTGCGCGCCGCCGGGGTGGAGCAGCTGCATCTGGATGTGGGGCACGTGGGTATCTTCGAGGCCCTGCTTGAGGACCTCGGCCTCGGCCCGGCCGCCGAGGAGGCCCTGCTTGATGCCCTGCAGCGCAAGGCCGGCGACGAGATCGCCGTCGTGCTCGCCGAGGCCGGCGTGGAGACGGCGCAGGCCGAGCGTCTTTCGGCGCTGGTCGGGCTGCACGGCGGCGTGGAGGTCCTAGAGCGGGCGCAGACGGTGCTCGGCTGGGCCGGTCCGGCTGTGGCCGAGGCGCTGGAGCAGCTGCGTGTGGTGGCCGACAGCCTGGCGCGGCGCGAGCCGGAGTTGCCGCTGCACCTGGATCTGGGCGAGCTGCGCGGCTACCGCTACCACACCGGGCTGGTGTTCGCCGCCTACACCCCGGGCTATGGGCAGGAGCTGGCGCGCGGTGGGCGCTACGACGGCATCGGCCGGGCGTTCGGGCGGCCGCGGCCGGCCACCGGCTACAGCGCCGACCTCAAGGCGCTGCTCAACCTCGGCGGCGGCGTTGCGGGGCCGGCTGGGGGTGGCGTGCTCGCCCCCTGGGGCGATGATCCGGCGTTGCATGCACGCGTGGCCGAGTTGCGCGCCGCCGGTGAGCGGGTGGTCTGGCAGCTGCCCGGCGACGAGCAGGACAACCACGGTTGCGATCGACGCCTGGTCGAGCGCAACGGCACCTGGGAACTGGATACGGAGTGAGTATGGGCACCAATGTGGTCGTAGTCGGCACGCAGTGGGGCGACGAGGGCAAGGGCAAGATCGTCGACTGGTTGACCGAGAACGCCGGGGTCGTGGCGCGCTTCCAGGGCGGGCACAACGCCGGCCATACGCTGGTCATCGACGGCGAGCAGACGGTGCTGCACCTGATCCCGTCCGGCATCCTCCGCGATGATGCTACCTGCGTGATCGGCAACGGCGTGGTGCTCTCCGCCGAGGCGCTGCTCGAAGAGATCCGCGAGCTCGAGGCCCGTGGGGTTCCGGCGCGGGAACGGCTGCGCATCAGCCCCTCCTGCCCGCTGATCCTGCCCTGCCACGTGGCGCTGGATCACGCCCGGGAGAAGGCGAAAGGCAAGGCGGCTATCGGCACCACCGGCCGCGGCATCGGTCCCGCCTACGAGGACAAGGTGGCCCGGCGCGGCGTGCGGTTGTCGGATCTGTTCCACCGCGAGCGCCTGGCGCAGAAGCTCGGCGAGCTGCTCGACTACCACAACTTCGTGCTCAAGCACTATTTCGGCGCCCCGACCATGGACTTCCAGGAGGTCCTCGATCAGGCGCTGGCCCACGGCGAGCAGCTGCGGCCGCTGGCCACCGACGTCGGTGCCCTGCTGACCGCGGAGATGCGCACCGGACGCAATATCCTCTTCGAGGGCGCGCAGGGTACGCTGCTGGACGTCGATCACGGCACGTACCCCTTCGTGACCTCGTCGAACACCTGCGCTGGTGCCGCCGCCGCGGGGACCGGCGTCGGCCCGCGCACCCTCGACTACATCCTGGGGATCACCAAGGCGTACACCACCCGGGTGGGGCAGGGGCCGTTCCCCACGGAACTCGACTTCGACGACGAGATGGGTATGCACCTGGGCGAGCGGGGCCATGAGTTTGGCGCCACCACCGGGCGGCAGCGCCGCTGCGGCTGGTTCGACGCCGTGGCCACGCGCCGGGCGGCGCAGATCAACAGCCTCAGCGGGCTGTGCATCACCAAGCTCGATGTCCTCGACGGCCTGGAGACGCTCCGGCTGTGCGTCGGCTACCGGTGCCAGGGGGCGCTCTGCGAGACGCTGCCGTCGGAGGTGGAAACCCTGTCGGAGTGCGAGCCCGTCTACGAGGACATGCCCGGCTGGGCGGAGACCACCTCGGGCATCGAGCACTACGAGGATCTGCCCGAGAACGCTCGCGCCTACCTAGAGCGCATCGAGCAGCTGGTCGGTGTCCCGGTGGCGATGATCTCTACCGGCCCGGATCGCAACGAGACCATCGTCCGCCAGAGCCCGTTCTGATCCGCCCGGCGCGGGCTCTGCGCCTTGGCTTCGACGCCTCCCCAGTGATCCGATGCATCCAGCGCCGCTGACCATTCCCCGCGAGGGGTCAGCGGCGACACTGGGTTTTGACCCGGCAACAAAAAAGCCCCCGGGAGGATGCCTCCCGGGGGCTTTCGACGTTCCAAGCCGTGTGGCTCAGAAGCTCTGCGAAATTGGTGCCGAGGAGAGGACTCGAACCTCCACGGGGTTTCCCCCACTAGCACCTGAAGCTAGCGCGTCTACCAATTTCGCCACCTCGGCATGCCCGCTGAAGACCTCGTCAGCGAGTGCGCAAGACTGTAACGGCGCCCCCGGGCAGGTGTCAACAGGCCATCGCCAGGCGGTCGGAATCCTTTGTGGAGGCCCGGCCCGCTGGCGTATCCTCCCGGGATTGATCCAAGGAATAGAAAATGGCGAAGCAAACCAAGAAGCGACCCCCCAAGCGCGACCCGTATCAGGAGCGCGAGCAGGCCAAGTACGAGAACCCGATCCCCAGCCGGGAGTATCTGCTGGAGCTCCTGGCCGCCCACCGTCGCCCGTTGGGTCGGCGCGAGATCGCCGAGGCCTTGGGGCTGGAGAGCCCGGATCAGCATGAGGCGCTGCGCCGCCGGCTGCGCGCCATGGAGCGTGACGGGCAGCTGGTGCGCAATCGCCGCCGCGGGTACTTGGTCGTGGATCACAGTGAGCTGGTTCGCGGCCGCGTCATGGGGCGACCGGACGGCTCCGGTTTCCTGCTGCCGGATGGTACCGGCGATCGGATCGCCCTGTCACCGCGCCAGATGCGCTGCCTGCTCCACGGCGACCGGGCCATCGTGCGCATCACCGGCCGCGACGAGCACGGTACGCCGCAGGGTGAGCTCGTCGAGATCCTTGAGCGCGGCAATCGGCAGATCACCGGCCGGTTCTTCGAGGAGCACGGGGTGGGGTTCCTGGTGCCGGAGAACAAGCGGCTGCAGCAGGACGTTTTGCTGACGCCGGACGGGCGCGGCGGGGCCGAGGACGGCGAGTTGGCGGTGGCCGAGATCCTGGCCCAGCCCAACGAGCGTCGACAGCCCATTGGCCGCATTACTCAGGTGCTCGGGCGGACGATCCACGTCGGTGAAGAGGATGTAGTGGCCGCGCGCATCCACGGCATCCCGATGGACTGGCCGGCCGAGGTGGAAGAGGAGGTCGCCGCCTTCGGTGAGGAGGTCCCCGAGGCCGACAAGCAGGGGCGCACCGACCTGCGTCGGCTGCCGCTGGTGACCATCGACGGCGCCGATGCCAAGGACTTTGACGACGCGCTCTATTGTGAGCCCACCGCCAAGGGCTGGCGGCTGGTGGTCGCCATCGCCGACGTGTCCCACTACGTGCGCCCCGGCTCCGCGCTGGATCAGGAGGCGCGACTGCGTGGCAGCTCGGTCTATTTCCCGCGATCGGTCGTGCCGATGCTCCCCGAGGCCCTGTCCAACGGGCTGTGCTCGCTGAACCCGAAGGTCGATCGACTGGCCATGGTCTGCGACATGCTCCTGCAGGGCAACGGCAAGGTCCTGCGCTCGCGCTTTTATCGTGCGGTGATCCAGTCGGCGGCGCGGTTGACCTACGACCAGGCCGCGGCGGCGGTGGTCGACGGCGACCGCAAGGCGCGCTCGGCCATCGGCGAAGACGTGGTGCGTCACCTGGGCAACCTGCACAACCTCTACAAGACGCTGCGCAAGTCCCGTGAGGAGCGGGGTGCCATCGATTTCGACACCACCGAGACGCAGATGCACTTCGATGACGAGGGGCGTGTGGTCTCCGTCGAACCGACGGAGCGCAACGACTTCCACAAGGTTGTTGAAGAGTGCATGATCTCGGCCAACGTCTGCGCGGCCAAGTTCTTGACCAAGAACAAGGTGCCGTCGCTCTACCGGGTCCACGAGCGCCCCGGCGAGCAGAAGCTCGAGCAGCTCAAGGAGTTCCTGGCCCAGGCCGGGCTCGAACTCGGTGGCGGTGAAGAGCCCACGGGCAAGGATTACGGCCGGGTGATGGAGCAGGCCCGCGAGCGCCCCGATCGCCACCTCATCGAGACCGTCCTGCTGCGGTCGATGCAGGCCGCCGAATACCGGCCGGACAACGCCGGTCACTTCGGGCTGGCGCTGGACGCCTATACGCATTTCACGTCGCCGATCCGCCGCTACCCCGACCTGGTGGTCCACCGGGGCATCGGCCATGTGATCGACGGTCACCGCGGGCGCAGTTTCCCGGTGACCCACAACGATCTGGTCACCCTCGGTGAGCACTGCTCCATGGCCGAGCGCCGGGCGGATGAGGCGACGCGGGATGCCGAGATGACGCTCAAGTGTGAGTATCTCTCGGACCACCTGGGTGACGAGTTCATCGGGGTGATCGCGGCGGTCACCTCCTTCGGGCTGTTCATCTCGCTGGAGGGGGTCTACGTCGACGGCCTGGTGCACATCACCAATCTTGAGAGCGACTTTTTCCATTACGACTCGGTGGGACACCGGCTGGTCGGTGACCGGACGGGCAAGGAGTACCGGCTCAGCGACCGGGTCCGGGTGCGCGTGGCTCGCGTGGAGAAGGACGACCGCAAGATCGATCTGGAGATGGTCGCTCATCCGGTGGACGCTGACGGCGAGCCTCTGGATGGCAGCCGTAAGTCGGGCAAGCGCGGCAAGGGCGGTACGAACCGCGGCCGCAAGTCGGCTTCCGGCGCCGGCCCGTCCGGCAGCGGGTCGTCGAAATCCGCCAAGTCCGAGAGCGGCGGGAAGCGCAAAACGGCCGCCAAGGGCGGCGAGTCGGGCGACGAATCGCAGGAGGAGGGGGGCGGCAGCGGTAAGAGCCGCCGCAGCAGCCGGAGCCGGCGCTCCGGACGGCGCCGCAGCGGTAGCGATCGCAGTAACTGACGGTCATGGCACAGGGCAGACGACGCCGTAGCCGCGGCAAGGGGTCCGCGGCTGCGGACACCGCCGAGGACGGGGCTCAACTGGTCTACGGCCAACACGCCGCGCGCGAGGCTGCCGCCTACGATCCCGCCGGCGTCGAAGCCGTGTGGGTGGAGCGCGGTCGACGGGATGCCCGGCTCGAGCGCCTGCTCGACAAGCTGGGCCGCCAGGGAGTGAGCGTCGAGCGCGTGCATCGGCGGACGCTCGATGAGATGGCTGAAGGGGGCAACCACCAGGGCGTCATCCTGCGCTACAGCGGTACCCCAGCCCGCGGCGAAGAGGAGCTGGCGGATCTGTTGGCTACCGAGCCCGAGCCGCTGCTACTGGTGCTCGATCGGGTTCAGGATCCGCACAATCTCGGCGCGTGCATGCGCAGCGCCGCGGCGGCAGGCGCCCACGGCGTGGTGGCGCCGCGGGACCGGGCGGCGGCGCTGAGCCCGGCAGTGCACAAGACCGCCGCCGGCGCGGTTCAGCGCATCCCCTTCTTCCAGGTAACCAACCTCGCGCGGACCCTGCAGCAGCTGTGCGCGGCTGGGGTCTACACCGTGGGGGCCGCTGGTGAGGCGGAGCGCAGCTGCTATCAGATCGATCTGCGCGGCCCGCTGGCGCTGGTCCTCGGCGGCGAGGGCGAGGGCCTGCGGCGGCTGACCCGGGAGCGTTGTGACGCACTGGTGGCGATCCCCATGCCCGGTACGATGGAAAGCCTCAACGTGTCCGTGGCCGCGGGCGTCCTACTTTTCGAGGCTGTCCGTCAGCGCTTTCCACAGGGCGGCGATCTCGGGTAAACTTGCCCGCTTAACCCGAGGTGCAACCTTGCCTCACATCCGTGGGGGTGGAGGCTGTTTGAGCCTGCGGCTCGAATAACCGTAAGGAGTGATGGATGCGACACTACGAGATTGTCTTCATGGTCCACCCGGACCAGAGCGACCAGGTTCCCGCCATGGTCGAGCGCTACCGCAGCATCGTCGAGTCCAGCGGCGGCACCGTGCACCGCCTGGAGGACTGGGGTCGTCGGCAGCTGGCCTATCCGATCAACAAGCTGATCAAGGCCCACTACGTGCTGATGAACGTCGAGTGCGGCAAGGATGAGATCGACGAGCTCACCTCCGCCTTCCGCTTCAACGACGCGGTCATCCGCAACCTGGTGCTGAGCCGCGACGAGGCCGTCACCGAGCCGTCGCCGCTGGCCAAGGGCAACGAGAAGCGCGAGGACCGCAAGGAGTCCGAGGACGCGGAGTAAAACCGCGCCACGCGCCCGCCGACACCGACGATCAACGAGGAGCTAGACCATGGGACGTTTCTTCCGGCGCCGTAAGTACTGCAAGTTCACCGCGGAGGGCGTGAAGGAGATCGACTACAAGGATCTCAACACGCTGAAAAACTACATCACCGATACCGGCAAGATCGTGCCGAGCCGGATCACCGGCACCAGCGCGCGCTACCAGCGCCAGCTGGCGCGGGCGATCAAGCGCGCCCGTTTCCTGGCGCTGCTGCCGTACACGGACCGTCACTGAGCCGGGGCCGTGAAGGCGTTCGCCGCCTTCATTCTGCGCGGGCCGTTCCAGGCGGCCACGGTCATGGTGGCAGCGGCACTGCTGCCGCTGCTCTCCGTCCTGGCCGCCGGCGCCCTGGCGCTGGTGACCCTGCGCGACGGGCTGCGCCAGGGTGTGGTGGTCGGCGCCATGGCGGGGGCTGCGCTGTTTGCGCTGATGTTCGCCGCGCTGGGAACGGGCGAGCCCGCGTTGCGACTGATCCTCGAGCAGTGGGTGCCGGTGCTCCTGCTTGCCGAGGTGCTGCGCCGGAGCGTCTCCCTGCCGCTTACCCTGTTGCTGTGGATGGGCCTGGGCGCGGTTGCCGTGATCGGGTTCCATCTGGTGGTGCCGGACCCGGCGGCCTACTGGCGCTCGGTGGTCGAGGCCTTCCTGGCCGTCGCCGGCGGTGAGGCGGAACTCGGCGGCGAGGCCGGGGTCCTGCTGCAGGACGAGCTGCTGCCGGTGATGACCGGTCTTTGGGCGGTGAATCTGATGCTGGTCGTCCTCGCCGGGCTGCTCATCGGCCGGGGGCTGCAGGCGCTGCTGTTCAATCCGGGCGGCCTGCGCGCGGAGTTTCACGCCCTTGATCTGGGGCGCGAGGCGGCGCTGGTTGCCCTGGTGCTCTGGCTCGGGGGGCTGTTCGCCGGCCCGGGTCTGATCACCGACCTGGCGCTGGTCACCGGCGCGGCTTTTGTGGTCCAGGCGATTGCGTTCAGCCACGCCATCGTCGCGGCGCGGGGGCTCAGCGGTGGGTGGCTGGTGCCGGTGTATGTGCTGGCGCCACTGCTGTTCCGCCCGCTGGCGCTGGTGGGGATCGGCGATGCGCTGTTCCAGTGGCGGCGAAGACTCGGCGGCGGGACGTCCTCGCAGTAGCGCCGTCACAACCGAATACGAACGATCGAGGTGCAAGGCATGGAACTGATTCTTCTGGAAAAGGTGTCGAACCTGGGGAACCTGGGTGATCGCGTCCGGGTGCGTCCGGGCTACGGCCGCAACTACCTCCTGCCGTACGGCAAGGCCAAGATGGCTACGGAGGAGAACATCCGTTACTTCGAGGAGCGTCGCGCCGAGCTCGAGAAGGCCGCCCGGGAGGCCGAGCAGGCGGCCCAGGCCCGCCTGGAGCAGCTCCAGGAGCTGACTCTGACCATCGCGGCCAAGGTCGGCGAGCAGGGCAAGCTGTTCGGCTCGGTGGGCCCGGCGGATATCGCCAACGCCGCCGAGCAGGCCGGTGTCGAGCTGGCCCGGCGCGAGGTGCGCATGCCCGAGGGGCCGATCCGTGTGGCCGGCGAGTACGACGTGCAGGTGTCGCTCTACACCGACGTTGAGGGCACGGTGAAGGTTGTGGTCGAGGGCGACGAGTCCTGATCGCCAGCCGGGGGTAACCCGGGGAGGAGACGGTGCAGGGTGACGGATCCGCCTCGGACTCCGAGGCCCTGAAGGTTCCGCCGCACGACCTGGAGGCGGAACAGGCGGTGCTCGGCGGGCTGATGCTCGACAACGCCGCCTGGGATCAGGTCGCCGACCGTCTCCACGAGGAGGATTTCTACCGCCGCGAGCATCGCCTGGTCTACCGGGCCATGGGCGAGCTCGCGGAGGGGAATCACCCCATGGACGTGGTCACCCTCTCCGGGTGGCTGCGCAAGCAGGGCCGGCTCGAAGAGGCTGGTGGCCTCAGCTATCTCGGGGGTATTGCCCGCGAGACCCCCTCGGCGGCGAACATCCGCGCCTATGCGGATATCGTCCGCGAGCGCTCGGTACTGCGGCAGCTGATCCGCGCCGGCTCCGATGTCGCCGAGGCGGCCTTCCGCCCGGAAGGGCGCAGCAGCGAGGATCTCCTCGACTACGCCGAGCAGACCATCTTCCAGATCGCCGAGCAGACCGGCCGCCACCGGCAGGGCTTCGTCGGGATGCGGCAGCTCATGCCGCAAGTCATCGATCGGATCGATACCCTCTACAACACCCAAGAGGCCGTCACCGGTCTGGCCACCGGCTTCGACGACCTCGATCACCTGACCTCCGGGCTCCAGGATGGCGATCTGGTGATCGTCGCCGGGCGGCCGTCCATGGGCAAGACCACCGTGGCCATGAACATGGTCGAGCACGTGGCCATGCAGTTGAAAAAGCCCGTGGCGGTGTTCTCCATGGAGATGCCGGCGGATGCCCTGGCGATGCGCATGCTGGCCTCGCTCGGGCGTGTGCACCTGCAGCGGGTGCGCTCGGGCAAGCTGCAGGACGACGACTGGCCGCGGCTGACCTCGACGATGAGCCTGCTCGCCGAGGCGCCGCTGTTCATCGACGACTCCCCGGGGCTGACGCCTACAGAGATCCGCGCGCGCGCTCGGCGGCTGCAGCGGGAGCACGATGAGCTCGGGCTGATCGTCATCGACTACCTGCAGCTGATGCAGATCCCCGGGTTCCGGGAGAACCGCGCCGGCGAGCTTTCGGAGATCTCCCGGGGCCTGAAGGCGCTGGCCAAGGAACTCAACACACCGGTCATCGCCCTGTCGCAGCTCAACCGCTCGCTGGAGCAGCGGCCGAACAAGCGGCCGATCATGTCGGATTTGAGGGAGTGCGTGACCGGTGATACCCCGGTGCTCCTCGCCGATGGGCGGCGCACACCCATCTCTGAACTGGTTGGAGAGGAGCCAGAGGTCATTGCCGCCAACGAGCGCCATCGGTTGGTGCGCGCGAGGGCGGAGAAGGTTTGGTGTGTTGGTCGGCGTCCGGTCTACCGTGTTCAGCTGGCGAGCGGACGGGGGCTGCGGGCTACAGGACGGCACCGTTTACTGACGGCTTCGGGCTGGCAACGGGTTGATGAGCTAAGCGCCGATGACCGCATCGCGATTGCCCGGACTGCGTCCGAGCCGCAAAGGCATCAGGAGAGCGATCTGTTCTGGGATTCCCTGGTCGCCGTCGAGCCGGATGGCGAAGAGGATGTCTACGATTTGACCGTGCCCGGGCCGGCATCCTGGGTGGCAGACAGTATCGTCAGTCACAACTCGGGCGCCATCGAGCAGGATGCGGACCTGATTGCGTTCATCTACCGGGATGAGGTCTACAACGAGGATACCCCGGACAAGGGCGTGGCCGAGCTGATCATCGCCAAGCAGCGCCAGGGGCCGATCGGTACGGTCAAGCTCACCTTCCTGGGCGAGTTCACCCGGTTCGAGAACTACATCGAGGACGTCTACGGCGGGGGGATCCCGGGGTGAGCCGGGCAGCGCGGGCCACGGTCGATCTGAGCGCACTGAGGGCCAATCTCCGGGTTGCGCGCGAAGCAGCTCCGGGCCGGCGGGTCATGGCCGTGATCAAGTCCGATGGTTACGGCCACGGCCTGACGCATGTGGCCCGGGCGTTGAGCGGGCACGCCGAGGCGTTTGCCGTCACCGACGCCACGGAGGCCGAGGCGCTGCGCGAAGCCGGGTTCCGCGAGCGTATAGTCCTCCTCCAGGGACCGTTCCGGGCCGAGGATCTGGAGCGCGCGGCGGCTGCGGATCTCGAGTTGGTCATTCACACCCATTGGCAGGTGGAGGCGCTGGCGCAGGCTCGGCTGGCCTCGCCGGTGACGGTTTGGGTGAAGGTCGACAGCGGTATGCACCGGCTCGGCTTCCCGCCGGAGGAGGTCCAGGCGGTCTGGCGCCGTCTGACCGAGGCCCCGGGCGTGCGGGCCGACGTCGGCTTCCTGACCCACTTGGCGTGTGCCGATGATCGGGGCAACCCGGCCACCGAGCGGCAGCTGGCTACCTTTGAAGCCGCCTGCGACGGTCTTCCGGGGCCACGCTCGGCGGCCAATTCGGCCGGTGTGCTGGGCTGGCCGGCAAGCCACTACGACTGGGTGCGCCCCGGCATTATGCTCTACGGGGCGTCGCCGTTCGTGGATGGCCGGGCGGATCAGCCCGCGCTGCAACCGGCCATGGCGTTTCGCGGTCAGGTGGTGGCGGTGCGGCATCTGCAGGCCGGCGATGCGGTCGGCTACGGTGCCACCTGGTCCTGCCCCGAGACGATGCCGGTGGGGGTGGTCTCCGTGGGCTATGGCGACGGGTATCCGCGCCATGCGCCGAGCGGCACGCCGGTGGAGGTGGCCGGGCGGCGAACGCAGCTGGTGGGGCGGATCTCCATGGACCTGCTGGCGGTGGACCTGCGCGGCCTTGAAGGGGTGGCGGAGGGCGATCCTGCAGTGCTCTGGGGCGGCGTGGTGCGCGCCGAGGAGGTGGCCGACGCCTGCGGCACCATCGCCTACGAGCTCTTCTGTCGGATGCCGCCCCGCGTCCGGCGCGAGCCGGTGGATACGGGGGCGTCCTGATGGCCCGCAGTCGCCGGCGTTTTCTTTGCTCGGACTGTGGCGCGGAGCAACCGCAATGGGCGGGTCAGTGCCCGGAGTGTGGCGCCTGGAATACGCTCGAGGAGATCGCACAGCCGGCCGGATCCGGCGGTGGCCGGGTGGGCCGGGGCACGGAGATCACCACGCTGGCCGAGGTATCGACCGCGCCGGAGCCGCGGCTGGCCACCGGCGTGGCTGAGCTGGACCGAGTCCTCGGCGGCGGTCTGGTGCCCGGGTCGGTGGTGCTCATCGGCGGCGAGCCGGGGATCGGTAAATCGACCCTGCTGCTGCAGACGCTGGCGGCCCTCTCCCGCGAGCACCCGGCGCTCTACGCTACCGGTGAGGAGTCGCTCCAGCAGGTGGCGCTGCGGGGGCAGCGCCTGGGCGTGGCGGATGACGCCATGAAGCTCATGGCCGAGACGGCGGTCGAGGAGGTCGTCGCGGCAGCGGAGCGGATCCGCCCCCGGGCCCTGGTGCTCGACTCGGTGCAGACCTTCCACACTGCGGCGCTTGGCTCGGCGCCGGGGTCGGTCTCCCAGGTCCGCGAGAGCGCGGCGCAGCTGGTGCGTCTGGCGAAGACCACCGGCATGGCGGTGATCCTGGTCGGCCACGTCACCAAGGAGGGGCACCTGGCCGGGCCGCGAGTGCTCGAGCACATGGTAGACACCGTGCTCTACTTCGAGAGCGATCAGGGCAGTCGCTACCGCGTGGTGCGGGCGGTGAAGAACCGCTTCGGCGCCGCCAACGAGCTCGGCGTCTTTGCCATGGCCGAGGACGGCCTGCGCCAGGTGCGCAATCCCTCCTCCATCTTCCTCTCCCGTCACGATCAGGATGTGCCGGGCAGCGCGGTGCTGGTGACCCGGGAGGGGAGTCGGCCCTTGCTGCTCGAGGTTCAGGCGCTGGTGGCCGACTCCGCCGGGAGTCAGCCGCGCCGCGTGGCCGTGGGCCTGGACGGCAGCCGCCTGGCGCTGCTGCTGGCGGTTCTCCAGCGCCACGGCGGGATCAGCACCGCCGGCGAGGATGTCTTCCTGAACGTGGTCGGCGGCGTGCGTGTCCAGGAGACGGCGGGCGACCTGCCGGCGCTGGCGGCGGTGCTCTCGAGCCTGCGCAATCGGCCCCTGCCGCGGGACTCGGTGGTCTTCGGGGAACTCGGTCTGGCCGGCGAGGTGCGCCCCGTCCCCGGTGGCGAGGAGCGCCTGGCCGAGGCGGCCAAGCACGGTTTCACGCGGGCGGTGGTGCCGGCCAAGAATGCCCCCCGCCACGGGGTGGCGGGCATGGAACTCCACCCGGTGCGCCGTCTGGAGGAGGCGATCACCGCCCTGATGGGCTGAGGAGGGGCGCCGCGCGGGGGCTTTTCGGCTGCGCGCACCGACGGCCCCGGGCGAAAAAGAAACGGGCGCCGCGGAGGCGCCCGTGCGTGGTGCGGGACTCGGGCGAGGAGGAGGGCGCGGGCCCTAGGCGGCCCTCTGGACCTCGATGCGGCGACCCTGCTGACCCTCCTCGGCCTTGGGCAGTGTGATCGTCAGCACGCCATCCCGGAACGAGGCGTTGATCTGTTCCTCGTTGATGGCGCGACTCAGCGGGATCTGCCGCTCAAAACGCCCGTAGGAACGCTCCGTGACGTGGACCTGCCGGTCTGACTCGCCCGAGTCCGTGTGCTCGACCCGCTTCTCGCCGGCAATGCGGAGGACGCCATCGTTGTACGTCAGCTCGACGTCGTTCTCCGTCATGCCGGGCAGCTCCGCGACGACGTACAGGTTGCTGCTGTCTTCCTGGACGTCGATCCGCGGCGCTGTCATGTCCGGGCCGATCTGGGCGAGCGGATCCTCGACCCCGCGGCGCAGGTCGTCGAAGAAACGCATCATCTCAGACTGCAGCGCCGTGAAGCGGTCGCGTGCCGCCAGATCCCGGTTCGCGGCGCGGTTGTGCAGATCCGAGTTGGCCACCGGGAAGAGGTTGCGACGTGCCACCATAGTCTCACCTCCTTTTGTTCCGACGACCCGTTTGCCCGAACCTGCTTGCCTTGGCTGTCACTTTCGTTCGATCGCTCCTCGCCCACCCCGCGATATAGGTCGTTCGGCACGACCTTTCAAGGGGTGGTGGGCGGCGCAGACGTACGTCGGTCGTTCCCAGGGGGCGGCGTGCGCACCCAGATCCACCCTTCCCGATTGAGGGATTCGTCGATCTCGGCCGGGGGCATCGCCTCGCCGAGGAGGAAGTCCCGAGCTGCGAGCAGGCAGAGCACGGCATCCAGGCCGTCGGAGCGGGTGGCCAGTTCCGGGATCTCGAACGACCCACCCAGCATCTGAGCCATGGCGCAGGCGATGCGTTCACGGGCCGTTTTGCCCTCGGTATCACGACCCTTGTAGCCTTTGGCGGGTATAGCGTGGGCCTGCAGGGTGGCGGCGGGGTAGACCTCGATGAGGCCGCCGGCAGCGGCGTCGCCTTGCTGCAGCTCGCCGGGGCTCCAGCGCATTGGCAGGGTCCAGCCGCGCTCGCATCTGAGTTTGTCGACGAACGCCAGGGCGGCGTGGGCGGTCCGCGCGATGCGGTCGGCACCGACATCCAGGGGTTTCTTGCCGATTTGCCGGTGGACGAAGCGGTCCGTCACCCGATTGAAGAGTTCGCTGGCGTCGGCGCCCAGCGCGTCGCCAGCCCGGTGCTGCGCCAGCTGCTGACCGAGTGGCTGCGGCCACCCGAGGGGCGCATCGAGGGCGAGCAGCGGCGCGTGGGTGTGGTCGGCGAGCCACTCCAGTGCGATCTGAGCCGCACTGCGCGAGGCGGAACCCAGCGCAACCCGCTCGACTCGAAGCCCGCGGC
Organism: Halorhodospira sp. 9622; assembly: GCF_022228025.1. Taxonomy (NCBI): domain Bacteria; kingdom Pseudomonadati; phylum Pseudomonadota; class Gammaproteobacteria; order Chromatiales; family Ectothiorhodospiraceae; genus Halorhodospira; species Halorhodospira sp. 9622. The sequence continues at coordinate 109,321 of NZ_JAJNRE010000003.1, read as the reverse complement.
CATCCCAGTGCCCGAGGGCCAGCCCCACTTGCTTGGACTGGACGGCGCAATCCACGCCGAGGACGGTCAGGGGCCGCTGCGCTGGCTGGTCGTGCCTCATCGGACGGTGGTCCTCCTGCGGAGCATCAGGGCAGCGTCAGCACCAGCTTGCCGGTCAGGCCGCCGGCCTCGAGCCGCCGATGAGCCGCGGCTGCCTCGGCCATTGGGAACGTCTCCTGAACACGCACCTGCAGTGACCCCGCCGCCATGCGCTGGGCGCACTTGGCCAGGATCCCGGTCTGGTGGATGCGCAGATCGTCCCGGCCCAGAACCATGGGGCTGAGCATCAGCTCCTGGACCAGCGTGAGGTTGTGCACGCGCGCATGGTGCAGGTCCAGGTCCTCGGGCAGGGCGAGGATGGTGACGAGCCGGCCGTAGGTGGCGAGGGCGTGGAGCGACCGGGTGCAGACCTCGCCGCCTACGGTGTCGAGCACTACGTCCACGCCCTCGCCGGCGGTCCAGTGTTCCACTGCGTCGACGAAGTCGTCATCCCGGTAATGGATCACCGCCTCGGCGCCCAGTTCGCGGACGATCTCCGCCTTGGCCGGATCGCTGACGGTGGTGATGACCCGGGCGCCCGCCTGCCGGGCGAGTTGGATGGCCACATGGCCTACGCCGCCGGCGCCGGCGTGGATCAGCACGCGCTCGCCCTTCTGCAGAGCGACCCGGTCGAATAAGGCCTCCCAGGCGGTGAGCGCGACCAGCGGCATGGCTGCGGCGTGGACGTCATCGACGGCGTCGGGGGTGGGGGTGACGAAGCGTGCGTCGAGTACCGCGTACTCCGCGTAATTGCCCGGCTCCAGGCCGATCCCGCCGTTCATGAACAGCACCCGCTGACCGGGGGCGAGCTGTTCCACGCCGGGGCCTACCGCGTCGATGGTCCCGGCGCCGTCGCAGCCGAGGATCGCCGGTGGTTGTGCATCGGGGTTGAAGAGGCCGTTGGCCCGCACCTTGGCGTCGACCGGGTTGATGCCGGCGGCGGCCAGGCGCACGCGCACCTGCCCGGGGCCCGGCTCCGGGGTCGGCACCTGGGCGGGCTGCAGAACGTCCGGGTCGCCAACAGCGGTCATCTGGATGCAGTGCATGGGTCCGATCCGCTCCCTGAACCTGTGAGTGCTCGGTCGGTGCCGGTGCGTGCGCATACCGCCGCCACCGGCTCCGGTCATGATGCCGGATGGCGGGGTGGTGGGGCCAATCCCACCCGATGATGCTCATGGCTGGACGGGCCGATGAAGCCGTGCGTGTTCAGGATGAGTGGAGGCGTCTGATCCAAGCGTGCCGGATTGGGACGTAGCGACCCGGAAGCAAGCGAAGTGAACCGCTTGCTGCCGGATCCAGGGCTTTGGTGGAGGGGCAAACGGTCAGAAATGGTAGGAGGCGAAGAGATTGAAGCTGTGCTCGACCAGGTCGACCTTGAAGTCATCGGAGAAGGTCTCATCGCCGAAATCGATACGCATGGCCTCGGCGCGGATGCCGAGCGGGCTGTCCGGTGGGACATACTCGAAACCGAGCCCCACGCCGAATCCGGCGAAGTCCTCTTCGTCCGATTCATGCCAGCTGTTATTGTTTTCGCGTCCAGAACTGGTCAGCTCAAGTTCGCGCTGCTGGTAGGTGACCTTGGCGTAGCCGAGGGTGGTATCCGTGAACATCCGCCCCACCCGCACTGAGACGCCGAGACCGTCACCGGCGTCGACGCTCAGCTCGCCGCGCTCCCCCTGGTTGTCTCGCCAAGAGCCGATTTCGCCATCCAGGTTGCCGACGGTGTAGTTGAACTCCGTGGCCAGGTAAAGGTCACCGATGCGCTCTCCGAAGCCGAAGACAATATCGAACTTCGAGGCCCAGTCTTCCTGCCCATAGGTGGTGTCGTATCTATCACCATTGGTATCGCGCAGCTTGGTCTCGTAGGTCTGCGAGGTCAGCACACCCGCGCCAAGGGCCAGATACGGTCCCGAGAAGGAGGAGGCGCCCGCGAGGGAGGGAGAGGCAGCGATCAAAAGGCTGAGGGTGGAACCACCTAAAAGCCGAAGTCCTTTCACGTTCGTTTCCTGCCATGGTTGTTGGATTGCGCAATGCCGGGACATGACGGCATGCGGATTGAATATAGTCGAAGCCCCGAAAACCGACACATAGTGCGGCACTTTGCCGCGGGCGGTTTCTTTGCGGCATCATGCTGGGATGCTCTCCCAACTACGAGTGCCTGAGTGATGCCGCGCGACGAGCAGAGCCGATCCCGCCGTCACGGGTTGCCGCGCATGGCGCGCGCCCTGCGTAACTCCTGGCGGGGTTTGCAGGCCGCCTGGCGTCAGGAGCCTGCGTTCCGGGAGGAGATGGTCGTGATTCCGCCCCTCGGCCTGCTGGCCCTGATGCTAGGGGCGGACGGTGCCGAGCGCGCGATCCTGGTCGGCAGTCTTCTGCTGATCCTGGTGGCGGAACTGCTTAACTCCGGTATCGAAGCCGCTGTCGACCGCGCCGGCGAGCACTGGGATTCGCTGGCCGAGCGCGCCAAGGATCTGGGGTCGGCAGCGGTGTTCACGGCGATCGTCAATGCCGTGGTTCTTTGGCTGCTGGTTTTGCTAGGTTGACTCGCCGAGGCGGGCAGCATGGATCAGCAGGCCGTACCTCCACTGATCAACGCCTCCTAAGCCGGATAGCGGCTAGAGGCGGAGCGCTGCGGCACGGTTTGGTAGATGGTCTTGCCCGGACCCGCGGGGAGTCGGGCAGGAGAGGAGGGGGCAACGGCGGAATTAGTAAGAGACGCTTGGGGAGTGACTGGAACGCGTAGTCATGCGGTGATGGGAAACGAAGACGGCTGCAGCGCATCGGGGGTGTGCTGCAGCAAGTGAAACGGGGAGGTGTATCTAGGCGACTTGAGCGGGATAGCAGGTCGAACCCCTACCGCGGTTCGAGCACTACCAAGAGTTGTTTGCCCAGGGGTCACAAGGAAGTGGGAGAAGAGCCGGTGTGGCAGCACCGGCTCTTCGGAGCCCGCCAACGGGGAGTCAAGCGGGCTCGCCCCTGGCCTGGTGTCTACCCTGGCATACGTAGGGTTGCCAATGGTAGCGAAGCTGGTGGGCCGCCAAGCCACCACACAAAAGCTGTAAGCCACTGAAAAAAAAGGAAAGTAACGGCAACGTGGGTTGCCGCTACCCGCACCAGTACCCGCACGCGTCCGTTGCCAAAAACCAACCGCGGCAAAAGGGCGCACCCCATGAAAACCGACAACATCACCCTGCAGGGCATCGCCGAAGCCACCCGCGCCAGGCTCGCCAAGGATCAACCGGACTACCACGGCATCACCAGCGAGTTGCTGGGGGCCAAGCGAATGGCGCTGGCCCTTGGCGACCATCGGGCCGCCGCGCTGGCGGATCAACTCCACGCGGAAACGGTCGCCGCCTGGCGGGCCGCTGCGTAATCAACCATCAACGTGCCGTCATCGGCTCGGGCAGCCCGGCTATTGTGCCGGGCTTTTTGCTTCCATCCGCCAGACAATGCGGGGGTATCTCGCGGGCCTTCTCCCTGTGCAGCTGGCGCGTGGCGGGCCACACCAGGCGCTAAAATGCCGAGGGGGTAGGGGGTGGCGGCAATCGCCTTTGTTCGGCTATCTCACCCCGGAGCGCGGCCACCTCATCGCGCAATGCCCGCAACGCCTCCACCGTCTCCCGTTGCACGTCATCGCCGCCAGCGTTGCCCGGGCGTTGCTCCCCGGGCGGGTGCGCCGGCTCACCCCATAGGCGGATGAGCTCCGCCAGGTCGACCACGCGCGTGCCATCGCCCCGGCGCGTCGCGGTTATCCGCCCGGCCTTGATCGCCCTGTGCACGGTGGAACGGTGGACGCCATACGCGGCCGCGGCTTGCCCGGTGGTGAGTTGCACGGCGGTGCCTTGGGTTGCGGGGTTGGTGTTGCGCCTTACGGTAGCCCGCCAGGGCCGGCGGGTAGTCGCGGCGCATCGCCGCCGTATCGGGTGGGTATCGCCCGGCCAATCCCGGGCCACAAGTTCCATGCGCGGGCGTACACGCGCCGCTGTGCCCCGTCGGTCCCCGGGCGTTTGCCTCAAAGGCGCTCGGCGCCCCTGGGGGTCTTTTTTCCCGGGTCAGAATATTCCCCGCGCGTAGTGCTCCGAAAACCTCGAGGGGCGCGCGTAGTGTTCGGGGAACCGCGGCAAGGTGCCGCACCCCTCGCGCGCGTAACGGTGTCGGGAAATTCCGCGCGCGCGAAACGATGGCAGAAAATTCCCGCGCGCGTACCGGTAAAGAAACCCCGGCGCCTTGTTGTTGTTGAAGTGTCACCCGGCGCGATATTTACCCGAGCCCCGGGACTCGGCGCCCCCGCGGTTGCACCCGGCACCGTCGCAGGGTCCCCGCGCTCTACCCTCGCGCGTTGGGGGTGCGTCCCCGCTGCGTCCCCTCGAGCCACCGACACCCGCTCACGCCGCCGCGTGTCGCAATGCTCTAGCAGTGCCGTTTCCGCCGCCCTGGACACCACCCGCCACTCGCCCGGGCGGCCCTCCACCTCCACAACGTCACCCGTGCGGATCGGCCGGCGGGTTAGCGCGTAAAGGTCATCGCTTCCCCCTTTGTAGGGCGGTAAACCGTCACCCGGTAACGCCAGCGGCTCCGGGTCGGGTAACGCCAGCGGTTCGGGGTCGGGGAGCTCCAACGGCTCCAGGTTCGGCAAGCTCACGGGCTCGCTTTCGTCGATCATCGGCAGTTGCCTCTGGCATCGGAAGATCAAGTATCGACGTAAGTCCACCCCGTGCCTCCCCCTCTGCCTCGCTAGTCGCCGACCTCGTTTTTCGCCTTCAGGCTCCCGATCAGTTCCTGCAGCGCCAACCGGATTTGGAGCAACGAATAACTCCTCGGCGGAATATGATCAGGCAGGGCGTAGCATGTGTTTAGTCATGCCTTTCAGTGATGCCGAGCGAGGCGCGCATCTCTGCATTAAAAGCGGATCATCCCTCCGGCACCGATACTATCGAGGTCGTCTTCCTTGAAAACCGCTTGGTTGAAATATTCTGCAAATATCCACACGCGTTGAGTTACTCGGTGGGTTGCACCGACACCAGCAGCTAGCGCCAATTCGGAGCGAGTTAATGATTCGTCGCTGTCCGTTCTAGAGAGCTCGAACGTGTAACTTGTAACGCCGCCCATAATATATATTTCGTTACGCCAAGGGAGTCCTAGGTCAAGATTGAAACGCCCCAACGCGGATAGAGAGTGCTCAAGTTCAGCGTCCAGGTTATTGTCAGAATCATCCGAAAAGCCGGTTGTCAGCCGCGTCTCCAGTGTCATTTGATTATATAGCCTTACACCTAAGAGAACGCCGCCACCCACTGATTGCATGCTGGTTCCCGCATCGGCCCCCAGAAGTTCGCTTTCGGGCTCGAAAGTCCACTGCGAAATAAAAGCACCCGCATAAAAATCCTGTCCCGGTAAATCTGGCCCCTCGAAGGACCAACCGCCGCCCTGCGCGCTGACAGCAGATGACATGGCTGCTGCAAGCAGGCCGACTAGGGTCATCGTTATGGTGCGTTTCGTACAGACTCCGTGATTTCTTGCTTCTGTGGTGTTCCGACGGCGTGTGTTAGTAAACCCTGCCATGACTGCCCCCATCTTCCCTTGCATCTGCGATATTGCTCCCATAATTGACGGCGGCCGCGTTGCAGAAAACTTGAGCCCGTTGGCGGCTTTCGTTTCGTTAACGCCGTAGTCAGGCGCCGGTGGTTGCCCGTGGAGTTCCCGGGCTTCGGCGAGGTCGCCGCCACCGGCTGCCTGCTGCTGGCGTTTCTTTCGGCCGCCCGGTCGGACGCTTCGGCTGCTCACCAGGGCATCCACCACGGCCTGCAGCTCGCGGCGCTGCTCGCCATCGCTGCCGGTGTAGCTTCGCCGCTGGAGTCGCCCCGACACGCTGATACAGTCGCCCTGCTGATGCTGGGCCAGCTGCTCGGCTTGGCGGCCGAACGCCACCAGCCCCAGCCACTCCGGCCCGTCATCGTCGCCAACATCCACCGCCAGGCTCGCCACGGTCATGGGCTTGCCCGTTTTCGTGTCAATCGGCCGCGGCGCTTTCCCCAGTCGGCCCCAGGCTGCGATCTGTGCTGTCATTGCGTACCATCCCCCTGCCGGCGTTGCCGGCGTTTGCCTTTAAGGGTGAGCACCGGGCGGCCGGTCCGTCCTACCTTCTCGGTCGCCTGGTGCGTTTTCTCGCTGCTCTGCTGCTGCCCTCCCTGCTGCTTTCGTTTCGCCGCCTGCTGCCGGCGGTGCTCTTTGAGTTGCTTCACAGCCCGTTTGGCCTGTTCGTCTGTGACCTCTCCCGCTTCGCTGCCGTCCAGGTTCCGACGGGTCCGCTTCGCCGCCAGCCCCTCCCAATAGCGAGGATGGTTTACCCACCGGCGGAAGGCCGTCTGGATGGCCCAGTGTGGCGGTGCCTCCGGGTCGGCGGCCGCGGCATCGTGCGCCTGCTGGTGGGCGCCAATGGCCAGCGGTATGCCCCCTTCGTCGAAGACCGCGGGAAACCGCTCCGCCAGCCACTGCCGTGCGGCCTTGATCTGCTCGCGCTGCTGCTCGCGCCTGATCTGCTTGTTGCTGGTCATACTTCCCCCTGATTCACTCGCGCCCGCGCGGCCGTCAGCTCGGGCAGCGAGGCATCGCACGCCGCCACCGCCGCCTCGTATTCCCGCTTGAGCCGTGCCCCTTCGTCGCAGTAGCGGTCAAACGCTGCCCGACAGCACCCGGTTTCCTGCCCCGGGCCGAAGACGTGGGCGTAAAACCGCTTCGATGACCGCGCCACGTCTTCCGCGCTGGCGCCCGTCGATTCCGCCACGATGGCGGCACGTTCCTCGGCGGCTTCGGCCACGTCGGCCGGGCTCCACTCCGGGGCATCGTTGGCGGCGTCACGATTCCCGCCGTGGTCTTTTGTGGTGTCACAGGTGTCACAGGTGTCACAGCGTTGATTTACAAGGGATTTTTCTGTGACACGCCCGGTGTCACAGATGTCACGCGGTGTCACAGATGCCCGCCGCTGGAGTAGGTCACGCACTCCCATCGCCATCCTCCACCGGCCGCACCGCGTAGAAGCGCCGAAGCGGCTGCCCCTGGGGGCGTACTCGCACGCTTCGGGCGCGCCCCTCACGCTCGGCAAGCCATCCGGCTGACTCCAGGGCGTCGAGTGCCCGCACCGTGTCGAAGCCGGCGGCGGCTTCCTGCAGGGCTGCCGAGTGCAGCAAGTACACCCGGCCTTCCGGGTCATCTCGCCAGTAGCCGGCCCGGTTCTGCACTGGGCGCGGCTCGCCGTTGATGGGGCTGAACCTTGCGTCCCCGTGGCGCGCGAGAAAGTCGGCCACCGCGTCTAGGATTTGCTGCTGCTCGGTTCGGCCGGTGCCCTTGGCCGCTCGCCACCAGTCGAACGCCGCCGTTGCTGCGTCCAGGGCCTCGCCTTCGGCCCATCCGGTGATGCCTGCCTCGCTGGCGAGCTCGCCCGCCAGCCCCACCAGGGCAAAAACTCCAGCGGCTCGCCGCTCCAGCCCCTCGCTGGCATCGAAGCCGCCCACCTCCCGGGTGTCCTTGAGCAGCCCGGGCAAATCGTGGTCGCAATCCAGTAGGTAGCGAACGAATGCGGTGCCAGCGTGGCCGTAGTGCGCTTCCGCTGCCTGCTTGATCGCGTCGGCGAGCGCCCCGCCGTGGGCGTGCCCGTGCAACTGGTCGAAGGCGCCGTGCTCCCGGCGCGTGGCTGGCACGTCCAGCAGTCGTACCGATTGCCCGGCCTTGATCCGGCCCCCGCCTTCGGCCATGTGCGCTGATAGCGAGCGTTCGCCAGTGCTCAGGGCCACTACCCGCCACCGGGCCGCCTGGCGACTGCCGCCTTCCCGGCGGGCGCGCTGCTTGCCGTTACCGTTGGCCAGTGCGTAGACGATGGCGCCGACTTCGCGCGAGTCGCATTCGCTGATTTCGTCGAGGATCAACGCCGTGTCATTGAGTGCGGCGGCGGCTGCCTCCAGTCCGTTGGCGGTTGCCCGCCAGGTTCGGACGAATCCCGGGCCACCCCATACGGATGCGGCCGCCTGCAGTGCCGTCGTCTTGCCCTGTGAGCTGTCGCCCACCAGGTGGAGCCCGTTGCCCCCGGCGTCCCGTAGTTCGGCGACCTTGAGCAACGGGCCGGCGAGGGCGGCGGATACGGAAAGCAGCAGCACCGGATTCCCTCGGCACGGCTGGGCCACCGTTTCCCGCCATCCGTCCAGCGTCCCGGCCTGCCGGAAGTCATCCACGCCCGGGTGCTCTGATTGGTGGCGCACCTCATCGCTGCCGATGGTTCCGCTTGGTAGGACGAAACAACGGCCGTCGCCCGTCGGGTGCCAGCCCGTGCGGGTGGCCGCGATCAATCGCTCGCGCGGGTGCTGCTGCATCAGCCACTCGCTAAACCGCCTGGCCTGGCGGACGTTGAACCGGAACCCCATGTCCAGCAGCTCGCCGCGCAGCTCATCGCCGCTACCTTTGAGCAGGTGCAGCGGCATCGACCACTCGCGCCACTGCCCGAAGTGGTCGCGGAAGCGCAGCAGCAGCCCGGCGCTGCGTCCGTCTTCGTCGGATGTGAGCGCGAGCGCCCGAACCGGCGCGGCGATCCATGTATCGACCGGCTCGGGGTCTTCGCCGCGGCCCCAGTCATGCCAGTACAAGCCGGGCGGCTGCTGTCGCCCGCCGGTCGAAAACCAATCGTCATGGACCGCGAACCCCGGGCGCTCAATCTCGGTTTCGGCCGGGTAGCGCGGCGGCGATTCGTGCGGCGATTCCGGCCGGATGGCGACCACCCGGCCTTCCGTCTCCTGATCCATCATCCTTCCCCCCTTGCCGCTTGCACGGCATCGTTGAAGTCACCCGCGTCGGGTATCGCCACTTCGCCGCCCACCGCCAGGGCAGCGGCGCGGGCCTTGCGTTCGCCCACTGGGTCGGCGTCGGCACACACCACCAGCGGCAGCCAGGGCCACCGTCGGCGCGCACCTTCGGCCACTGGCTGCAGGTTGTGAGCGTCCACCGCGGCGAGTACCAAGGCGGTGTCGTCCAGCTGGTGCAAGCTGGCTCCCGTCGCCCACCCTTCGCAGAGCAGCAGCCGGCTGGCGGTGTCGGCGCGGCCGGCCACGGGGGTAAAACAACCGCGCTTACGGCCTCCCGACAGCAGCCGCTTCCCGCCGCCGCCGTCGATAAACTGCAGCGAGCTCAACCGGCGGTCGAAGTCGTAGAGCGGCAACGCCAGGCTGTCGCGCAGCTGGCGGGCCTTGAGCGGTGGAACCCCTTTGGTCTGCAGGTATGGGTGGGTCGGATCGGCGGGCCGGGCCTTGGCCCATAGGCTGGCTGCCTTGTCGGCGGCCTGCTGGTGTCGGCGGGCCTGCTCGGCTTCGCGCTGGCGGCGGGCCGCGTCCATCCGTTCGCGGTGCTGCGCTCGCTCGGCTTCGCTGGCGGGGGCACGGGCGCGCCAGGTGTCGGATACGCCGTGCTTCCAGCTGCCGAATGCCGCGGCGGGCACTCCGTCCAGGTGGATGACACACCAGCCCGCACGGCTTCCGGCCTTGTCGCCGTCCACCCGATAACGGTGCAAGTGGCCGTCGGCGACTAGCTCGGCGAGTCCGCCAGCTGGAGCAATGCCGCGGGCCGCCATTGCGGCGGCGATAGCGTCGAGGGCCTGGGCCTGGGCCGGGGTAGAATCGTGGGCAGACCTTCCCCCAGCGCCCGGCCCCAACCGGGCGTTTTTGCTTTGCATGGCCGCACCTCCGTCACTGGTCGCCGTAGACGGTGGGGCGGCTCTGCAGCCACTGGCGTACGTCGGCTTCGCGCCAGCCGGTGGCACGCGGGCCGAGCTTCACGCCCTGGGGGAAGTCGCCGCGGCGCATGGCGGCGTAGAGTCCACTACGGCTATAGCCCGTAAGGTGCTGAACCTCGGGCAGTCGGATGATGCGGTCCTGATCGTTCTGCATGACGCCTCCAACGATGGGGCGCCAAGGCCAGGCAGGGCATCGCAGCAACGCCCGTCAAGTACTACTTGTACACGTCCATACGTATCCGTATACTGCGATAACTGTAGCTATCAACCTTTGGTTGTTTGATACCTGCCCGCCTTGACGCGGGTTTCATGGTCCGCGGGGAGTGTTGGCAGCACTCGCCGCGGGCTTTTCGTGTGTGCTGATGTGACACACTGCCGCAACCTTAGCATGGGCTTTTGTGTGCGCTCAAGGCCCTACTGTCCCGCGGCGTACCAACATGTACACAAGCGTCCTACCGTTGGGCCCCATATATTGGGATGACCGCCTGATCCCCGCGCAGGCTGTCCAGGTAGTCGGCCCACTGCTGGAGCATGGCGCCCCGTTGTTCGATCCACTGCGTTCGGTTGTACGCCCGGCCGTGGGGGTCGCGCACCCGGTGGCCCAGCTGCATTTCCACAATCTCAACGCCCCAGCCCAGCCGCTCCACCAGGATGGTCCGGGCCGCCGCGCGGAAGCCGTGCGCCACCATCCGGCCGCCGTAGTCCATCCGTCGAAGCGCAGCCGTCAAAGTGTTCTCGCTGATCGGGCGTTCCGCGGTGCGTCCGGACGGGAAGACGTACGGGCCGCGCCCGGTGATGGGTTCCAGCGCGCGCAGGATCGAAACCGCCTGATCCGGTAGCGGGGTCAATAACGGGTCGCCGCCCTTGGTCGGCTGAAAATCCCATGTGGCCGCGTCCAGGTCGAAGGTCTCCCATCGGGCCGCGCGCAGCTCACCAGGGCGGCAGAATAGGATGGGTGCCAGCTGCAGGGCGGCGCGGGTAGTGGGCTGGCCTCGATACCCATCAATGGCGCGCAGCAGCCCGCCCAGCTCTTTGGGGTCGGTCACAGCCGGCAGGTGGCGCGTGGTTGGGGATCGCAGCATCCCCTTAAGGTCGGCGGTAGGGTCACGGCTGCCGCGTCCGGTGGCGATGGCGTAGCGGCAGACCTGGCCAATCAGGGTTTTCACCCGGTGCGCCGTCTCCACGGTGCCCTGCTGCTCGATCCGTCGCAGCACCTGCAGCACCTCGGGCGCCTCAATCTCTCCAACCGGCCTGCGGCCAAGCGTCGGGAACGCGTATTGCTCCAGCCGGCGTAGGTTGCGCGTGGCGTGCGATTCCGTGACCTCATGCCAGTGGACCGCGCCCCACCACTCGCGTGCCACGGCCTCAAAGCTGCTCGCGTCGGCCGATGCCGCGGCCTGCCGTCTGCTCTTCCGGTTCTCGATGGGGTCGATTCCGTCGGCGAGTAGGGCGCGGGCTTCGTCGCGCTGCTCGCGTGCCTTCGATAGCGTCACTTCGGGGTAGGTGCCGAGCCCCATTGTTGCCTCGCGCCCGGATGGCCGGCGATAGCGCAGCTGCCATTGCTTGGCGCCGTCGGTCTTCACCAGCAGGATGAGCCCGCCGCCGTCGGATAGCTTCACCTGGCGCCTGCCGCTGGGCACTGTTGCCGTGCGGCACTGTCGGTCCGTTAGCTTGTTGGTTGCTCGCGCCATGCCTTCGCCGTCCCTTGTGACACCCTGTGACACCTGTGACATGCCTCGTGTCACGGGAAAATCCCTTCAAAAACAACGCTGTGACACCTGTGACACCTGTGACACCTGCTTTATAGGGTGTCCGCGTTGATCTCCGGGCGGTGGGTACTGGCCCGCAGCCGTGCCGCCACCGGAGTGGGTAGCGGGTAGCGCGGTCATGCCGGCACCCTGTCTACTACCCGCGAATGATGGTAGCTTACAGTGGACGGCAGTGGACAGTAGAGACGGGAAAATGCCCGTGTGCCGGGCTTTTAGGCTGGTGGGTAGGCTGTCAGTGGACGTTGAAAAACGGGTGTATGGTGGGCCGCCAAGGACTCGAACCTTGAACCTACTGATTAAGAGTCCGGAATGGCCCGTTGACTAACGGCTTGCCAACAACACTTGGGCTACCTCGTGAATTGCTAGCACATCTCCCCTCCGGCTTGATGCAAGCGGAGGGGAGGCAACATGGCAATCAAACTCTGTGTCTGTTCCACCAAGGGCGGCGTCGGAAAGACCACTGTTACCGCGAACCTTGGTGCCTACCTGGCCGACCACGGTCAGCGTGTGCTGCTCGTCGATGCAGACATCCAACCAACCCTGTCCAGCTATTTCCCGATCCATGACCCACCCTCTTCCCGAGGTCTGACGGCGCTCATCACCGAGGGTGAGACCGGCAGTACTGTCAGCACCACGAAGATCGATGGTGAGGGCGGCGGGTTACTCGATCTGGTTCTGAGTGATGACCCGGATGGTGCTCTTCAGAACTGGATCCTGCACACGCCCGATGGCCGGGTTCGTCTCCGGCACATCCTGAGTGAGTACGACGATATCTATGACGTGGTGCTGATCGACACCCAAGGGGCCGTCGGTCCACTCCAGGACGCCGCCGTCCTGTCGGCGGATATGCTCCTCTCGCCGATACCACCGGAAATTCTCTCAGCGCGCGAGTTCGCTCGTGGGACGCTCGGGATGATCGATCGCCTCAAGCCCATGTCGGCGCTTGGTGCACCCATCGCTCCGCTGCGCGGGCTGCTGTATCGGATGGATCGCACAGCGGATGCCCGGGCCATTGCCCAAGAACTGCGCCGCGAGACCTACGAGCCCAGCAAAGGGCAGATCACCATCCTCGAAACCACGGTGCCGGCCACCGTGGCCTACCGAGAGGCGGCTACCCGGCAGATCCCGGTGCACCAATGGGAGCCCAGGCGCGACGGGCCGACCCCCGCAGCGCTCGAGACCATGCGGGCTCTCACTCGAGAGCTTTTTCCGCACCTCGAGGACGTCTAGCCGACTACGGCCTGGCTCGGAGTGCCGGAGGCGCATATGGCAAAACGCGGTTTGACTGAAAAGGTCCGACAGGGCCTGTGGCAAGGGCACTACGGTACCCGGGAGCACAGCCTGGATCAGCCGGGTGACCCGCTCACCGTGACCCAGCTGGTGCTATCGATCGAGCAGATCCTCGAGTACCAGGACAACCCACGCCGTTTGGAAAACCCCCGCTATGAAGAGATCAAGCAATCGATTGCGGCGCAGCGGGGGCTTAACAACAGCCTGGATGTGACCCGTCGCCCTGGCGATGAGCACTACACGATCTGCGCCGGCGGCAATACCCGCCTGCGCATTCTCCGCGAACTTTATGCGGAGACCGGGGATGAAGCCTTCGCGCGGGTCCACTGCCTTTACCACCCTTGGCAGGGTGAGACTACGGTTCTGACCAGCCACCTGGTCGAGAACGAGCTCCGAGGCGAGCTCGCCTTAATCGATAAGGCCCTTGCCCTGGAACACCTTCGGGGCCACCTAGAGGCGGAGTCAGGCGAGAAGCTCAGCCGCAATGCCTTCATTGCTCGGCTTCACGGGCTCGGATACACGATCAGCAAGCGTCACCTGCTCCGGTATGAATTCGCGGCGCAGCACCTACTGGCTGCGATCCCGGAGGCGCTGAACAGCCTTGGCGCAAAAACGCTCGACCACATCAGGAAGATCTACGCTGCCGCACAGGAAGTCTGGAGTCATTACCAGCGGGATGCGGAGGATTTCGACATTCTCTGGGAGCAGGCGCTCGCCCATACCGACGCTCCCGACTGGGATCCGGAGGAAGGTCGAGATGAACTGGTAGCCCGGATGGCGGAGGCGCTGGGAATCGACCAGCGCGCTGTGCGTTATGAACTGGACACCGTTTTGAGCGGCCATCCGCTGCCGGGACGCATCGATCGTATGGAGGATCAGTCCACCTCCGTATTGGATGCTGATCACGATGATGCGCCGGAAGGAATGGTTCGGTCAGGTGCCATGGAGTCGGAAAACACGGCGCCTGACGATAGGACAACCGCAGCATGCACCCCGGTCTCTGCAGAAGACGAAGGGGACCTAGAGGAGTCCGCCCCGTTCGAACCGGAACCAGCTCTGAACAGTCCGGAGCCTGAGTTCCGCCCAGAGGCGACCTCCGATGATGAGGTCGTAGAGGGCGAGTCCGTTCCTGATCTGCGCGAGCACATCTATCGGCTGGCACACAGTATCGCGAGGCGTTACGAACTCGATCGGTGCGTGCACTCCTGGGATCACGGGGTCGGCTACCTGGTTGAGTTGCCGGAGGCCCCTGACGCCGGCTCCCAGCACCCCGCTCGGAAGTGGATCTGGTGGACCCTGCTTGCTTTCTCCGAGGCGTTGGCCTCCGATGCCCGCAGGGCGCATCTACCTGGTCATTACGACCTACCGCAAATCGTCAACAGCAGCCCCGGCGCTGTCCGCAGTCGCATAGGGTCCCCAGGCTACGTCCAAATCGCAATGGACTTCTGGTCGAACCCATCGGTACCCGAGACCGATATTCAGGACTTCATCCAGCTGTTGCGGCTCTGCCGTCAACTACGCAACGCCGCACTCGAACGCAACCTGAACCTATGGGAGGGCGAGCCATGAGGACAATGAGCCCGACCAAGCTCGCACACGAGGCGATTCTGCATGCCCTCGAGTGCAAGCAGGAACAAGGCAGCGTGCAGCAGATCGAGAAATTGACCTTCCGGGAGTATCTCTACCTGCTGTCGCAAGCTCGGTACTTTCTCGACATCCACGTTCATCCTGAGCGTCTGGCGGCGGCCATCGATCGCGCTCGTCGCCGTGCCGAGGAGGACGAGCTCGCCGATGAACTGATCCGCCATCATGCCCACGGGGCGATGATGGAAGCGCTTTTCGGGATGACGCCTGCAGAGGTGGCCCGTCGTCGCCGGACGCTGGGAGTGTCTCGGCACCAGGGGCGCCCACCCCGTCTTCAGCCGGAACGGGCCGACGTCGTCTGGCAATCCTGGCAACAGCACCACGGCCTACCTGATGCGAAACGGTATCTGCGAGTTGCCCAGAGGTGCTGCGTTCCTGCGCAGGCTGTGTGGCAGCTCGTGCAAGAAGCCGAAGCCATCCAGCGGGAGTATGCCGCAAGGGGTCGGGCCGAACCGGCGGTCGAGGGAGGGCGCTCATGAGTGCCATCAAATTGACCCAGGAAGAACTCCAGGCGTTAACGGGGCTCCCGAGCCTGGCGCTCCGTGTCTACATCCTCGGTATCCGGCCGTATATGGATTACCGGACGGGCCTGGTCGGTGTGCAGCGGCGTATCAGCTGGCAATCACTGCGCGAAGCCTGCCATGTCGAGCCGCACCAGGGCCTGACCGACACCGGTACACCGAGCAAATCCGCCGTAAGGCGCTCGGTGGATTGGCTGAACCGGTCGGGGTTAACGGTCGAGTGTACCCAAGGGAAGCGGCTCATCTTTCACTGTCCGATGGCCCATACGGACTCGTCTGAGCGGGAAAAACCCGGCACAAACCCGACACAAAGCCGGCATAGCGAACCCGACACAGATCCCGACACGACCCGGCTCGCATGTGACGGGCGTTCGCGGGCTCAACCCGACAGGCATCCCGACCCTAACCCGACACCCCCGGTACAGACCCAAGCCAACACACCTCCGGTATCCGGTCTCCGGAGAGAAGCCCCATTACACACCGAGGGGGCCTATCGGTTAGGGGGCGCACGGGTGTGTGAAGCTGGCCTTGCTGGAACGCTCTCGGCCTCCGCCCAGCGCAGCGCCGATGCTTCCGAAGCCAATGACCGCGAGATCTTCGAGCGGTTTTGGGTGGCCTACCCAAGGAAGGTCAAACGGCGTGAGGCCTACGAAATCTTCCGCTCGCGCGGGCTGCGCTGGCAGATCGACGCCATCCTCAGCGACATCGCATGCAGGCAGTTGGAGGATCGGCGCTGGATCGCTGGCTATATCCCCAACCCAGGCAATTACCTACGGGAGGAACGCTGGAAAGAGCCCATCGAGCGTGGCCGAGGGTCCGGTGGAGCGGCTCCGCGCACCACGCTCGATGAGCATACGTCGCAGAAGAGCTACCAAGCCGAGGTTGATGTGTTCGCGGCTGCGGGCTTTGAAACGGACCCCGACTGGTAGGAGGGATTATGCAAAGCATCGCGCACGCTCTCAATAGCCACCATCGTGAGAAGCAGGAGTACTGCCCTGACCACGGCCAGTACACGGCCATCTACACCTGGCTGGGTGATCGCTGGGTCGGCGGGGGGTGTCCGCACTGCCTGGACGCGCAACGCCAGCGTCAGCGGCGGGAGGACATGGAGCAGAGACGACAGCAGCGTACCCAGACGATGATCCGGTTAGCCGGCATCCCAGAGCGGTATCAAGACGCCTCGTTTGAGGCGTTTGACGCCGAAGCGGACTCAGCGGTTCGGGTGCGTGAAGCTTGCCGCCGCTACGCGGAGACGTTTCCTGAGCGCCTCCAGAATGGGACGAACCTCATCCTCTCGGGTGGGGTGGGTACCGGAAAGACCCACCTCGGCTGTGCTATCGCGCGCTATGTCATTGCTGCGCACCAGCGGCAGGCACGTTACGCCACCGTCTCCGACGCGGTGCGTCAGGTGCGTCGAACCTATGACCGGACGAGTGAGCAGACCGAGCAGGACGTGTTCGACTGGCTCGCTGGTTTGCCGCTGTTGGTCCTCGACGAGGTGGGCGCTCAGACCGGCTCCGAGCACGAGCGCATGGTGCTTTTTGAGATCTTCAACCGGCGGTACTCGGACATGCGGCCGACCGTCGTGATCTCGAACCTCGGATGCCAGGACTTGACGCAGATTCTAGGCGAGCGCGTCATCGATCGGCTGCTTGAGGACGGCACAGCTCTGGCCTTCACTTGGGCCAGCTACCGGAGCGGTAAACGGTGATAGGGGGGACGGGATGGCCTCTTCGAATGCCGAGAGACAACGAGCCTATCGTCAGCGTCATCTCAAGGGCCTTGATGAGGACGTCGAGATGCTGGAGCGCATCAACGCCATGGTCCACTTCAGGGCCAAGCTCAACCTTGAGCGCCTGGCCGTCCACCACGGCATGACCCAGCGCGCCGTGCTCGAGTGGGTCCTTGAGGAAGCCGTTGCGCACGTCCTGAATACCCTCGATGGACCGGCGCAGGATGCCTTCCTCGACCTCAAGCCCACGTTACGCAGTAACGGTTCAGGCGAGCGTTGATGGATTGGGAAGCCTCTAAATACTGGACCCATCCTGATGTGGCGCAGCGGTACAGGTCGTTCACGATCAGTGGGGTGAGAGGTCGGACTCGTCGGAGCACGCAATTCAAGGGATCTCGATCTGGGTTCCCGGTTCTATGCCGATGGTCTCCGTCTGTTTGGGCGCCAGTTCCAGCGCGGCATCAACAGGCTCAGGGGGGCGGTATCCTTGTTCGCCTGGGGTCATCCGCTCGATCGCGATGATCTCTCCCTCGGCAATCCAGGCGATGTCCAACGGCGCGGATACGTTATGCATGTGGAAGCTCGGTCGGTGGGGTTCGCTCCAGACGAAGAGGACCCGTTCTGTGCTCAGCTGTTCCGGGCTTGCATGCTGAAACCCCTGGGCTCGAGCCGTCCGCGTGTTGGCGATTCGGACTTCGATAGGTTCTCCGCCGACTCGAGTCGAGGTCGTCGGTAGGTCCTCGACCCCAAATGAACCGGATACGGGGTCAAGGAGAAGCGTTAGGGCTAGGGCCAGGGGGACTAGGAGGGTCATGGTTGCATACCTCCTCGGGGCCAACGGTCAGGGATCCGCCTCAACGGGTCAACTCCAAGAGTTTATACAGAATCCGCCGAGCCGCTGAGACTTGGCGGCCCTCCGTCTTTCACCCCGCCCGCTTAAGCGTTCCGCGCCAGGTGGCGCGCGCTCTTGCAGCCCGCCGCTGTAAGGTGCTTCACTGGCCAACATGTCAACGGACGACTGCGCGTGGAGCTCGCCACACCACCTGCCCTTGGGCGCCTCGAGGGTGTACCTCTCGGACCTGCCGTACGCAGAACCGCGGCCACGCGGGCCCCAACTGTCTTGCGAGCTTCTCCGCCGCCCAGAACCCCGTCTCGCTGAACGGCACACTGTTATTGCACCGAGCCGCACAATCACTCTCCAGCCGCATCCTGGCGCAGCCGGATATACAGAATCACGCCGGATCGGAATACAAAGAATCTTTCCATACCACGGTTAGTCAACAAGACAATTCACACAGAAAGAGGATAAGGAAAATGCCCTACGGACCTTTCGAATTAGAAATAACGAATGAAGCCACAAAACTAGATTTTGATAATCTTTCCGAGGAAGTAAGAACGCATATCTGTCAGGAAGCCAAGTACGACCCCCAAACTCATGACATATTTTCATTCTCTGTGGCTCCCCGAGAGTCGCTGGGGTTTAGTTATGGGCTTACACGGCAACAGAAGAAGAAATCATATGCCAAGGTAGATAGGGTACTGGTGCAAGCAGCGCCAAAACACGAATCAATCACCTTCCTGGGCATACATCCAACAACCACATCCGTTTCAGGCCAGAACGATCTGGATTTGAAGGGTGATATTCTCTTTGAGCTTGCCATTCCAAAGATCTTGAAGTGTCAGGTTAAATCGCAAATAAAAAATAAGATTCGCTCAGATGTTTATGAGATCTTCTCTACAAGAACAAATGGTTTTGCTCAGTGGATATTTTTGAAGAATTGGGTAAAGTCAGGCGGCCCCTTCAATATGAGGATTCTTTGCTCTGTTCCTAAACAACTCGGACATGAGGAGCGGGTTGTGACATGTGATGCTGAAGCACAACAGAAAGGTCGTAAAATTAATGGCATCTATAGAAAAACTGTCCGTCTTGCTTAGGATAGGCTAACAAGAGCGTAAACTCGGACCCATAAAGCGCCGCTCCTTCGTCGCTCTGCTTTATGGGTCCGGTTACGCTTGGCGTTATACCCAATGAGGATGTATATGTTTACGCACATGGAACAAGTCCGAAAAGAAACATATCGTGCTCGTGATACTGACTATGAGTTGATGGTTTTCCGCGTACAAGAGACTGGGGAGTATCGGATTTACATTGCAAAAGGTGGCTTAAGGATTGGTGATATTTTCACCGCTAACCAAGAGGTTGTCGGAGATGCGAAGCTTCAAGACGGAACCGATGTAGTAGAGCAACTAATTGGAATTGCTAAAGACGATATAAATCGCAATGAGTTTGACCTTTACTAGGTATAACCATGCATTCCAGTTCGTTCCGGCCCTGACGGGCCTCCACCGAACGGTCTTTTCTCCGCTTCGCTACGCAAAGGGCGCCGCTGAATATTGGCGTTAGGAAAATGATTTTCTAGGAGGTCGCCTTCTTGGAATGGGTTACCGCTACAGATCTCACTCGCTGGTCGGATGAGCGTGCTTCCGAAGGGATCTTGCCGTTAGTTGTCCGTCGACTTATCTATACGTTGACAGACAGGCGTTCGGTACTCGAGGTGCCTTCTGGTGACAGCGTCAGCACCGGTGGATGGGACGGATTGGTAAACGCCGAGGAAGGCACAGAGCATATTCCCGCCGGTCAATCCGTGTGGGAAATTGGCACAAGCAGGAGCATCAAGAGCAAGGCGGACGGCGACTATTCGAAACGAACCGCTGATCCGGGTGACATTATCCCAGGGGAGACAACGTTCGTATTCGTCACGGCCCGCCGCTGGCCGCAGGGCAAGAAACGCTGGGGCAATGCTAAGAGAGCGGAGGGGACTTGGAAGGACGTTCGCGTACTCGATGCGGACGATCTGGAGAGCATGCTGGAGCAAGCACCAGCGATTGCGCTTTGGCTGACGGAACAGATGGGCAAGATCACGGGTTCCTTTCAGTCGTTAGAGGAGTACTGGGAGGACTGGTCGTCCGAAACGACACCCGCCATCTCGACAGACCTCGTCGTCGCGGGCCGGGAGGAAAATTCGGAAGAACTTGTCCAATGGGCCACCGAGACCTCGCCGTCAAAGCGTGCCGTACACGCGCACACACCGGATGAGGCAATTGCCTTCCTCGCCGCCGCTCTGTACAAGGCGGAGAGCGTCGCGGCGGAAGCGATATTGGCTCGCACCATTATCGTCAAGGACGAAGCGGCCTTTCAGGCCGTAAAACGGTGGAAATCGCCCCTTATCATTATTCCGAACTCGGAGGAGATTGAGAATCCAACGGCCGCTGTCAGCAAGGGTCATCATGTGCTGGTGCCTCTAGGCTATACAGCCGGCCGGCGTGACGAGATGACCACCTTGGTCCGGCCGACCCGGCACGCTTTCGCGGAAGCGCTCCAGGAGCTGGGCTTTGAGGAAGCCGAGGCGGAGGCGCTGTCCGTGCGTACGGGATGCACCCTTTCGGCGTATCGCAGGCATTGTGGCGTATTTGATCGTCCAGACTGGGCTACTCCGGAGAAGCTCCGGTTACTGATTCCGGCTTTCTTGGCCGGCGCCTGGGTGGATGATCACCGTGGCGGGGTTGCCAATGAGAGTGCGGGGGACAGAGATGTCATCGCCGCGCTCGCCGGCCGACCATTTCATGACTATCGGGCTGCGCTGACCGAGCTCACCACGCTGCCGGATGCGCCGGTAATGCGCGTCAAGGGCTACTGGCGAATCACAGCACCTGTCGACGCTCTCCATCTCCTCGCACCGTACCTGACCGACGAACATCTGAGCACCTTACGCGAAAAGGCCTTTGAGCTGCTCAGCCAGCGGGACCCTGCGCTGGATTTGCTTCCTGGCGAGCGTTACATGGCTCAGATAAGAGGTAAGGTTCTTGGGCACTCAGGCGCATTGCGTGAGGGCATCCTTGGAACGTTCGCCTTGCTGGCCCATTTCACAGAGGGTTTGGAGACTCTCCATACGTCAACCCGGCCACAGGATGTCGGGGTCGACCTCGTGCGCGATTTACTGTCAGGTGCGCCACCGGAGCGGTGGCTGTCGCTGGCCGGCAATCTGGATGCCTTAGCGGAGGTCTCTCCAAGAGCCTTCCTGAGCGCCGTTGAGGAGTCCCTGACGCATGAGACTCCCCCTGTCATGGCGTTGTTCGAGGAAGAAGGCGATGTGTTCACTGGCGGCTGTCGCCACGCCAGCCTCCTGTGGGGTTTGGAATCGCTGGCTTGGGAGCCGCGCCTCTTACCTCGCGTGTGTTGCGCGCTTGTGGAACTGGCTGCCCGCGATCCCGGAGGGCGTTGGGCGAATCGTCCATCCGGCAGTCTGCGGGACATTCTTCTCCCATGGCGTCCGGCAACGTTTGCACCATTGGATGATCGGATGGCGGCACTCGATGCCGTACTCGAAGTACAGCCTGAGGTGGGATGGTCCCTGCTTGTGAGCCTGGCACCCAAGCGCCACGACACCACTTCCGGAACTCGTCATCCTCATTGGCTGCCTGTTGCGGGAGTTGCCCAAAGACCGAAGACGATACTGGACCTGCAGCATGACACGCGGCCCATCCTCGATCGCATCGAAACCCATGTAAGTACCGATGCCGGACGATGGGGAGACCTGTTCGATGCCAACCTTTCGGCGCTTCCGCCAGAGTACCGTAGGCGACTTTTGCATACATTGATTTACCGGGTGCGCAACAATCAGGTATGTGGGGACTGTGAGGCGCTCCGGGCGAAGACCCGATGGTATCACTACATTCTCAGCCTACGTGACGAGGCGCCTTCCGACGATATTGAGCCCCTAGTCGAGCTGGAAGCGCTTCTCAGTCCGGATGAGCCGATGGCCCGACATCGGTGGCTGTTCGAGAATGCTTGGGTCGATATTCCCGGCACCCGGCGTACCGACCGGGAGATTGCTGACGTGCGTCGTTCCGAGGCGCTGGATGACATCGTTTCGGCCTACGGATTGGACGGCGTCATCGACTTCGTGGAGGAGGCTGGTGATCCGGTGCAAGTGGCGTTCGCTGCCTCTAAGAGGGAAGATGTCGACGCGCTCGATGAGTTGGTACAGCAGCGGGCCGCTCGCACACCGAGCGAAGCGTTTTGCAGCTTCCTGGCGAGCTACATCTCCTTGAGTCACGCTGAACTCGGTTGGACGTCGACAACGAGGTTCTTGGCGCGAGCCAAAGCGGACAGTTGGCCCACAGAATCTGTGTTGTCGGTGTTCCTAGGCCTTCCAGCAACTCAAGAGACCTGGGAACAACTTGAAGAGGGCTGGGAGCTGGTTGCGAATGTGTACTGGAAGCGCGTAAATCTGTGGCGGATTGACCGGAAGGATTCCCTGCCTTACGAAGAAGCGATGGTAAAGGCCCTCAACGTCGGTAGGGCCCCGGACGTGATCGAAGCGATTGGAGGACTCGGTTCTTCGATCTCTGCTTCAACGCCCTTAATTTGTGATGCGCTTCGGAGCTTGGCTACGGAAGCACAGAGCGAGAAGCGGTCGGCACGACACCTCGGCCATTCCATCGTGGAGTTGTTTAAGGCGCTCGATGAACGCGACGACATTTCGGATTCAGATATCGCAGCGCTCGAGTTTCCCTTCTGCAAGGCTTTCGAGCATACGGATCGACCGGAGATGGCGTGTCACCGGCTACTTGCCCAGTCACCTTCTCATTTTACGACACTCATCAAATGGCTCTACAAGCGTGACGATGGTCAAGGTGATGAAAACGTCTCCGCCGATGAGCTGCGCAATGCCGTTGAGTTTTCATGGACCGTATTGGATAGTTGGCGGCTTATTCCTGGCCGAAAGGCGGACGGAACAATTGACGAGGCGGAGCTGCTTAGATGGATCCAAGAGGCACAAGAGCTCTGTAGAGAAGCCCATCGCCTACGCTCCGCGGATATTCGCATAGGCGAGTTGCTTGCCCATGCGCCGGCTGACGACGAAGGAGTGTGGCCTTGTATTCCTATTCGCAATACGGTCGAATCCATCGCCAACAGCGATGTTTTGCGCGGGATGCATACGGGCCTACTTAATAGACGTGGCGTCACCACAAGATCGCCTTATGAGGGAGGCCAGCAAGAACGCGAGCTGGCTGCGAAATACCGGTCATGGGCAGATGCACAACGGGCGCGTTGGCCCACAATTGCTACCGCGCTCGATGATGTGGCTGAGCATTACGGATGGGAAGCCAATATGCACGATGACGACGTGGATCGGCGTCGGCTCAGTGACTGACGGGTGGATGACGTTGGAGTTCGTTGGGATCACCCTCCATAGCCTCTGCCCGTTCCGGCTTCTTGAGTCCAATTCTGGGCCTAACACCACCATGCAGCGGACGCCGCTTCTCGCGGCCGCTGATGCTGAGTGTTAGATTCAAACCCGCTACTTATAGTCTGTAGACGTATAGTAATCATCATCCGAAGATACGGCCAATGTCGAATATCCTCAAGACGATAGGCCAAAACATCAAGCGATTGAGAATGGCGTCAGCTATGAGCCAAGAGGCTCTCGCGGAGCGCTCAGGTATGCATAGAACATACATTGGTGGCGTTGAAAGAGGGGAGAGAAATGTTTCGGCATTAAACCTCGAAAAAATTGCCAAAGTGCTTGATGTGGCCCCCGATGAACTTTTGAAGCAGGCTAGTGAAGAAAATCATGGCTAGTGAAGAAAATCATGGCTAGTGAAGAAAATCATGGTAAGTGAAACTGACGCGTGCATTCCAGTCCCACCCGATCCGAACAATTTCAACCAAAGCTGCGAGTTGCCACACGGATTGACTGTTGATCATATCCAAATGGCACTCCAAGAGTATGTGGACTTTCTTGGCTTCATAAATAGCCAGCTTAACACGCGTAACATGCCCAGGCTCGAAAGCTTTTTGATGCCCGCCAATTTCAGCAGCATGGTTGGCGAATTTATGAATTCGATCATCCCAAAGCACTGTAAATCACTCGTTAAAAACCAATACCATAATGGACATCCTGATTTGATCCCGGCAAATAAGTTTCCTAACGATTCGGTTCAGTATTCAGACGTGGGGCTTGAAGTGAAGGGCTCTCGTCATTTGTCTGGCTGGCAGGGGCATAATGCTGAAGCTGTGTGGCTAATGGTTTTCTGCTTCGATAGCAACACCTCAAACGATGCGAAAAAAGATATTGGTCCGAAGAAATTCAAATTTAAGGCGGTTTATGCCGCACAGTTAGAACTTGACGACTGGAACTTTTCCGGACGCTCGGAAACCAGTAGGCGAACCATAACTGCGAGCGTCACCAAGTCGGGCGTTCAAAAGATGAAATCAAATTGGGTGTACGAAGATTTGTCATAAAGCTAGAGAGTTTTGACGCTTTAAATCAATCGCCTGATACAGATGCGGTATAGCTTCTTCGGCAAGGTTAAAGTAATCCTCGAATCGTTCTATACCTAGGCTTTCATAGCCAACTGCTTCGGAGGCGGCTAGCGTTGAGCCTGATCCCATAAAGGGGTCTAGCACGATCCCTTTGCCGAGAGGTAATGAAGCGTAGACAACCTTACGCAGAAATTCCTGTGGTTTTAGGCTAGGATGATCTGCTATTGCTCTTTCTAATTTCGGTGTTCTGCCGCTTTCTATCACATCCTCAAAGGGTGCTGTATTTGAAATTCTTCTTAGTCCTCCCGCTTGATACTGTCTCAAATTATCAGCCAGCGTCATTCTTGGACTTAACGGCTTTCGGAAGATGCCCCACGGTTCATAGCAACCTCTCGGCATCGAGCAAACCTCAGGGAACTCTTGCTCTGCATTCTTTGGCTTGTCCCCGCCACGCATGGTTCTAACTAACCGAATAAGCGTTCCCCTGTACTCAAGACCCCCTTTAATGAGGGATTCGAATACTAATGGTGAAAGAAAACTATTGGTAGCAATAATCAAATGCCCCCCGGGCACCAAGGGCTTCAGCAATACATCGGTCCATTCGACAAAAAAGCGGCGCAATTGCCTGCGCTCCTTTTCGTTAAGCGCGGTAAATCTGGGGAGTGCAGATCGAGTGTTTCCATCAAACGATGGCGGAATCCGCCATACGCCCCCATTTCCGTTGCTTCGCTTCTCTAATTGATCGAAATCGTACTCTTTGACACCGTATGGAGGGTCAGTTACCACTGCGTGAATGGAGTTCGGCGGGAGCTGACCCAGAACCTCCAGACAGTCACCATGGACACCCATTGCATTTCGAAAACGAAATGTCGAATATTGACTAGGGACTTCGATCATGAACACCCACACCAAGGCTTGACAATGATGACTAAAAGTATCATCGCTGATGGTTCGTGTCAACTTGAATCTAACAAAGGGTTCAACCGGACGCCGGAAAGCTCCGGGCCGGAAAAGCCGGGCGAGGCCGGTGGCGGCGCCGGTTAACCCAAACGTTAGCGCGTCTAGTCAAACTGGAAAGGGAGCGCCCCGCCGAAACCTTTTCGTGTAATGGCCTTCTACGACGGGAACTACTTCAAACAGGGCCAGCTTTACTTTCGCTACAAGGAGGAGCGAGGTTGGTTCAGTCTCCCAGAGCTGCCTGGCCTATTTGAGAAGTTCGTCGCACAGCACCACAAGACCAGCTTGGAGATGACAAAGTTAGTGGGCGCTCATTACTACGACGGGCGCCCGTCGGTAAAGGCGAGCGCGACCGACACGCTGGAAAAGGAGCGCGGCTTCGAAATGGCGCTGATACGCGCAGGAATCGTCCCGCATTATCTCCCACTGCGTGAGGTTGAAAAGGGTAGTTCGACAGAGGACGATCCACAGTTCAAGCTGGCACAGAAGGGCGTTGACGTGGAGCTTGCACTCGATGTGCTTGATTACGCGCACGACGATCGATTTGACGTTGCGATTCTGATTACTGGTGATCAAGACTTTCTACCGGTTGTTCGCAAGATAACGTCGCTCGGCAAGGATGCCATCGTAGCTCACTTTGAGATTCAACCGTGGACGGACAGTCGCGGACATAGTCACAGCGGTACGTATTGTTCTAGAGGGCTGATCGATGCGGCATACGGAACGATTAACTTTAACACAATAGTGAAGGATGCGAATTGGAATACTGAGGTCAAATCACTTTTCTTCCAGCCTGGATAGGCGTAGTAGTGCGCTAACAATGCGCTGCAGCCGACGCAGCGGAGCTGCGCGGCTAAGCGGGTCCCTTCGCGGATCGTGTGGGTGACAGCAGCTTGCGGCAGGGTAGTCGGCCGCCGGCGTGACTCTGTCGCACAACATCTAATGCTGCCGCGCCCTGACCTAATGAAGGCGTCACCCACACAGATTTGGATATGCCAATTTAGGTGTGTAGGTCAAAGCCTTCCTGATTGGCGATAATCAAGAGCCGTTTGTAGATTGCTTTAGCTTTCTCTTGGACTTCAGCTGGGTCGCCGGGGGTGTCAGTCTTCATCGCCCCCCCATTGCTGTCGGGTGAGTAGTATAGGGCCAACAGCAGGGTGGCCTCCGCGGCAATCTCAGCCGCGATCTGGTTACCCGTTGGTCGGTCCGTAGCCGGGGTTGGTGAGTCATTTGAAAAAGGGGTCGTCATGACGTTCCTCAACGGGTTAGGAATCTTTTCCGATCCTCAAAGAAAACATACCGGATCCCTAGAGGCTTAAGACGTAGAAGACGCTGAAGAGTTGGAGGCGGCCCAAGGTGTGGCGGACTTCAACCATCGCGAGGCGTTCACTTCCGCGTCTGCTGTGCCGTTAGCGTCTGGTGTCTGCGTTCTCTGCGAGGCACGCTGGCCCTTTTTGCATTATGATCCCTTTCTCGGGAGGGGTGGGCTTTCAGGTGCCTTAGCTCGCAAGGGTATCACTCCGCTGACCCTTTGACCCGTTTAAGAATTTCATCCCCGGGTAGGCCCCGTACCGTTCCGTCTCCCTTCCATTCCGCTCACCTTTTATAAGCTTGTGGCCTTTCACGGCCTGTCGCCCACGCGCACAGCCAGAAGTCTCGTCAGAGGATTCTGCTTTTTGGCGACATCCTGCGGTGCTCTCTCGGCACGCTGAACCACGCAGGTACGGGCAAGAGGAGGGGCCAGCAGATGCGTGCCGTCCTTTTCGCAACGCTGCTCACGATCGCTGCGCCGAGCATAGCCGGAGAACAGGTGGGACGCTACTCCAGTCTGGACGCTGGTCCCACGGACGCGGAGCTGGAGCCGCTCAAGACCAGCGTCCAGGTCACGTTCCCACAGGAGGTGACGACCGTCGGGGATGCCCTGGAGCATCTGCTTGAGCCGAGCGGCTACGAGTTCCTGGAGCTGTCGGCGACGCCTGTACTGACCAGTCGCCCGCTGCCCGAGGCCCACCGGGAGATCGGGCCTATGCCCTTGCAGGAGGCCCTCAAGACCCTCGGGGGCGCTCCCTGGCGACTGCTTATCGACCCGGTCGCGCGGGCGGTGACCTATGAGCCGAAGCCGCCGTACCGGGAGGGTGCGGAGGCCAATGCGGAGCGGCTTGCGGCCGACCGGGACGATCCGGAGGACCCGCGGACCCTTGGGCCAATCGCCCGCGGCGCCAGCCTCTACCAGATCGCGGCTTATGTCGCGCCAAGGCATCCGAAGGTCGCGAGCCAGGCGCTCTACGAGGCCAACCCCCAGGCCTTCATCGGCGGCGACCCGAATCTGCTGATAGCCGGCGCCAAGCTGGAGATCCCCGACACTGAGGAGATCGAGGCCGGCGATCCGGATAAGGCTGAGTCGTGGTTTGGCGAGGTGACCCAATGAGCCGGCGAAAGCAAACCCAGCGGCAACACCCCGATACTCCCGAAGGCGAGCGCCAGACCGACGCGCAGGCGGACGAGCCGCACGAGGCAACCGCTGGCCCCAGGAGCGTCGAGACCCCGGATCCTGGTTCGGCCGATGAAGCCGACCACGGAGCGGACCTCGAGGCGTCCATCTTCGGTGATGGCGCAAGCGAGGAAGGCCAGGAACACCAGGCAGCCGTAACCGGCACCGGCGCTCGCCTCAAACGCTTCGCCCTCCCTGGCGCAGGTGTTCTCGTCGTGCTCGTCGTCCTTGGAGCCGTGCTCGGCGCCGGTGGGGACGACGAGGAGGGCGCCGAGCCGGCCCCGGAGCTAGCCCAGGTTGCGCAGCGTGTCCAGACCCTGGAGCAGGAGCTCGAGAATCAGCTGCAGGAGGTGGCGGCGGACCAGGAACAGGCAATCGATGCCCTGGAGCAGGCTCAGGAGTCCGGGCTGCAGGAAATCGAGCAGGCCCTGTCTGCGCATGAGGAGGCACTGACAGGGCTGCCGTCGGCCGATCGAGTCGCTCAACTGGAGCAGCAAACCGGGGACCTGGCCGCAGAGCTCGAGGCCCTGGAGCAGCAGATCCCCGGGGTCAGCGAGGACCGGCTCGACGCGCTGGATGAGCGGCTCACCACCCTGGAGGAGGCACCGGAGAACCCGAGGCTCGAGGATGCCCGTCTACTCGGCTTCGAGCATTGGGCCGGGTCCGCACTGGTCATCCTGGCCCATGACGGAGAGACCGGGCGCTATCGCTCCGGCGAGGCCGTGGGCGAGACGAGTTGGCGGGTGAGCTCGGTCGATCCAGAGGCCGAGGTCGCGGTCCTGCGCCACCAGGACGGCACCCTGCATGCGCTGCAAGTCGAGGAGGCTGGCCCATGAGGTGGTTCTATCCGACAGGGGTCCTGCTGGCAGGCCTGATCGTGATGGCGGGCTGTTCCAGCACGCCGTCTTCGCCCGAACAGGCGTCCGACAAGCCGAAGGTCGAGGAGGCGGAAGCGAGCGAGTCGGCTGACGAGCAGCGCGGCGAGGCGGATGAAGCAAAGGCATCCCCGGAGCCTTCCTGCGAGGAGGCCCTCGAGGGGCGCCGTCAGGTGTGGGCGGATCTCTCGCGCGCTCCCGAGCAGATCATCTACTACATCGGAGGTGAACGGTGCGAGCCCGAACGCTAGCCAGCGCCCTCATTCTCGCTATGGCGCCGGCCTATGCGGTGGCCGGGGATGACGGGTTCTCGCTGCCCGTGCCGGAGTTCACGACCGACTCCGAGACTGAGCAACGGCCGGACGGCGCTTCCGAAGATGACTCCGGTGCCGGTGAGGCGCCTGACGTAGACGGTCCGGAGCCGGGCGGCGATGCCGCCGGAACGGTTGCGACCCCGGAAACGCGAGCCACTCAGGATGGTACTGCGCCGGAGCGTGTGGTCTGGGACGGCACCCCGATCCGGGTCATCCTCCCGGTCGATGGGGAACGGATCGTGCGCTTGCCGGCCGATCAGGCCCGGGTCGGCGTGCCGCCGGCTCTCGAGGATCGTCTGCGAGTCCTCTCCCGCGAAGGCGTGCTCTATCTCCAGCCGACGGAAGCCTTCGAGGCGACACGGGTGCTGGTCGAGGAGCCGCACACCGGACGGTCCTTCATGCTCGATCTGGAGGCGCGTGAGGAGGGGCCGCGCCGTGAGCTGATCGTCCACGGCGAGGAGCGTGAGGCGGCGGCTGACCCCGAGGAGCCTTCCGAGGCGGAGTCCCCCGATGGGCAAGCGCCGGTCCTGGACTACGTCACGCTCACACGCTACGCCGCACAGAACCTCTACGCCCCTGATCGACTCAGGCCCGGGCATCCCGGGATCCGCTCGGTGGGCGTTGAGGATGAGACTGTCGCCCTGGTCCGCGGTGCCCACGTCGAAGCCGAACCGATCGCCGCCTGGCGTGGGGGTGGGTACCACGTCACGGCGGTCCGGCTGACCAACCAGACCCGTGAGCCGGTCCTGCTCGACCCCCGGGCCCTGCGCGGGGACTGGCTCGCGGCGACCTTCCAACACGCCCGGCTGCACGGTGCCGGCCATGAGGCCGACACCACGGCGGTCTACCTGATCTCCGATCGCCCGTTCGAGGAGAGCTTCTGGGGGAGCCGGTAATGGCGAGCACGATCCGCAGCAACCGTCTACTCCCGATTCTCGGTGGCCTCGTCGCCGTCCTGCTGATCGTCGTCATCCTGGTCGGCGGCGGGGAGGATGCGCCGGAATCGGCCACTGTCGCCCATCCCGACGAGCTCGGTCCCGGCGATGAGATTGATCCGGCCGATGTCGATACGCAGGCGGATACGATCCGCATGCTCACCGCGCAGAATCAGCGCCTGGAGCAGCAGGTTGAAGCCATGGAGCAGGCGCTCGATGAGGTTGAGGAAGAAGCGGAGCGTCCCGATGAGCATGCCGAGGAGCGCCACGAGGCGCTCATGCAGCGCATCGAGCAGCTGACCGCGCGCGTGGAGGAGGACGAGGAGGAGGAGGACGAGGCCGACGACACGGATCTTCCAGTCGGGCTCGGCCTCTCCCCGGACGAGCAGCCGGTCGGCCTGTTGGGGGGCGCCACCGATGACGAGGAGCCCGCGATCGAGGACGGGTACCGGCCATCGGATCTGACCCGGGACCCCGAGGCGGAGCACGAGGCACCGTCCACGACTGCCGAGCAGCTGACCTGGATCGACCCGCTCGATGCCCCACATCCCGCCGCGGCGGACGGTGCGGGGCCGCAGGCACGAGAGTGGAGCGGCCCTGAGGCAGACGAGGCCAGCGATGAAGACGCGCAGACGGACGATGGGGACAAGGAGGACCTCGCTGTCTACACCGTCCCGCGGAACAGCATGCTCATGGGCTCAAGTACGTTGACCGCCCTGATTGGCCGCATCCCACGCGAGGGTACGGTTGAGGACGCAGCGCCGTTCAAGGTGGTCGTCGGTAGCGAGAACCTGGCCGCGCATGACATGGAGATCCCAGGCCTCGAGGGGATGATCCTCAGCGGCACTGCCTTCGGTGACTGGACCCTGTCCTGTGTGCGCGGCGAGCTCCACAGCGCCACGTTCATCTTCGAGGACGGCACCACGCGCACCTTCCCGGACCCGGGCGACGCCTCGATGCGCACCGATGACGCGGATGACGGGACGGAGAAGGCCTCCGGGGAGCGGATGGGCGCCGGCGATCCGGCCGAGCCGCCGATCGGGTACATCACCGACCCGCAGGGTGTGCCGTGTATCGCCGGTGATCGGGTCAGCAACGCGCCGGCGTTCCTGGCCCAGGCCGGCTTGTTGGCAGCGGGGCAGGCGGCGTCGGAGGCGCTGGCCCAGGCCGAGACCCAGACGATCGTCGGCCAGCAGGGCTTTACCCAGACGATCATCGACGGCGACACGGGCCGGTTCGTCGGTGGCCGGGCCGCTTCGGGCGCCGCCGAGGAGGTCCTCGAGTGGCTGCGTCGGCGCCAGGAAAACCACTTCGACGCCATCTTCACGCCGGCCGGCCAGGAGGTGACGGTCCACATCGACCGTGAGCTTCGCATCGACTACGAGACCGACGGCAGGAGGGTATCCCATGATCAGCGCCCGGACTTCCAGCGTGGCCTCTCGAATCAGCCGTTTGAGCGTGGCGAGCGCGATGCTGCTCGCCCTGATCGGCTCGACTAGCGCACTGACCGGCTGCGCCCGCAGTGGTGCCACACAAGAGGGCACGCCGCAGGTCTACCCCGAAGGGCCGCGGACCGATGAGGTCTACGAGGCCCACATGAACCGGCACGCCGGTGGCGACATCGACGACGGTCGGCAGCAACTGGCCCCCGGGTCGGCCCGCGGGCCCGGGCAGGGTGAGTCAGCGGATGCCGACGACCAGGAGGCCGAGGCGTCCGATGACGAGCGGAAACGTCGTGTACCCCCGGTCTACAGCACGCCGGCGCAGCGGCTGACCGATGGCACCGCCGCGCTGGCCGGCTACACCCGACAGGCGCACGATGAGCTGGAGCCGCGATTCGGCCGGGTCCCGAATCCCTCCATGGTCATGTACGTCTACCCGCACCTGGCGACCCCGAACGAGGTCCCGGTCCCCGGCTACAGCACCACCTTCCCGATGTTCGAGCGTGATCACTACGCACTGCCCGGCGAACCGGAGGCGCGGTAATGGGGATGCTGCAACAGCTGTTACGGCGTAACGGCTCTGGGCAAGGCGCCCAGGCCGATTCCTCCGAGCAACAGGCGGTCGAGTCCGGATCCACGGCCCGCAGCCCCAAGGAGCGCGAGTACGCGCAGCTCTACGAGCGTCCGGAGTCGTTCACGGACCTGCTGCCGTGGACCGACTACGACCCGCAGACACAGATTTTCCTGCTCGAGGACAGCAACAGTGTAGGAGCGCTCCTGGAGCTCGCCCCGGCCTCGAGCGAGGCCCGGACGCAGGCGTACCTGGAGGAGCTCCTGGAGAACCTACAGACGGCCATCGCCGATGCGATCCCCGAGGTGGAGCACTCGCCCTGGGTGCTGCAGCTGTTTGTCCAGGATGAGCCGAATCTGACGGACATCCCGGACCGGATTCGGGAATACGCCGGGCAGCGCGGCGGTGAGCACGAGTTCATGGCGACTTACTGTGAGCACCTGGACGGCCATCTGCGGCGTATCTCGCGCGAGGGCGGGCTGTTTACGGATCAGCTGGTCACCGGCGGGAGCTGGCGCGGCCAGCGCCGGCGGACCCGACTTTGCCTGTACCGGCGTGATGCCGGCGGCGATCTCACACCGGACGAGGAACTCGACCAGGTGCTCGGCCAGCTGCGCGTATCCCTGGAGTCCGCCGGTGTCCAGGTACGCCGGTGCGGCGCCAAGGACCTCTACGAGTGGCTGGTCCCCTGGTTCAACCCGCGCCCGGAGATCACCGACGGTGACCCGCGGGATCTGCTGCGCATCGCCCCCTATCCGGGCGACGCGGCATTGCCGACAGCACGCGACTTCGCCGGGCTGTTCAACTTCTCCCAGCCCGAATCGGACCATGAGGCGGGCGTGTGGCGTTTCGATGGGCTGCCGCACACTGTTGTCTACGCCCAAGGGCTCCGTCAGCCGCCGCGGATTGGGCACTTCACCGGCGAGCGGCGCAGCGGGGAGAGCATCTACGCGCTGTTCGACAAGTGCCCGGAAGGCTCGGTCCTGGCGCTGACCGTGACCATCGCGCCGCAGGATGAGGTCGGCAACCGGATCGCCCAGGTCCGGGCCGCATCCGGTGGCAAGAACATCGAGAGCCAGCTCGCGCTCGAGGAGGCCACGGCCGCTCAGGAGCAGATGGCCCGGGGCAACAAGCTCTTCCCCACCCAGATCGCGCTCTATCTGCGCGCCGAGACGGATCGGCAACTGGTGCGTGATCGCCAGCAACTGGCTTCCCGGCTGGTCAGCAACGGGATCCAGGTCGTCACGCAGGAGGCCGAGCTCCTGCCGCTTCACAACTACATCCGTGGCCTGCCCATGGCCTATGACCCGCGGCTTGAGCGCTACTCGCGCCGGGCGCGCTACGTCTATGCGGACCATGTCACCGCGCTGGCCCCGTTCTACGGCCGCACCCGCGGGACGGGGAACCCGGGGATCCTGTTCTACAACCGCGGTGCGGAGCCGCTGGTCTTCGACCCGCTCAACTCGGCTGATCGCAAGAAGAACGCCCACGCCCTGATCCTCGGGCCGACCGGCGCCGGCAAGAGTGCGCTGCTGACCTACCTGATGATGCAGATGCTCGCGATCTACAAGCCGCGGATCTTCGTCATTGAGGCTGGTGACTCATTCGGGCTGTTGGGCCAGTACGCGGCTGCCAAAGGGCTGAGCGTCAACCAGGTTTCGCTGCAGCCCGGTCGGGACGTCAGCCTGCCGCCGTTTTCTGCAGCCATGAAGCTGCTCGAGCAGATCGATGCCGACGAGCAGCGCGGGGCCGAGGAATATGCGACGGATACCGACTCGGAGGCCGGGGCGGCCGGCGGCGATGAGGGAGGTGATGACGAGGAGGAAGGCGGGTCCCGGGACCTGCTCGGCGAGATGGAGCTCGCCGCGCGCATTATGATCACCGGCGGCGAGGCCAAGGAGGACGAGCGCATGACGCGCACCGACCGGCACACGATCCGCAGCGCGATCATCCGGGCGGCGCGCAACGTGCGCGACAGCGGCACCGGCCGAGACCAGGTGCTGACCGAGGACGTTGCCCAGGCCCTGCGCGAGGAGTCCCGCGCCGAGACGCTGACCGAAGGCCGGGGGCAGCGGATCCGAGACATGGCCGACGCCATGGAGCTGTTCTGCTCCGGCTTCGCCGGCCAGGTCTTCAACCGGCCTGGTACCGCCTGGCCGGAGGCGGATCTGACCATCGTCGATGTCGGGATCATGGCCCGCGAGGGCTATGAGGATCAGCTGACCGTGACCTACATGGGGCTGATGAACCATATCAACGACCTCGTCGAGCAACATCAGCACGAGGGGCGGCCGACGCTCGTGCTCACCGACGAGGGCCACATCATCACCACCAACCCGCTGCTCGCGCCGTTCGTGGTCAAGATCACGAAGATGTGGCGCAAGCTCGGCGCCTGGTTCTGGATCGCCACCCAGAACCTGGAGGACTTCCCCGACGCCTCGAAGAAGATGCTCAACATGATGGAGTGGTGGCTCTGCCTCGTCATGCCCAAGGAGGAGGTCGATCACATCGCTCGCTTCAAGGACCTCACCGAGGAGCAGAAGGCCCTGTTGCTGTCGGCGCGCAAGGAGCCGGGCAAGTACGTCGAAGGGGTCGTGCTCGCCGATCAGGTCGAGGCGCTGTTCCGCAACGTCCCCCCGCCGATCGCCCTGGCCCTTGCACAGACCGAGAACGAGGAGAAGGCGCAGCGTGCTCAGATCATGCGCGAGCACGACTGCACCGAGGTCGAGGCCGCCGAGATCGTGGCCCAACGGATTGCGGAGGCGCAGACATGAACGCACGAGCCTGGATGATGCGTGCCGCGCTGGGTACGGGCCTGTTGGGGATGTTGCCCGCCGTCGCGTCGGCGAGCGACAGCGCACCGAGTCAGGCGCGGGATCACGAGGACCGATCCTCGACGCCCGGGGAGCACCTCGATCGCAGCCAGTGGAGCGAGCTCGAGGATGAGGAGTGGGAGCGCTACGAGTCGCTGATGAAAGGCCCGCGTGGGCTCTGGAGCCCAGATCTGGACCCGGTCTGGGTGTTGGGCATCCATGCGCGCTCAGGCGAGGAGCGACGCCGGATGGCGGAGATCGCGGTCGAACGCGAGCGCGAGCGGGTCAGCCAGGAGCTCGCCTTCCAGTACGCCTATGACGACGCCTGGGATCGGCTCTACCCGGATGAGACCCCCTTCGCCAGCGATGAGACCGATGCCGATGAGGCCAGCCCTCGAAACCCGTCGCAACGGGAGGCGAGCGAACGGGAAGCCGCTCAGCAGGAGGCCTCGATCGAAGACGTCGGTCCCGGCGATCGGGTCGCCCTGGTGACCCGCGCGGAAGCGTGCTCGGCCTGTGACGAGGCCCTGGAGCGCCTGATTGGCGCCCTCAGTGAGCGGGCGGGCTGGCAGGCCGATGTCTTCGTGCTGGATGCCGAATCGGATCACGAGGTGCGCGAATGGGCGACCGAGCACCAGGTACCGCCACAGCTGGTCGAGACGCAGCGGCTGACGCTCAACCGGGACGAGGGCGAGCTCGCCGAGCTCGAGGTACCCGCGCTCTATCGCCGGGACGGCGTTCAGTGGGAGCCGCTTGCCTGGTGATGGCCCTCACCGCGCCGACGGCGCCGGCCGGCGAGCCGCCAAGGCTTTACCAGGAGGTGGCCGAGGCCGCCGAGGTGCCAGCGCAGCTGCTCTATGCCCTGGCCGCCGCGGAATCCGGCGCGGCGCTGAGCTCGGGGCGCTACGAGCCGTGGCCGTGGACGCTCAACGTCGGCGGCGAGCCGGAGCGCTACCCCAGCCGGGAGGCCGCGCAGGCGGCGCTGCGACAGCACCGGGCCGATGGCCGGCGCAACATCGATGTGGGACTGATGCAGGTCAACTGGCACTGGCATGGCGAGCGCTTCGCATCGCTGAGCCAGGCGCTCGAGCCGCAGGCGAATCTGCAGATGGGGGCGGCGATTCTGCGGGGGCGCTACGAGGAGCGTGGTGATTGGCTCGAGGCGGCCGGCGCCTACCACGCGCCGTCGGACCCGCAGGCTGCCGCGGCGCATCGCGAGGCGGTCGCCGAGCACCTGCCGGCCCCGGTTGGCGAGAGGGCAGGGTCCAGGTCTAGGGAGGGAGGTCTGTCATGTCCGTAGCGGGTTCCCACAGAAGCTGTGGAAAAGTCTGTGGAGGCGAGCGCGCCCATCGCGGCCATGCCGCGGTTTGCCTTGGGGTGAACAAAGATTGTCCAGTCTGGTGCCTGTGGCCGGGGGGCTGGTTGCTGGTGCTCAGCCTGGGCCTCGCTTTTGCCGGCTCAGCGGCGGCCTTTGAGCTTGAGGTGGACGCCGGCGGCGGTGAGTCGATTGATCCCTACATCGAGCGCTTCGAGGACTCGTTCGAGGCGCTGCGCTGCGAGCCGGAGCCCCTGTCCATGCCGGATCCTCCCGAGCCGGAGGTGACCGACGCGGCGCAGAGCCTGCTGCCTGTCGAGACCGAGCGCATGGAGTTCGGGCGCCTGGAGGAGGGGGTCGAGCGCAAGCATCGCGAGCGCATGGCCGAGCTCCCGCGCCCCCTGTGCCTGATCGGTCGCGATGAGGGCTCGTTGAGGTGGCTGGCGCAGCATCGCGAGGACCTGCTGGCTGCGGGCGCGGTTTGTGTCCTGGTCGAGGCCAAGGATCGGGCAGACCTGGAGCATGTTCGCGACCTCGCCGACGGCATCTGGGTCCAGGTCGGCCCCGGTGACGGCTTCGCGGAGCACTTCGGCGTGGATCGTTACCCCGTGATCCTGACCCCGGAGGGGCCGAAGCAATGAGCGGGCAGCATCCGGTTGAGGCGCTCCTGCGTCCCCCGGTGGAGCTCTACTCGGCGGCCACGGCCGGCATGGCGGCGGTGATCGCCGCCTATGCGCCGTGGGCGCTGATGATGAATCGGGAGCTGGCCTGGGGGACCGCTGCGGTGTTTGGTGCCGTCGCGATCGCGCGGGGGTATCAGGGGTGGTGGATCCTGCGCTACCAGCGCAATCTCCGGACCCTGCCGGAGTTCCGCATGACGTCCCGGCAGATCCCGGTCGCGCGCAACTGGCTCTACCTGGGTCGAGGCTTTCGCTGGACGCAGAAGCATACGCAGCGGCTCTGGGACACGATCAAGCCCGAGGCGCAGCGCTACATCGAGCCCGGCCCGGTGTACGAGTGGGCTCGTCGTATCGAGGCCGAGTGGGAGAACAAGCCCGTCCTCCAGGCCGTAGCGAAGCTGCTGAGCCAGCGCGCGTGGTGGAATCCGCTCGCTCCGCTGCCGCCGGTCGGCGGCCGGCCGGCGTTGCACGGCGTGGAGCCGAATGAGCGCGACGTCTATCAGGACCTGGGCGAGCGGGTCGGGCATACGCTCGTTCTCGGCACAACACGGGTCGGCAAGACCCGCCTCGAGGAGCTGCTCGTCGCCCAGGACATTCGACGCCAGGAGACCGTCGTCGTCTTCGACCCCAAGGGCGATGCCGAGCTCCTCAAGCGGGTCTACGCGGAGGCCTGCCGGGCCGGGCGGGAGGATCAGTTTTTCATGTTCCACCTCGGCTACCCGGAGCACTCGGCGCGCTACAACGCCGTGGGCTCGTTCGGGCGGATCACGGAGGTGGCGACCCGGACCACCCGGCCGCTGCCGAGCGAGGGCAACTCGGCGGCGTTCCGGGAGTTCGCCTGGCGTTTTGTCAACGTCGTCGCCCAGGCGCGGGTGGCGCTGGGCACGCGCCCCGACTACCGGCAGATCCTGCGCGACGTCTCGCAGATCGAGCCGCTGCTCGTCGAGTATTACGAGCACTGGCTCAGCCAGGTTGGCCAGGAGGGGTGGCGCGAGGCAGTGCGCCAGCAGGAGGAAGACGGCAAGGTCCCGCGGCACATGCAGGGACGTGACCCGCGGGCCGTCGCCCTGGTGCTCTATGCCAAGGATCGCAGTCTGAGTGACCCGGTCGCCGACGGGCTGCGCTCGGCCTTCGAGTACGACAAGACCTACTTCGACAAGATCGTGGCCTCCCTGCTGCCGCTGCTCGAGAAGCTGACCACCGGCAAGAGCGCCGAGCTCATTGCTCCGGACTACAGCGACACGAGCGACCCGCGACCGATCCTGGACTGGCGTGAGATCATCCGCACTGGCGGGGTGGTCTACGTCGGGCTGGATGCCCTCGCGGATACCGAGGTGGCCGCGGCGGTTGGCAACGCCATGTTCGCCGACCTGTGCTCGGTTGCCGGGCAAATCTACAAGCACGGCCAGGACGTCGGCATGCCGGAACGGCGAAGCGGGATGCCGGTCGTCAACATCCACGCCGACGAGTTCAACGAGCTTATCGGCGACGAGTTCGTGCCGATGCTCAACAAGGCCGGCGGCAGCGGCTTCCAGGTCACGGCGTACACCCAGACCTGGAGCGACGTTGAGGCCCGCTTGGGCTCGAAGCCCAAGTCCGGGCAGGTCGCGGGCAACTTCAATACGCTGATCATGCTCCGGGTGAAGGAGTACGCCACCGCCGAAATGCTCACCGCGCAGCTGCCCGAGGTGCGCATCAACACGCTGATGGAGGTCAGTGGCGTCAACGACTCGGCCGACACCGAGGCGAGCGAGCAGTTCACCTCCCGCAATGAGGACCGTCTCAGCGTCGAGAAGACGCCGATGCTCACCCCGGCCGATGTCCTCGCACTGCCCAAGGGCCAGGCCTTCGCGCTACTCAACGGCGGCCAGCTCTACAAGATCCGGATGCCGCTGCCTCAGCCCGGCAATGACCCCGCCATGCCAGAGCATATCGCCGAGATCGCCGAGCGCATGGACGAGTCCTACAACACCGGCGAGGACCTGATGCGTCCGGAACCGATCCCCTTGGTACAGGAGGGGCAGTGATGGTCGCCACGAGGACCCAAAGCACGCCGCAGAAGTCGAAATCGGGATGGTTCGGAGCGCTGTTTGGTGGGGTCGGGTCGTTCGCCCTATGGCTCCTCGTAGCCCTCGGCTTCTCGATCCTCGCCGAGTGGGTCGGGCAGACGTGGGTCTGGCAGAAGGCTGGTGTCCAGCATAGCCGGAATATGCTCGCTGCCGAGATCGAGCACCTGGATAGCGACTACGGGCGCGCGCTGCTCACTGATGACCCGGCCGGCTATGCGCAGGGCTTTGCGGAGACCACCTACCGCGGCCTGGTCGAGCTCACCGGGCTCGAGCACGTCCTGGCCTGGCTCGCCGAGTCGCCGGATCCACAGGGTGGGCGTGTCCAGGCCGCCTTGCGAAGCGGCTACGATGTGGTGGAACCCTATGTCCTCTCGGCACTGACCATCACCCAGGTCTTCGCGGTGCGCTTGGCCGTGCTGACTCTCGCCATGCCGGTGTTCTTTCTGTTCGCCCTCGTGGCTCTGGTCGATGGCCTTGTGCAACGGGATCTGCGCCGCTGGGGCGGTGGCCGCGAGAGCGCCTTCGTCTACCACCATGCCAAGCGGATGCTCGTGCCGACCGTGATCCTGGCGTGGGTGATCTACCTCGCCATGCCGGTTGCGGTGCATCCGGCATGGATCATCTTCCCGTTTGCTGCCCTCAATGCCCTGGCCGTCGTGGTGGCCGCGAGCACCTTTAAGAAGTACCTCTAGTCAGAGGAGTGGCCCAGTTCGAAGCGGGTCCATTGACAGCACTTGTGTCTAAGTCGCGGATGCAGGGCAGTCGGCGATCGGCGGGTGTTACGAAGGGGCCTCTTGACGCCCATTACTGGGCACGAGGCGTTGTCTTCCCTAGAAGACGCTGTGGATAATTCTCTGTAGTCTCAGGGCTTAGCAGGGTGCTGAGAAACGCAGTGCTCGAGGCCACTGGGGGCCCGGAATGAAGCCGCTCGTGGACGATAATCGACGAGGTGAAGGGGGCCGGCAGGGGGGATGCCCCGCTTCCGAGCTCGCTCGGCGCCTGAGTGCAGGGGGTGGAGGCACACCACCCCCATCTCAGCTGACCCCGAGTAGTTTCGGCGTGCGGACCAGGTTGTAGGCCAAGGCATCGAAGCTGAACTCCCACCCCACCCGGTCCGGGCCAATGAACCTCGTCTTGCGCAGGCTAACGACCGTCTTGGACCAGCCGAAGAACTCCTCGACACGCTTGCGGATACGTTGACTGGCCTCGTACCCAGGATGACGCGTCGTGCGCTGGTCGATGGCATTGAAGCGGCGTTTCTGGGCGACATGGGGCGTGACCTCGCATTGGCGCATACGGCGGACGAACCCTCGGGTGTTGTAGCCGGCATCGGCGGCGAGTGTCAGACGGCTTCTTTCCGAGAGGATGTTGCAAATCATCTCCAACGCCGACTCGCGCTCGGCGGTGCCACTGGCCCGGGTCAGCCGCGTGTCCACGATCAGTCCGTTGCGGTTCTCCGTCAGAGCATGGCCGATATAGCACAGCTGCGCCGGCTGCCCGTCCGCCTTGCGGTAAAGGCGAGCATCCGGGGCTGTGCTCGAGGCGTGGGTGTCGTTGCTCCGCTTCTGGCCGCGGAAGTTCACCGTCGGATTGCGCCCGCCACCTTGGGGGTCACCATCGCCCGGATCCTCGTCATCACTGCTGATCGGCTTGAAACTCTTCATCGAGGCCCAGGCATCGATCAGCGTGCCGTCGACCGAGAAATGCTCATCCGAGAGCAGCGGGCGGACTTGCGGGATCTCCGTGAACGCCTGAAGCAGCCGCTGCGCAACGTCTGCTTCGATCAGCCGGTCGCGATTCTTGGTGAAGGTAGTCGGATGCCAGACCGGGTCATCCACCTCGAGCCCGACGAACCACCGGAACAGGAGGTTGTAGTCGAGCTGCGCCACGAGCAGCCGCTCCGAGCGGACGGAGTACAGCGCCTGGAGCAGCAGGGCACGGATCAGTCGCTCTGGCGGGATCGAGGGTCGACCCGTGTACGGGTACACCGCGTCCAACTCTTCGGAGACGGACTCAAACAACTCGTCCACCAGCGCGCGGATCTGGCGCAGCGGATGGTTGGCAGGTATGCGGGATTCCGGGCTGCCATAGCTGAACAGGCGCTGCTGACCAACGTCTTCACCGCGCATCCGTCTACCTCATGCTCGGCTTCCAACAACCCCGTCTATGATACTGGGACACCGGGTTTTCAGCAGCATGTTAGGTCCAGGGATGAGCCGAGAAAAACCAATAGCCGCCGATAGAGCGTGCGCTCATGATTCGATGAGGTAATAAAACATCGGTTAACAAATAAAATGGATGTATCCATGGCCGAAGTAGACCCAGTAAAGCTTTATAAGCTCCAGCTCACTTGGTTGGAGCACGAGCAGTGGATTCAGAATGGGTGTCCGGCTTCCGCTTCGTACCAGCTCAGAGTGCCGGGGTACAGCGCTGTAGCCAACCAGGATGTCCGTGCCTACGGATACTATAGGAATTCATTTGTGCCCTTCTTCGCAGCCGCGAAGGGGTTTGTCGGAGTTCATCATGACTTAATGAGTATGGTTGAGAATACCAAAAGATCACACTCGGATGTTATGCGAAGACTTGTTAAGGCGTACCGAGAACCAACTGATTTTTTCAAGGCTCAATGGGAAAACCTGTTTGATACGTTTTTCTGTGACGGTTTAACGCACCAGTCGCTTCTCCAATACCAGAGAAAATATGAGGTCGAGTTACCGCTTCGTTTTCTATTAAATCTGATCGAGGTGGCTAGAACAGGTACGCTTGATCTCGACCTAGCGCGATTCCGCGACGCTAGTGGGAAATTAAAAAAGGGGGTGGTGGCGGATCATCTGAAAGGACGTATGCGATGTTACCCCTCTTTGCACGCAACTGTTGAGCAAGCTTTTTGCCCTCGGTTGCGAAACGCTGTCGGGCACAACGCCTACCGGATTCGTGACGATATGGTCATTAGCCTTGATGGGAGTTTTTCTTTGACAGAGAAGCAGTTCATTCGTAAATTAGAAGCGCTGCAAGTTTTGCAAAACGCGGTTATCTGGTTGTTCCAAGCTATGCAAGCGGACTATACATCCCTTGAAACGAAAGGGGTTATTGCCGTCGGCTGGGGGGGTGAAGGCGCTGATGAACCTCGCTTAATTGTTTTTCAGTTAGGCCCTTTTTATGAGCTGGACAAGCGTGTAACGTGGCTCACCGATATCGTTTTGGAACGGGATTGTGGTCAACTCCGTACACGGTTGAACGGCGCGCCGGATATCTTGGGGGAGGTTACCAGCGACATGGAGAAAATTTTAGAGAAGGTTAGTGCTTCAGGGCGCCTCCCTTTTTCTCTTGTGCCGGTGATGCCATGTATTCATACTCATCATCCATATGCCCTTCCGCAAGGTAACTTCTGCCAAGTGGCGCAAGAGGTTGATGGGGTGGCCAATGTCCGGTTTTCTAAGTGATCGGCACGGGCTGGGGTCGGTTGACGCAGCTTGGCGCGCAAAAAGAAGGCAAGATTGATGCGTTCTGAAAGGATCGGGAGAATTAGCCACGGTGGCAAATATTCTAAGTCGGTCATAGGAAAGCAATAGACGCGGATTCGTGACAATCCGAAGGGAGAAGAGGGCGGCCTAGGGTACCGGTTTTTTGTAACTTGCGATTCGAGACTTTCCGAAAGTGGGCGGCTGTGATGGGTGTCATCACAGCCTTGTGAGGAAAGGCGCTGTCCCTAAGCAATATCCGTCCACTCTCGGACACCCGGCCTGCACGTGGGGATGCTGTGACGTTCACTGTGCCGAATGGCCAAGCCCATGGCGGGGTGTCACAAAGGCTATTGCGCCCGATCACTGCTCACCGCGTGTTAGCAGGCCCATGAAGCTTGTAACGGTGATGGCGACCAAGATGGCGCCGATGAACCGCTGAAAGAAAGAAAGCCAGTACATGAGATGCCCAATTGGGACGTTATAGAACCAAGCTTCTGTATTAGCCCGCCAGTAGCTCTCCGCGCCAAGGTCGAGGATGGGTATGAACATGTCGGCAGAATAAGCGAGGGCACTGAATGCTGGATACGTGCCATCGCTACCCTCAATGCTGCCGTGCCGAACCTGCATGAAAACCTTCTCATCATCGCAGTCAAACTTTGGGATATCCCACAATTCGGAGCCCCCGCAGCTTGCCGCACCACATCCGTACAACAAAGCACACGCTACGACTATGAAAAGTGACCAGGAAACTGTTTTCCACGGACTGAAGCCGTAGTCGGCTACACTGTCAAGGCAGCTACTGACAAAGCTCTGAAAACGTGTGGAATCCGGTGCCCGCCGTTCGCGTCGCAGCCGCGCGATCGCAACCTCTTTTGCGGCCACATAGTACCCCATCCTCCGTAAGACGGAGGCCGTCTGCCGCCATGGCTGGGGATTGAAATGGGTCGCCATGCCTTCGGCCGACTGGCGATCCAGCCATTTAATCCTCATTGGCCCGGCGCCTGCCGAATTGGTAGTGGGAGAGCCGGCTGGATTGACGAAATAATTGCATTCGAAGCCATGCAACAATAGTCCGGGAGGATTCTTCTGTTCGTTCGGTGGTTCAGGCCATCCACCCTCGGAATCCTCGAAAGCGTCACAATAGGCATGTGAAAGAGAGATTATGCCCCAAGGTTGCTTGTCCGGCATGATAAGCCGCCCATCCACCCTTGCATCCGTGAAATCAGCGACATAAAGAGCGCGTGCGGAGTCCTGCCCCGAAAAGGTGCCGATACGGTTGGGATCACTTTCCCCGTCTTCAAGCGCAAAACCGGCGGACATCAACGAACGAGCTTTTAGCTCAACGAGTCCCGTGAACCGCGTGCGCCCCGCATTGATACAACCATGAACGCAGGCACCTTTAAATTTAGTATCGCCGTGGACGTTGGCGGCCTGGAGGTCCAGGCTCACTGCGCGATCGGTTTTCAGCGTTGCTTCGCGAAAATCCAGGGTCTTTTCTATGGTCGCGGAGTAAAGAGCTATGACCCCCCTTTTTGTGGTGTTTGCTCCGCGCAGGAATATGCCTCCTCGAAATGTACCGTATTGTAATAACAGATTGTCGTGGAAGGTGGATCTTTCGGCCATGAATGGACCGTTGATGTTGGAGCCCGCGATGTCGAACAAACCCTTAATCTCGGCCTTACGCATAACCCAGCTGGTGGCTTTAACGCCTTGGGCAGTTATTGCCGGGCCCCCACACCCGTTGAAGGTGGAGTTGTCGGTTTTGACCTGGTCGGCGATTTCCGCGCTGGTCAACGCGAACGTGCCATTGACTTCGGCCTCTTGCATGAACCAGTCGTTGGCTTTGGCGTCTTGGGCATGGATGGCCCTGCCGCGCCGGCCATGCTCGTCTCTCTCACCGAAGAAAACTGCGTTGACCGCACTGAACTGACCAGAGAGTTTTGTGCTGTTAATCGTCAAAAGACCATTGACCTTGGAGTTATCCATGGCCCAGCGGGTTGCTTTGACGCCTTGGGCAGTGATTGCCGGGCGGCCACACCCGTTGAAGGTGGAGTTGTCTGTTTCGACCTGGTCGTCGATTTCCGCGCTGGTCAGCGTGAACGTGCCATTAACCTCGGCCTCACGCATGAACCAGTCTTTGGCTTTGGCGTCTTGGGCATTGATGGCCCTGCCGCGCCGGTCATGCTCGTCTTTCTCACCGAAGAAATTTGCGTTGTCTGCACTGAACTGACCGGAGAGTTCCATGCTGTTGATGCGTAAAAGACCATTGACCTCGGCGTTATCCATGAACCAACCGGTGGCTTTGACGCCTTGGGCTTTGATTGCCGGACCGCCACGGCCGCGAAAGGTTGCGTTTATGGCCGCGAACTGACCGTTGATGTACGCTCTGGAGAAGACGGCCAGTCGGTCGATAGTAGAATTGTTGAGAAAGACCCTTCCGTCAATCCGGGAATCTTCTAAAGTGAGCCCTTCTTTTAGGGTGCAAGTATCAAGAACAAGTGACGCCGGCGCACGCCTGTTTATTAAATCGATTTTTTTGTTAATAATGGCACCCCTAAGGAATAGACCGTTCGCGTGGAGGCGCCATTGCGGAAACTCTTTGTCTTCGAACGCGTTCGTCGCCAGATCCACGATTAGGGCGGCCGATACGTGTCGGTCTGTATCGTCCAGGGCTGAAAGATTGGCGATTCCGCCGTCGCGGGTGGCGTTGATAAGGCGTCGTTCGCCTTCGGTCCACCGCTCTTTGGAGGCGCTGAATTGTTGTTGGGAGTTTGTCATGGGTTACTCCTGTCGCTTTTTGAAGGCTGGATGAAAAAGCCGAAGGCGGCCTCGGGGG
The DNA here is from genome assembly GCF_022228025.1 of Halorhodospira sp. 9622. Taxonomy (NCBI): domain Bacteria; kingdom Pseudomonadati; phylum Pseudomonadota; class Gammaproteobacteria; order Chromatiales; family Ectothiorhodospiraceae; genus Halorhodospira; species Halorhodospira sp. 9622. Next base: position 64,426 of record NZ_JAJNRE010000003.1, on the reverse strand, counting down.
TGGGGGAGGCTATGATTGAAACTCGTTTTGTAAAAAGACCGTTGGTGCGGGCGCCTCTGCTCTGAGCGGGCCTTCTAGGCACTGGAGGTCGTGCAAAAGAACGCAATCGAGATCAGCGGAGAAGTCCACATGGTGTTCTGGTCAAGTCACAGCGGACACCCGGTTAAGCAACAGCGGCCATTTCCCTTTCGCGCGGTGTCAGATACCCGAGCGAAGAGTGATGGCGGTCGCTGTTGTACTCGAGTTCGATGAACCGAGCGATGTCGTCGTAGGCTGCCTGGCGGGTGCTGTATCGCTGCCCGCCCGTCTATTCGCTTTTCAGGGTTCCGAAGAACCGCTCCATTGGGGCGTTATCCCAACAGTCCCCCTTCCGGCTCATGGACTGGGTGAGTCCGTGACGACGTAGCAGCTCCCGGTATTCCGCCGAGGCATACTGGCTGCCGCGGTCGGAGTGATGGATGAGCCCGGGGGTCGGCCGGCGCCGCCCGATGGCCATCTCCAAAGCCCGGAGCGTGAGATCGGAGCGCATGTGCTCGGCCATCGCCCAGCCGACGATCTGCCGGTCGTAGACGTCGAGTACCGCCGCCAGGTAGACCCAGCCCTCGAAGGTCCAGACCGCGCTGATGTCGGCGAGCCAGACCTCGTTGGGCCGCGGCGCCGAGAAGTCCCGCTTGAGCAGGTTGGGGGCGACCGGGCGACGGTGATCGCTGAGCGTGGTGGCCCGGAAACGCCGGCGCTGACGGCACTCAACGCCCGCCTCGCGCATCAGGCTGCGGGCCCGGTGGCGACCCACCTCATAGCCCTCGCTGCGCAGCCGTGCCGCCATACGGCGGCTGCCGAGGCTGCCCCGCTTCTGCTCATGCAACTGCTCGACACGCTCGATCAGCATGCTCCGCTCCAGGGCCAGGGTCTCTCGCCGGCGCCAGTCGTAGTAGCCGCTGCGAGAGACCTCCATGTTCCGGCATAGCCGGTCGATGCTGTGGTTCGCCTTCTCCGCCTCGATGAACTCGTACCGCTGCACTATTCGTTGGCGAAGAAGGCCGTCGCCTTTTTTAAAATGGCCTTATCTTCCCGCAACTTACGGTTCTCCTCGCGCAAGCGGCGAAGCTCAGCATCGCGCTCGTCCTCGCCAGCACCGACCGAGCCGGGTGCCGGTGCGGCCTCCTGGCCATTGCCGTGCAGCTTCCGCTCCCAGCGATCGAGCATGCTGCGTTCGATCCCGAGGCGCCGGGCCACCTCTGCCTTGGTGTAGCCCTGCTCGCGGTGCATAGCCACCGCGGCCCTTTTGTACTCCCAGCTGTAACGGCGGCGGGTCGCCTTCCCCATGAGGACACCTCCAGTCTCTTTCCCCTTAGTGTGGCTTAGCTGGGGTGTCCGCTGCTATTGGACCACTTCATGGCAATGCCGATTAACCCGAAGCAGTCACAGCGTCCTTAGATTTAGCTCGCTCGGCGACTCAGCGGAGGGCTTGGTAATGCTTGCTGTCATGCCCATGTGGCAAAGGGGAGTCAGCCAAATACGCATCCATACGATATTCCGAGGCTGGTGTGTTTGCGAGGTACGGTACCTCACGGATGCGTTTGATGCATACTGTGGACGCTCCGGGTGCGGCAAGGTTTGGGGGTATTGTGGGACACGGCGCAGCCGGCAGAGGCGATCGCCGCTGAGCGGTAGGGGCCGGGCGGTTAGGCGTGCCAGTGCCGCTTAACGGTCGCTAGGCCCTTGCCGAGCTCTCGCGCTACCTGGCGTTGCGAGTAGCCACGCAGCTTGAGCTTTTGGACCGCGGCGGTCGTGGCCTTAGCCGGCGGGCGCCCTGGGCGTCGGCCCTCGCGCCGAGCTCGCTCCAGTCCCTCCGCCGTGCGCTCTCGGATCCTGTTGCGCTCGAACTCCGCGAAGGCAGCGAACATCTGCAGGATGAGCTTGCCGTTGGCGCTGGTCAGATCCGGGGTCGGGAGGTCGAGGGAGACCACGGATAGCTGGCGCGCGTGCAGGGCCTCAATGGTCTGCTGTACATCGATGGCGTCGCGGCCAAGGCGGTCTAGCTTGAGCACGATGAGGCGGTCTCCGGGCTCTAGCTTGTCGTCGATCAGCCGACGGAACTCGGGGCGTTTGCGAGCTTCCACACTGCCGCTGACGTGCTCGACGACCACTCGGTGTTCCTGGATATCGTAGCCCGCTTGGCGGATAGCCCCGATCTGATTCTCGGGGTTTTGCTCAACGGTGCTCACGCGGCAATAGGCGAACGTGCGCACAAGTGGCCTCCTGGCATCATAAAAGGACCGTTAAATGACCCCTGCCGGTTTCTGCGCCGTCGGGTATCAACAATATAGGGCTATCGTTTGATGAGCCCAGGTGGAATATGATCCCCCTATTGATGATACCGAACGCCTGAGCGCTGATCTGCACTGCACGGTTGGGTGACCCCCGGCCACCGGAGCGGGTAGCGGCAATGACCCATCGCGAGGTGGCGGCCCGCTGGGCCGTTACGGCGTAACAGAATGCGCGAGGTGACATGAGCCGTTGTGGCGTGAATCTGGTCCGCGTCGATAACGATATCCCATTGGAAGCGGTAGAACACGACTTCGACCGAAACATGGGCCGCCCCCTAACCAGCGGTGCTGGTGATCGTGGGACCGGATCGTCTACCCTCGGCCGTATCGAGGCGCTGACAGGGAGTCTGACCCACGATGACCGGGAACCACACGGATGGCGCCGTGGGGGTGCTCCAGGCGCTCACGGACTCGCTGACAGCGCGGGACGGCCAGAGCCTGCTGGAGGCGGCGATCAGCCAGGCAGGCGAGGCGATCATTATCACCACTGCCGAACTCGAGCCGCCGGGGCCGCAGATCATCTACGTCAACGAGGCCTTCACGCGCATCACCGGCTACACCCCGGACGAGATCGTGGGGCAGACGCCGCGCGTGCTGCAGGGGCCGGACACGGAGCGCGAGGTACTGGACCGACTCAAGGCGGACCTGCGCGACCACGGCTGGTTCGAAGGGGAGGCCTGGAACTACCGCAAGGACGGCTCCCGCTACCGGGTGCGGTGGAACATCGCCCCCGTCACTACCCCAGACAGCGAGGCCCGCTACCTGGTCACGGTGCAGCGGGAGGTCACCGAGCTCCACCGCCTTGAGGCCGAGCGGCTTCACTACCACGCGAACTTTAATCCCCGCACGGGGCTACCCAACCGCAAGTACACGCTGCAGCTACTCGAAGATGCGCTGCGCCGCGCCGAGCGGCTCGACCAGGAACTCGCCGTGGTGGCCGTCGAGATCCGCGACTTCGCTTCCATCACCCAGGGCATGGGCGAAGAGCCCGGCGATGCGCTGCTCGATACTCTGACCTTCGGCCTGCGCAAACAGCTCGCCGGCCAGTCCCACTTCCTTGGTGTCGCCGCCCGCGGGCGCATCATCGCCGTCCTTGAGCGGCTCTCGGAGGCGGAGCAGCACTTCACCGGGCTCCTCCACGAGCTGCTCGAGGGGGTCAATCGGGAGCTGGCGACCCAGCGCGAGCGAGGCCCGCTCGCCTCGGCGTGTGCCGGGGCGGCACTCTTCCCCAACGACGGCCAGGAGGCTGACGCGCTCCTCGGGCAGGCCGAGGCAGCCGCGGCCAACGCCCTCGCGAACGGCACCTCCAGTATCAGGCTCGCCGATGCGCAGGCTGGCGCACGGCTCCGGGAGCAGCTCGCGCTCCGCGCCGATCTCCAGCGGGCGGTGGACGACGGGGAGCTCTACTTGGCCTACCAGCCGCAGGTCGATCTCGGCTCGGGGCGCATCGTCGGCGCCGAGGCCCTCCTGCGCTGGGATCACCCGGAGCGCGGCCCGGTCTCGCCAGGAGTCTTCGTACCGATCCTCGAGGCATCGGGGCTGATCAACCGGGTTGGTGAGTGGACGCTGGAGGCGGCGGCACGCCAGGCTCGGGCCTGGCTGGAGCAGGGGTATCCGATGCAGGTGGCGGTCAACCTTTCGGCGCGGCAGGTGCACGCCAGCGACCTGGTCGGCTTGGTATCCCGGATCCTCGACGACACCGGGCTGCCGCAGGGCGCCCTGGAGCTGGAGATCACCGAGACGCTGCTCCTTGACCTCGACGCGGATACCCAGGCGGTCTTCCGGGAGCTCTCGGCGATGGGCGTCCAGCTGGCACTGGATGATTTCGGCACCGGCTACAGCGCCCTGGCCTATCTCCAGGCCCTGCCGCTGACCACGCTTAAGATCGATCGCGCCTTCATCGGCGACATCGGCAACTCCGCCAAGTCCGAGGCCCTGGTTCGTGGGATCGTGAGCCTCGCTCGCGGGTTGGGTATGCCGGTGGTGGCGGAGGGGATCGAGAGAGACGCGCAGCGCGCCTTCGTCCAAGGGCTCGGGTGCGAGCGCGGCCAGGGTTTCGGGCTCGGGCGCCCCATGCGAGCGGACCAGCTCACCGAGCTACTCGAGCGCGGCGAGCGGCCCGCTCCCTGAGGGGGGCACGGCCTTATCCGCGCCGCCGGGCGCCGGCGCTGCTCTCACCCCTTCTACGACTGAACCACTGGTTGTCCACTTGGGCGGATCGCGGTGTCATCTATATGAATCTTCAAGTGTCCGGCCGCACTACCGCGCTCTTGCTGGAACTCGACCTGCGGCGTCGTGCGTCCTTGATAAAAGCCCCAGCCTATGTATGACTAGGCCATGTCAGTGGTTGAGCCACCACCCTGCGCTTTTTGTGATCGGCGAGCTACGGGGCTGCAGTGATAACCGGATCAGATGGCTCGACTCCCGTCTTTGCTGGTCCGTCCAAAGCGCTCAAGGAGGAGTGTGTCTGGTATTTTGCCCTTTCGTACCATGCAGAACATTCACATTACCGGCACCGATGGCTCACCGGCGCCGTGAGTCATCTCCTCGAGGCGTCGGCCGTCGCAATGGCCTTCACTAACAGGACTCTGTTACGCCGCAATCTCGGGAATACACCAAGCGATGCCTTCCGGGTCTAGCCATTCGGATACGCAGAGCGCCGAGCTTTCGTCAAGCATCGGTGGACTCGACCTCGCTCGTGCCAGTCTCGACGCTCTCAACTCCCACATTGCCGTGATTGATACCAAGGGACAGATCGCGTTCGTGAACGCGGCGTGGCGGCATTTCGCAAGGGAGAACGCAGGCGCTGGCCCCAGTCTGGAGGTCGGGGGGGACTACCTGGGGGTTCTGAAAGGCGCCATGGAGGCCCGCGAGCCCAACGCAGCCCAGGCCTACGACGGCATCATGCAGCTGCTGGCCGGCGAGACAAGCTCGTTTGAGCATGAATATCCCTGCCATGCCCCAGATCGGGAACGCTGGTTCCTCATGCAGGGTACCCCCCTGATCGAGCAGGGTCAGATCCGCGGCGCCGTGCTCAATCATCTGGACATTACGGACCGGTACCTAGCGGAAAGGTCCCGACAGCGAAGCGAGCAGGCCTTAGGTACGGCCAATGAGCGCCTTGAGCAGGCCGAGCGCATTGCGCGGTTGGGGCATTGGCGCGCCTACCCGGAATCCGGGGAGCTGATCTGGTCTCCAATGATCTACGAGCTCGGTGGCTTCTCTCGTGAGGAGGAGCCGAGCCTTGCCGAACTCCTCAAGCGCGTCCCGCAGGAGGATCGCCATCAAATGGCGGAGTTCCAGCTTCTGGACGATCCGGGGCGGACCGCCTGCGAGGGATCTTACCGGTTTCGGCATCCGGATGGACGCCTCCTATGGGTGCGCGAGGTCGCGAAGCAGTGGTGGGATGGCCAGGGCCGCCGAGTTATCCAGGGCACGGTCCAAGACGTGACCGACTATCAGAAGACGCTGCAGGCCCTGCGTCAGCACCAGCGCCAGCTCGAGGCCATCTTCCACCGGTCGAGTTCGATCGCCCTGATCCAGACGGACGCGGCGGGTGTGATCGAGGAGGCCAGCCGGGGCGCCGAGGAGCTGCACGGGTACACGCGTGATGAGCTCATCGGCGAGAGTGTGCGGCTGTTCTATCCGCCGGAGGAGCGGCATGTGCCGGGCCGGCTCCTGGAGCGCTTGCGCCACGAGCGACGGGAGATCACCGAAGAGGTCCAACGTGTACACCGCTCCGGGTCGGTATTCCCGGTCCTGCTGAGCCTGGTGCCCATCCTTGACGACACCGGCGAGCTCACCGGCGTGATCAGTGCCGCGATGGACCTGAGTGAGCAGACGGCCGAGCGGGAGCGATATCGCCTGGCACAGGAGGCAGCTGGCTTCGGCGTCTGGGACTGGGATCTGCAGAACGACACCATCCACCGGGACGCGGCCTGCTGGCGCATGCTTGGGCACGACCCGGCAGACGGGTGCCCCCTAAATTTCGGCGATTTGCGCAGTTCGGTGCATCCGGAAGATCGGGCTCAGCTTGAGCCCACGCTATGGCGGTTGATCGAGCAGGGCGAGCCGATCTCTCTTGAGTTCCGCCTGCGCTGCGCCGATGGCGGCTGGCTCTGGGTCCAGGGGCGGGGCCAGACCGTGCAGCGCGCCTCGGACGGGCGCCCGCAGCGCCTGATGGGGACGTACGTCGACATCCAACAGCTTAAGGCGACGGAGCAGGCGCTGCGCCGGCGCGAGCAGGAACTCGCCGAGGCCAAGCGGATCGCCGGGCTGGGGCACTGGGTCTATGACATCCCCTCCGGCTTGGTGCACTGGTCAGATGAGATCTACGGCTTCTATGGGTTGGACGAGTCGGAACATGTTTTTGACTTAGATACCTTTTGGGCTCATCAACTGGCCGAGGAAATTCCAGCCCTCAAGGAGGCCATCGAGCGCACTCTAACCACGGGAGCACCGTACGAGATCGAGCACCGCATCGTGCGAGCAGATGGCGGTGAGCGGATCCTGCAAGAGCTCGGCTATCCGGAGTTCGACGTCGACGGAAGCCCATGCATCTTGCGCGGCACGACGCAAGATGTGACCCAGCAGCGCCGGACCCAGCGCGAACTTGCCGAGCGCGAGGCCCATTACCGGGACCTGGTCGAGAACCAGCCGTTGATGATTGAGCGCTTCCTGCCCGATACCACCATCACTTATGCCAACCCTGCCCTGGGGGCTTACCTTGGTAATGAGCCGGAGCAGCTCATAGGCCAGCGCTGGATCAACTTCCTGCCCGAGGATGAGGGTGAGCGGGCGCAAGCGTATTTGGCGAGCTTCACGCCGCAGGAGCCGGTGCGCCACCATGAGAACACCGTGATAAGCGCGGATGGTCAAACCTATTGGACCCTTTGGAGCAACCGCGCCTTCTTCGACCAGAGCGGCGCGCTGAGCCACTTTCAGGCGGTGGGAGTGGACATCACCGAGCGCCGCCGCGCCGAGCAGGCCGAGCAGCAGCTGCGCGAGCAGCTCCAGGAGCGGCAGCGCGAACTGGAGGCGATTTTCGAGGCTGCCCGTTCTGTCAGCATCGTCAAAACCGACCTGGAATCAGTAATCCTGGAGGCCAGCACCGGCGCTGAGGAGCTGTTCGGTTACGCCCGCGAGGAACTGATCGGCAGCCACGCCAGCCAATTGGTGACCGACCCGGAGGTAGACCACGCGCACGTGACACGGCTGGTCCGGGAGCGCGAGCCGCTTCGCCGAGAAACGGAGCTGATCCGCCGCGACGGCAGCACCTTCCCGGCGCAGTTGACGATCCACCCGGTCACCGATCATCGCGGCGATGTGGTAGCCGCGGTCGGCGTGAGCCTCGACATGAGCGACCAAAAGCGTGCAGAGCGCGAGCTTAAGGAGGCAGTGGAGGCCAAGACCACCTTCCTGAACGCCGTCAGCCACGACCTGCGCACACCGCTCAACGCCCTGATGGGCTTCCTCGAGCTGCTCGATGAACCCGGGCTTCCGGAACAGCAGCATGCCGAGTATATAAAGTATTGCCGCCAGGGCGCGCAGCGGCTACTCGGCCTCATCGACTCGCTGCTCGATCTAAGCCGCTTGCAGGCGGGCCGGCTGGCGGTGACGCCGGCCCCCTTCAATCTGCACGCGTTGATCGACTGCCAACATGCCGAATTTCGACATCTTGCTGCGGAGCGGGGATTGGAGCTGGGCTGCCGGGTCGATCCGCATTTGCCGCAGTGGGTCGAGGGGGATGCCACGCGGCTTGCCCAGACGCTTTCGAACCTGCTCAGCAACGCCGTGAAGTACACGGATGAAGGCCGGGTGGACCTTGAGGTTGTCCCGCAGGAAGGCGAGCGGGTCACCTTTCGGGTGCGCGATACCGGCCCGGGGATTCCGCAGCCGGCGCAGGAGCAGATCTTCTCGGCCTTTGACCGGGGGTATTACGCCGGCGCACAGCGTGGGCACGGACTGGGGCTGGCCATTGTGCGGGAGCTGCTGAGCCTCCTTGGCGGCGAACTCAACCTGGACAGCGCGCCGGGGCTCGGTACCACGTTCAGCGTGACCGTGCCCTTGCCAGCGGTGGCTGCACCCGCCGCCAGTTCGAGAGCCGGTGACGGGGACCCTGGTGGGGTGGAGTCGTCTCAGGCTATCGATGTACCGGAGCACTCCCTCCGCGTACTGGTCGCCGATGATGAGCCAGCGAACGTGATGCTCGCCCGGATCATGCTGGAACAGCTTGGCTGCTCGGTGACCACGGCCGAGAACGCCGCCGACGCTCTGGCTTCTTGGGGTGAAGGGGCTTTCGATCTGCTGGTGCTCGATCGGGCCCTGCCGGATCTGTACGGGGAGCAGGTGGCGGAGCGCATCCGCGCCCAAGAGCAAACCAAAGGATCTCCGGGGGTCCCGATCGCCCTGTACACGGCTTACGGCCGCACCGAGGTGTCTGACCTGCTCGGCGGCGCGCTCTTCGATGCGTACTTGGGCAAGCCGCTGGATCGCTCGGAGCTCAAGCGCCTGGTGGAGTATGTCGCGCATCACACCAGACTGTCCCGCCTCTGATGCTGTCGGGCAGAGCGGCAAAGCGACCAAGGAGTTCTCGAGCCCGAGTTCTCCGAAGGCATGCTGAGGTGGCACTATGCGTTCGAAATGTCTAGAGACCGGGAAGCGGTGCAGGGACCAGCGCTGAGCAAGAAGGGCGAGATATGAGTGGCGAACCGGAAGCGGAAGTTCCGGGGCAGATCCGTGTGGCGCGGCAGCCAATCTACAATCGCGACCTCGAGGTCTGCGGCTATGAGCTGCTCTACCGCCAGGGCGATGCCGAGCATGCTGCCTTCGACGACGGCGATGCGGCCTCAGCGAGTGTGATCGAGCACGCCCTCCACTCCCTGAGCCTTGCGCAGCTCACCGGTAACCATCCCGCCTATATCAACCTGACGCGGCGTTTTTTCGTCGAGGATCTCATCCCCTTCCACCCGGATGAGGTCGTCCTAGAGCTGCTTGAGCACATCGAGCCGGACAAGGACCTGCTCCTCGCCCTGCGGCGGCTCGCCAGCAGGGGGTACCGCCTTGCCCTGGATGACTACATCCTCGGCCAGGATGAGCGCCACTGGCTGATCCCTTACGTGAGTGTGATCAAGGTCGATGTCCTCAATATGTCTTACCAGGAGGTAGCGCGCCACGCTCGATGGCTTAAGCGCCACGGGGGTCCGGAGCTCCTCGCGGAGAAGGTCGAGACCCACCAGATGCTTGAGCTGTGTCGCAAGGCGGGGTTCAGCTACTTCCAGGGCTTCTTCCTCTCACGGCCTGCCACGCTGAGGGGGCAGTCGTTGAGCACGGACCGGGTGGCCATCCTCGAACTGCTCGCGGAACTCTACAATTCCGAGTTCGACATCGCCCGCGCTGAGCGCCTGATCAACCATGATCTGTCTTTGAGCTACAAGCTGTTGCGCTATCTCCGCTCCCCGGTCTTTGCGGCCCGTGATATCGACAGTATTCGCACCGCCGTCCTCTATCTGGGGCAGCGCGAGCTTTCTCACTGGGCCCTGCTGCTCGCGCTGGCATCGGTTGAGGGGCAGCCCGCCGAGCAGATCCGCTCCCTACTGATCCGCGCGCACGTTTGCAGGGAGCTGACCCGCCACCACTATGGGGGGTCGAATTCGGACGTTGCGTTCACCATCGGTCTGTTCTCGGGCCTTGATGCAGTCCTCGACCTGGCCATGGACGAGATCTGCGATCAGCTGCCCCTCGAGGCGGAGATCCGCGAGGCCTTGATCCATCGCGCAGGGCCCTACGGTTGTATACTCGCCGCGGCGATCGCGCAGGAGCAGGCGGACTGGTCGCGCCTCGATGAGTTTTCCATGCCTGCGAGGCAGCTCAACCGGTTCTACCTGGAGTCCGTTCGCAGGGCGGACGAGCACTATGCCGCACTCGCACAGAGCGCTGGACGTCGTCAGTCCAACCCTGGAACGTGAACCGGGTATTCGGTCTATGTACTCAGCCCTGATTCCGTCGGACGAGACCGCGCGCCAGGCCGCCCTAGAGCGCTACGCGATCCTCGACACCGAGCGCGAGGACGCCTACGAGCGAATCATCCGGATGGTCTGCCACATCTACGCCGCACCGATTGCCACGGTGACGTTCGTGGATCGGGATAGGCAGTGGTTCAAATCTTCGCGCGGCATTGATGACTGTCAGACGTCACGGCAGATCTCTTTCTGCGGCCATGTCGTCTACCACGCCGAGCCGTTGGTGGTGGATGACACGCATCAGGACGCGCGCTTCCACGACAACCCGCTCGTCACCGGACCACCGTATGTGCGTGCCTACGCGGGCGTGCCGATTGTCTCGCCGGACGGCTTCGCCGTCGGCGTGCTCTGCGTGCAGGATCAGCGCCCGCGCGAGTTCTCTGGCGCGGACCTGACTTCCCTTCAGGACCTGGCGCAGATGGTCACCGACGAGCTGGAGTTGCGCCTTGCCAGCCGGGAGCTGGAACAAGAGCGCAACCTCTTCCTCGGTGGCCCAACCGTCGCCTTCGTCTGGGAGCCGGAGCCGGGGCGCTGGCCCGTCCGCTACATCTCGCCCAACGTGACCGAGGTCCTCGGCTATCGCCCGGAGGAGTTGGTAGGCACCGCCTATGGTGCGCTCATCGACGCGCAGGACCGCGAGCGGATCGCCGCCGATGAGCGCGCTGCGGCTCACCGGTGCGCGGCGAGATCGACTCAGCCCATTGAGCCCTCCCCCTATCGCCTGCAGGCCGCTGACGGTTCATGGCGCTGGATCTACGAGTCCTCGGTGATCGACTTCGACGAGCAAGGCCGCTGGATCGCGATCCGGGGCTACATCAACGACATCACCGAGCGGGTCGAACGCGAGCAGGCGCTGGCTGAGGCCAACGAGCGTCTCGCAGAGACGGAGCGCATCGCCCAGATCGGGCACTGGCGCACCTACCCGGATTCCGGGGCGGTGGAGTGGTCTCCAATGACCTACGAACTCTTGGGATTCGATCCGCGTGGACCTGAGCCAAAAGTGGCTGACCTGTTGGAGCGAATTCCCTACGAAGATCGCCACCAGGTGGCGGAGTTCCAGTTCCAGGCCGATTCGGATCGCTCCGCGTGCGAGGGAACGTACCGGATTCGGCGCCCGGACGGACGCGTGCTCTGGGTGCGTGAAGTAGCGCAGCAGTGGCGCGACGAGCAGGGTCGCTGGGTGATCCAGGGCACCATCCAGGACGTCACGGAATACCAAGAAACCCTGCAGGTGCTGCGCGAGCGCCAACGCCAGCACGAGGCCATCTTCCAGCACGCGCGTTCGATCAGCCTCATCCGCACGGACACCAACGGCGTGATCGAGGAGGCGAGCCAGGGCGCGGAGGTGCTGTTCGGTTACCCGCGCGCTGAGCTCATTGGGCAGAACGTGGGAATGCTCGCCTCGCCGGACGAACAGAACCCGCCAGCTCAAGTCCTCGAGCGAGTTCGCCTCGAATGTCAGGAGTTTACCGAGGAGATTCGACCCATACATCGTACCGGTAGGGTGTTCCCGGCTTTGCTGAGCGTGGTCCCGATCCTCGATGAGGGCCAAGAGATTGTCGGGCTGATCAGCATCTGTATGGATCTCACCGAGCAGGCGGCTGAGCGCGAACGCTACCGCATGGCACAGGAGGCGGCCTCCTTCGGTGTTTGGGAGTGGGATCTGGAACGTGATGCCATCTACTGGGACGAGGCCTGCTGGCGCATGCTCGGCCACGACCCGGCCGATGGGCGCACACTGGGCTTTGCGGATTGGCAGGCGCAGGTGCATCCGGACGACCTGCTCAAGGCCGAGCGCGTTGTCTGGGCGAAGCTTAATCGGGGCGAGCCCTTCACGACCGTGTTCCGCTACCGCCGCTCTAATGGTGGTTGGCTCTGGGTGCAGGCTCGCGGCCAGATCGTGGAGCGCCATCCGGATGGCCGGCCGCGTCGGCTGATGGGCACCCACGTGGAGATCGAACGGCTCAAACGCACCGAGCAGGAGCTTCGCCAGCGAGAGCACTGGCTTGGAAGCTTCCAGTCGATTACGGGTAGTCCTTACCAGACGCTGGATGAGAAGCTCTCTGAGGTGCTGCGGCTGAGCACCGAGGTCATGGGCCTGCCTTGTGCGCGTCTCAGCCGCCTCGGAGAGGGTACGTGTACCATTCGTGCCGCCTATCCGGAGTGCGACGCGGTCCCGACCGGGATAGTCAAAGAATTCTGCGCCGCCTGCTGCGTTCACCGGATCGCCGAGGAGCCACAGCTGGTTGAGCCGTGGCTTGAACGGGAGGAGGGCAAGAGGCCTCATACCGCTCGAAGGGACGGCCCCGTGGGATTTGCCGGCGGAGACGGCGCACGGCGGCTGAATCCGCTGTGCGACGAGCACCATGACGCCGTGGGCGCCTACTTCGCCGTGCCGCTCTGGGCCGGGGCGGTGCGCTACGGGGTGCTCCTGATCTACGGTCCCGAACCCCGCGCGCCGCTGACCCGCTTCGAGCGCCAGTTCCTGCGGCTGCTCGGGCAGTGGCTTTCCTACGAGCTGACGCAGGAGGCGCAGCGCGAGACGCTCGCCGAGCAGGCTGAGCGGGATGCCCTGACCGGCGCCTATCGGCGTCCGCCGTTTGAGGACAGCCTGGGGCAGGCGTTGGGGCAACGGCGTCGCTACGGCACGCCCGCGGGGGTGCTCCTGCTCGATATCGACCATTTCAAGCCGCTGAACGACACCTACGGTCACGCGGTCGGAGATGAAGTCCTACGCAAACTCGTCGAGCGCCTGTGCGGCGAGCTGCGCGAGCCAGATCTCTTGGCCCGATGGGGTGGCGAGGAGTTCGCTATCCTGGCTCCGGAGACGGATGCTGCGGGGCTGGGCAGTCTCGCCGAGCGGCTGTGCGAGAGCGTGGTGGCTTCACCGCTGACGGATGAGGTCGGGCTAGTCTCGGTCAGCATCGGGGCCACGTTGATCGAGCCCGATGACGATGCCGACGCGCTGATCGAGCGCGCCGATCGGGCCCTCTACCGGGCCAAGCGGGCGGGGCGGAACCGTGTCGTCTTTCAAGGCCGCGAAAAGCCCACGCAGGGTGGCGCCTCGTAGCGCGTGACCTTGCCCCTCATGGTCCGAGCGAGCAAGCTGGATTTATTTGCCGCAGTCCGGCGCGTGGGATTCTGGGGGCGAATTGAACCTTGTGGCGGTCAGTGCCGAGTAGAGCGCTAATCGGGCGTCGAGAGGGGGCGGTGCGCTCTCGACAAGGCTTTGGCCCATAAAGTCGGTCGAGATGACAGGCTCCAGGAGCCTTGACATACAGCGTTCAAGTAGGCGTTGATTAAGAAACGGCATAGATGTATCTCTGCCGCGGAGGTGGGCTATGGAACTCATCGTCCTCATCGCACTTATCTTTATGCTCTGGCTTCTTGTCCAGCTGGGGGTTGGCATCTACCACCAAGGGCTCCGTCATGGCCTCCGGCGTTGGGCGCGGGGGCTACCGCGACTTACAGAAGCGGTGGCGGGGTTTGGCGGCGAGCTCGTTTCGCTAGGTGCTCGTAACGTATGCGAACGGGCGAGAACGAACCCAGCCCCCCCTGCAGAACATCAAAACCACGCCGGCGAGAGCGAGATTTACGCTATAAAGGAAATGAAATCAATGGACGATTATCTCATGGGTTGGCCTTATGAACCGCCGGAAACGCGAAGGGACGCATGGTGAACTCTATATGTTCGCTTGCTTCCTCCCTTCATTGATTGCTCCTTGACCGCTGCGCGTTCCGGCGTTCTGCACGGAACCAGTGGTCGAGGAGCTCGCAGCGTTGATCTGGTTAAGAGCCTTGTATCCCCCCCAGCCCATCAAGGTCGTAAAGACCAGCGGCAACCCGATGTGCAGGAGCCCGGTGATGATCATAAGCATCGTCCCCTGGGTTCCGCCGTCGGGGCTGAGGAGGTTGCCGACGTTGCTCGCCGCGAGGTAGGAGAGCGTGTCAGGGTGCATGGCCCGTACCATGTTCTCCTCGAGCCAGATCGAGACGGACCACAGGTAGTCCCACACCTTGATCAGCACGATCCCGAAGGTCGCGACGAACACGGTCTGCCAGCTGTAGAGGGAGATGATTAGCAGGAAGGGCAGCAACATGATGATGCCCATGAGCAGGAAGGACTGGATCATGGGTGCGGCCGAACGGATCGTGTACATCATTGGCCCGTGCTCGACCGTATCGTACCAGGCTGTGCCCAGCCCGACCGCGACGGTCGAGAAGACCCGCTCGTGCAGGCCCTGCCCAGCGGTTTCGTCGGTCGCGACCAGGTCGGCGGAGGCGATCGGCGCGCTGCTCGCTTCGTTCTGGATGATCCGCTGGATCATCGCATCCTCGACCTCGTACTGCTCGGTTCCGTCAGCGAAGTCTGCCCACACCTCGTGGAGCCGATCCCAGAACCCCGGTTCCATCTGCTCGAGGATCCGTTTGCGCAAGCCGGGGCCATCGAGGCCGACGTCGGCGTTGCCGGTCCACCACTCGTGGCAATAGGGCCGACCATGCGGAGGAGGGTGGTTGTCGTCGTAGTAGGCGCCGCTGCGCTGCTCCTCGTAGTCCCACCCCTCAACCGGCTTTGATGCCTGGTAGCGCTGATAGTAGGTGTTCAGGTAGACGTAGGATCCGATGTACTGTGGATCGTCCTCGCCGTAGTCATCGAGAAGCGGGTCCACATCCGGACGCTCACGCTGATAACGCGAGCGTGCCGGAATGAAGCAGTCCTCGACGAACTGCTCGACCTCGGCGGCCACCTGCTCGTCGTTGATCCGCTGCCGGTCGAAGTCGAGCCGCGTCTGAACGTAATCCTTGGGGCAGCCGAGCCCGTCAATGGCCGCTCCCGTGATGCCGCTGCCGATCGCCAGTGTCCCGTACCACCACGCCGGCACCTGCGCCGGGGTAATGTAGTTGTCGAAGACGTCGTGGTAGGGCGTATCCGCCGGGTCGGTATTCGTGCCACAGGGATCCTCGTACTCAAGCACGGATGTTTGTAGCTCGATCATCGGCTGCGCTGCCAGAACCACGACGGAGAACGCCATGATGATGCGCAGCTCCATGGCGTGGACACTGCGCTTCGCTCCGGCCTTCGCCTCCATGCCCGTGTAGGCATCGGAGAACGCCTGGACGAGAAAGACGAGGAACGGGATGTAGGCGATCCCGGTCCCCGTCAGAATCTCCCAGATCGTCTCGTACTGCATCCACGCGAATACGAGGGTGAAGGCTTCGAGCGGATGCTGGACGTTCATAGCAGCCTTACCAGCCGAGGTATCAGGTCCTGGCCGAGCAGGGCCTCCAGGACCAACAGCCACAGGGCCACCTGCCAGCGGGCGTCGTGCAGGAGCAGCCGCTGGTGCGGCGTCAGGTGGTTCCCAAGGAACTCGACAGCGCAAGGCCAGGCCGCAACGACCGCAGCGATCAGGCCAAGACGCCAGAGGATGAGCACCCCTTCGAGCTGGGCGAGTCGTTGCTCGATCACGCCGGCGGGCTCTACGGCATACCAGAGGAGGGTGCCGATGATCGCCACCGCAAACAGGAGAATCAGCCCTAGGCAGGTGCGCAGCATCGCCGTCTCCTAATCGTCGAGCTCCTCAGGGATGCCGTCGCGGATGCGTTGCTCCGGCACCGGCGTCGGGGCAATGGCGCCCCGAGAGGCGTCACGCCGACGCTCGCCTTCCTGGAGCAGGTGCTCAGAGGTGTGTGAAACGACCGTTCGGCGGGCTTCGATCTCCAGCATTAGGTTCTCGATCTCATCGTCGAGTTCGTCCAGGGCGTCGTCGATCTTGTCCTGTGCCGGGCCGGCGCGTGCGATCGTGGGCTCGCCGCGGCCGGTGAGCAGCATCCGGCGCACTGATAGGGCGCGCTCCATGGTCCGCGCCATGCTGATCTCTTGGGCGAGGCGCCCGGCGGCCAGCTGGCGTTCCTGGGAGGGCATTTCGTCGAGGGCTTGCGCGAGCTGTGGGGTGAAGCCGACTCCCGGTGCCTGTAGGTCGGCGAGGTGGTCCTCGGTGAGGGCGTCATCCTCCATGGCCTGCAGGAGCTCGGCCATGTCGTCTTGCACGCTTTCGCGTTCGGTTTCGAGTTGAGGAACGATGCCGTGACCGGGTAGGGACTCGCTCTGTTCATGCTCGCCGGTCCACAACTTGGAATCCCCCAGGACACCGGGCTCGCCCGCATCGGGGTCGCCTACGGCCCAGTCCTGGATTTGGTCTACGGTCGTGTTCCCAGGCTCCGGCTCCCAGATTTCTTCCATGCGCGTGTCGTCACCGGCCGGGGCCCCTTGCATGATGGTCTGGTAGCCCGCATCCAGTGCATCGCTGACGGGCTCGACTGGAGGCTGGCCTTCGCCGCCGCGGCGTTCCCCGCCGCTGCCGGGGGTGCCGTCGTACCAGATCAGGCCGCTGTCGGCGGCGTTCTCCTCGACATGCTCCTCCGCTCGGACGATGTCGTCCTCGACCCCCATCTGTACCTGCCATTCGTCACCCTTGGACAGGGTTACCAGGTCGGAGTATGGGTTGGTCTCCCCTTCGGCCAGCTCTTGCTCGATCTGCTCACAGCTCTTGGTGGCGAGCTCGAGGGTCTCCTCAGCGCGCAGGAGCGTGTTCTGCATGAGGTCGTAGAGGCCAGGGTGGGCTCGTTGGAGCACGAGTGCTGGCAGGGATGCGACGGCGGCATTGGCCGCGTCCACCATTTCATCGACCATGGCATCGGCCCCGTCGGCCACCTCCTGGAGCTGGTTGCGAACGGTTGTAACCGGGTCAAATTCACCGCAGGAGTAGCCGGCGCTCAACTTAGACCCGAAGCCTAGGTCCATGGTGGTGACGTTGGGTTGCAGGGGAGGGTTCCACGGTTTAGCCCCACCGATCTCGTAGTACCACACGCCGTCGTCCTCTGGAGGCGTGAGGGGCTCGTTGGCGAGCACAGCGGATGGGGCCGCAAGGGCGATGGCTGCAAGGCTTACTACTCGACGCATGGCTGACTATCCCCTTGTTACCAGCTCACGGAGGTGATGAAGGATCCCTCCCGTTCGCAGCAGGAATACCGCCGCCACATCGACCAGACGTAGTCGCCGTCCAGATCGGTGCGTGACGAGGATGTTCCCCCGGCCCAGCCGTCGAGCCCGTCGAAGCGGTCATCGACGCCGAGAATCTCGCAGGAACTCTCCGAGCGCGGATGGTGCATCTGGAAAGTCCCGGTCTCCGCATCGGCCGGCTCGAGCGGATCCGGCAACCACACGCGATAGCCCGCTGTGGAGGTTGTGCCGCCACTGGAGAGGTGGTCGTAGACGCGCGCTGGTTCCCCCGACCGGGTGGTGATGTGTCCGGCCCGGAAAGCTGCCATCCCCGCGGCCTTGGCGTCTTCCGGCTGTGGCGTCTGTCCAACCCGCGGGTAGACAGCGCCCCAGGTCTGGAGGCCCCAGCTGCCGTCCTCGCTCAGCTCCTCGATGCCCGGAAAGGGCTTATGGGCGTGGGCGACGAACTCGACAACGCCCAGCCGCCACTCGATGGCGTCGATCGCCGACTGGTAGTAGGGCGTCATCATGTCGGCCGCGGAGGGGCAGGGGCCTTCGGGTAGCGGTATATCTTCTACGATGTCTGCTGCTGGGTGGCCGATCGCGTCGGCCTCTTTGTAGGTCACCGTGGCGTGGTTCCGCGCCGGCCTGGAGTCATGTTGTGCGCCTTCACCGGGGTCGTAATCGATCAGCGCAGCGAAACCTTGCTCCAAGGCGAGCTCCTGGGCGTGCCCAAGCGTCTTACGGATTTCCCGCCACGGGTTTTCTGCGGCCTCGTGATAGGCCGAGATCACGAGGTCGGGGATATAGTGACCGAGTCGGATCGAGGTGCGGATCGAGCAGCCAGTCCAGCTGCAACGGAGCCAAAAGCACACCCCCTCGAGGCGGAAATCGAGACAGGAGGGGAGGGCGCTCATCGTGTCTTGGGTGATGTCGATAGTGTTCACCTCTGCCCTCGCGGCCGGAACGAGGCCCAGCATGAGAGCAGCTGCGACGCAGACGGGCCGGGCCATCGATTTAAGGGTCATCGTTAGCCTCCTGCAGGTGCTGACGGGCCTCGTCCGGATCCGCGACGCCGTAGACGACGGCCGTGCGGTCGAATACGACAGCCGGGACCTGGTCGATCCCCAGCGCGATCGCGAGTGCGACGGCGCGTAATGCTCTCTCTAGCTTCTCCTCCTCCGTGTCATCCACTAGGCGCCGTGCCGTTTGCAACGCCTCATCGGGATGGTCGGGCAGCTGCGCCTCAAGAGCGCTGATGCGCTCCTGGGCCTCATCCACGCGGTAGATCGTGACGTCCGAAGGGGCGGTCTGCCGCGCATGCGTCTCGTCCGCGACGAAGACCTCGACGCGCTCCGCGGCTGCGCCGGTGAGCGGCGCCAGTATGACCACCAGCAGCAGTGGAAGGCCCCTTAGCATCATTCGGGCTCCTCCACACGGGTCTCCAGGCGCTCGGGCTCGCCGGTGTATCCGTCCAGGGCCAGTCCCCAGGGGTTGCCTTCGGGGTCGACCTCGAAGCGGACGATGCGCAGCGGGTAGCGCACCTCAATGTCCTTGACGAGCTCGCCGTCGATGTACTCTTGGATCTCGACGTCCAGGAAGACCTGCCAGGTGTCGTCGCCGAGGCGTTCCACGCGAGCGGGCTCAAAGCGGGCGCCCGGGATCTCGCGGATGTAGCGGGATCGGTTATCGAGCTCGCCGCTCTGGGCGCGTCGTTCCAAGTCCGCCTCTTGGACCTGGAGGAAACGGGGAGTCATGTAGCTTTGCAGCCGCCAGATATTCTCGGGGTACTCGTCGGCGCCGTCGTCTTCCCAGCGCCAGAGCTGCTGCCAGATGTAGAAGGTGAAGGTATAGACGACCGGCTCAGGGATCTCGCCGGCCTCCATCACCCCGCCCGTGCGCAGCTCCGGGGTCTGATGGACCCGAATATCCTCGGGCGCGGTATGCCACCCCCACCACAGGCCGGCACATGCCAGGGCCAGCCCCGAGGCCAAAACCCGGAGTGTGCGAACATGCGCCCAGCAGGTGTCGATCTCTTTGCGATGTCTCATCTGCGCCCCACGTCCCAGATGCCGCTTCGGAGAATGAGCGGCGCGCCCATCACGCCAGCCCTATGCAGGGCCAGCCGGCAGCGCTGCTGGTAGTAGCCGGTGGGCCGACCCTTCTTGATCTTCTGGAAGATCGTGGCCGCGATGAAGACCGTGGCAAGCACCATGATGGCGGCGCCCCCGACGCCCATCATGGCGCGGCCGAATAGCCAGCCGATGGCGATGCCGACCGGAAGCCAGAAGATGGTTCCGGCGACAAGGATCGCCACGAGTTCGGTGGAGGAGCACCCGCGGAACACAGGAGGCTCCTCGTTAAGTCGCTCCGCCATCATCCGGCGCTCGCCAGCGGTCTCCACCATGGTCCACCCTCAGGCCACCGCAGGCATGGCGCTATGGAAGGTCATGCCGGCGTCGATAACGTCCTCGGTGGCCGTCGTCAGCAGGAACGTGATCACCAGGAGCAAAGCGCCGCCGGCAATGCCGAGCAGGCCGACCTCGCCCCACTCAGCCCGACCATTGCGGGCCTCGTTGAACTTGGTAAGCCCGGCCCAGGCCACCCAGACAAAGCCGGCAATGCTGACGACTGTTGCCAGGACAACCGCGCCGTCGAACAGGTACCCCTCCATCGTGGCGAGCCAGTCCTCGTCGGCCGCGCCATGCCCATGATCAGGATCCTCGGGGGAGGGCAAAGTCCCCTGCTGAGCCATGGCCCCAGCGGGACCAAGCAGAAAGAGGGAGAGGGTGGCTTCCCTGATCCGTTGCCAAGTGCTGCGTGCGGGCATGATTGATCCTCCTCAGTGGAAGTGTCGCCGGGCCTTGATGGCCCAATTACCGGGTCCGATTGACCCGTCCCCACACCGTCATCCCGGCCGCACGTAGACGGCGACAACCGTGACGACGATGACCGCTCGAATCGTGTACCAAAGCCACTCGGCGAACTCGGTCTCGCGTTTGCGAAACCCGTCGAATTGGGACAATGAGACCCAGGCGGCCCAAATAAAGTAGAAGGCCAATACAACGGCGCTGATCACCCAAATCAGGGTGCTCGGATCAACTGCTGACCAGGTCCCAAAAATATCGGGATCCCAATTCAACGTCGGTAATCTCCCTGTAGTGGATCGATCTGCCTTGGCTGTGGCTGGCGTGGCGCCTCGATATGCTCCTGGATGCCGTGGCGGACGCGCTCCAGGTCGCGACGCAGCCAGTCATAACGGAACTCCACGCGAGCATCCGGGTCGGATTGGGCTTTGGCTTCTTCGATCAGGGGCTCGAGCGCTTCAAGCTCATAAGCGAGCCGGGCGAGTGACTCGCGTTCCCCGTCCGTGGCACTGCCAAATGCATCCGGCACGCAACTGCCAAGGGAAATGGCCAGTAGTGCAGGGGCCGCAAAAGTCTTACGCATCGCGGGACTCCCGGCTTTTCCGACGGTAGGTTTTATGGTGCTGGGGATCGCTTGGGGGGTGTCGGCAAAAATGCAACTTCGGAGATGTGAGTTTTGGTGGGGCTCCCGGTCTAGGTTGATGCCGGGAGATTCGTCGAGAGGGGCCGGGTCGGCGATGGTTATGTGAGGCGGTCGTGGGGCAGACGTGTCTAGACAGCCGATGAGAATCATGGCCTCCGGGGGCATCAGTGATGCGCCGGTCCGCTTAATGGAGGGGGCGGACCAATGAGTGGTAGGCGCGGTTTGAACCGCACAAAGGGCCCGCTGTGCTAATCCGGCAGCGGGTAGCCGATGGTGTCAAAGATCGTGGGAGGCCTTGGAGCCTCCCCCAGCTGCTCGGGGATCAAGTAAGTAGCTGGGTGGAGGCAACAACCCCCATGATGTGTGAGGGGGGCCTGGTGGCTGGGTGGCCACCAGGCCCGACGATGCAGTGAAGGCCGGTTAAGCCGGCGTTGTGTCCGGATGGGGAGTCCGGATCTTAAGGTCCGCAAGCCAGGGGCTCCCGTTTGGCAGACCAGGGCCGACCGTCCGGAGACGGCGCCCTTCCTCCCGACCCGAAAGGGCTTCACCGGGGCCTGGATTCGCTCCAGGCGTGCGGTGTGCGTTTCTATTGTGCCATAGCCACATGAGTCACGTGGCTGAGCAGCAGCGGCAGCTGCACTCGCGGCCCGCGTCTTCCCGCAGGGGTCCGCGCGGGAGCCCCTCCGGGAAGACGCCGACCCCGGATGGAAGGTCGGCGACGCTAGTGCCTGATCACGTCATGACGAAACCTTCGACAACGGGCAAGTCGGGGTGGGTGGCCGCCGCTAGGGCCCTGGCTTCCGCGAGGTCGTTGCAGTCACGGATGTGTTCAGCGAGGTCGGTATCGATACGACGGCCGTAGACGCCCCAGAACTGGGCGTGCTCCGGGTTGACGCCGGGTTCAATGCAGTTGTCGTCGGCTTCAAGGCACGGCTCGATTTCGAGGCGGTAGTAGGACATAGCCCCTCCTGGTTGAGTGGGGCAAGCCCCAACCGGGGCCTGCCCCGGTTGGGGTGAGTATCAGGCTGCAGCACGCTCCTCGCTCTCGGTGGACCATTCGCTAAGCCCCTCAACCGAGGAGGACAAGTAGGCTGCAGCGTCTTTGGCTTCGCTCGAGGCCCGAAAGATGAAGGTCTTGTCGCCCCGGAGGGCCTTGAGCCACGAGGCGATGTAGCCCTCGTGGCGAAGGTCGCCTTGCATGCCTATCTCGGCGCAGAGGTAGGCACAGCTGAGCTCCGCAACGAGCTCCTCGAAGGCGTAGTCTTCGGAGCCGAAGCTCGCGGGCCGGATGACCGATGGCCGAGCCAAGCGGTCGCTGTGGCCGGTCCAGTGGGACAGCTCGTGGAGAAGGGTGGCGTAGAAGCCCTCCGAGGTGCCGAAGGACTCCTGCGGTGGCATCTGGATTCGATCCAGCTCCGGGGTGTAAGCAGCCCGCGTCCCTCGAAAGACGATGTCGGCTCCGCTGGCTTCTACGATGGCGTCAGCGGCCTCGACGGAGTCGAGCTCCTGGGACACAGTCCCTGGATGCCAGTAGCGCTCGTCGAGCCCCTCGACCTGGTCCAGGTTGAACAGCGTGAACCCCCGGATGAAGGGGACGATCTTCGTCTCAGGATTGCCCTCCTCATCGTAGACGGGGTTTCCTGCTCGGTCCTTCTTCTGAACGGGGATACGTTTGAAGAAGGTCGCCAGCGTGCCTTTCTCGCCCTTGCGGACGTGGCCTCCGGCCTCCTTGGCCTGCTTGAAGGTCAGCCAGCGGCTCGTCGAGTAGCCGCGGATGGCCTGCTCGGCCCAGAGTATGAGTGTGTTGGTCCCGCGGTAGGGGTGGTCGTTGAGGGCGTTGACGGGGAAGCCGCTCGCAATTGCGGCGGTCTTGTCGTCCCAGGGCTGAACCCAGGGCACGACGCCTTCCTCAAGGGCGTTGATGATCTTATCGGTGACCTCCTGGTAGAGATCGCGCTTCTGCTCGGCCATGGCCTGTCCTCCTCGATGCAGTGCCGGGGGGACAGACCGCCCCTGCCGGGTGCCTGTCCCCGGCGGGGTGGATTGAAGTGTGGCCCGACCGGCCTGGTGGCCGGCGCCCCGCTGCCCGGGCCGGGCGGGGCTTGGTGGGTACCGCGATGCGTTCGCGGCCGGCGTCTTCCCGCAGGGGTCGCGCAGGAGCCCCTCCGGGGAGACGCCGCGGAGCGGCGTCTAGCGTCGATTAGTAGCGTCCTACACCAAGGAAAGCCGTCGGCGTGCGAGGGCGTGGCGTCCGTGATCCGGGCATCGGATGGAGAACCCCCCCCCGCAATCGCGGAGGAAGTCCCGGAACTCCCGTAGGTCCTCGAGGCTGATGACCTCAGGCAGCCCTGCCGCCCGGCATTGGCCGCGGATTACGCGGATGAACTTGTCGGCCTCGCCACAGGCGAGTGCTTCGTCGAGCTCTTGCGCCAGCTCTCGGGAGTGGGTCGCACCCAGGCCGTCGCCGTCATCGGTATGAGGGCGTTCAACACGGCCGGCATTGTTAGCCAGCGCGGCAACCGCAGCCCACAGGGGGTGCCACCGCCACATATCCCGGGAAAAGCATGCGCCTTGGGCGTTGACGGGGTTGAGTCCCATGACGTCTATGCGCATGACCTGTCCTCCTCTCTGGAGCCGGGAGACAGGCCGCCCCCACCGGGAGCAGGACCTGCCCCCGGCGGGGTGGATTGAAGTGTGGCCCGACCGGCCTGGTGGCCGGCGGCCGCGGTAGGCTCATAAGATCCGGAATCCTCCGCAGTCGCGGAGGAAATCCCGGAACTCCAGGAGGTCCTCAAGGCTGATGGCGCCAGGCATCCCCATCCTGCGACATTCCGCGCTCGTAGCACGCACGGATTCGTCCGCTTTCCCATCAACAAGGGCTTGGTCGATCCGTTGTGCCAGCTCCGATGATCCCTCAGCGTCGAGGCCATCCCCGTCATTCGTGTGAGGGAGCTCGACCCTGTCGGCGACATCAGGTGCGATAGAGGCGACGGTATCCCAGAGGGGGTGCCACCCCCAGATATTCCGCCGGAAATACGCGCCGCGCTCACTGCTGGGGTTAACACCCACGACGTCCATACCCATGACCTGTCCTCCTATGTGGAGCCGGGAAACAGGCCGCCCCCAACCGGGAGCAGGACCTGCCCCCGGCGGGGTGGATTGAAGTGTGGCCCGACCGGCCTGGTGGCCGGCGCCCCGCTGCCCGGGCCGTAGGGGCTTGGAGAGGGCGCCACGGTGCGCTCGTGGCCGGCGTCTTGCCGGAGCGGACGGCGCGCGCGCCGCTCGGGCAAGACGCCGGAGCGTCTTGCCTTCCTCGCCCACTTGTAAAAGAGCGAGGCCCACCCCGTCTTCGCGCGGGGTGGGCTGGGCCTCAGGCGGGTGCCGGTTCAGCGACCGGCTTGCGCCAGACCCGTTCCTTGGGGTCGAAGCGGTAGCCAGCCTTCTTGAGCCGCTCCTTCTTCGTCTGGAAGTGCGGGTCATCCTTCGAGAGCTGGATGACGTCGCCTCCCGAGGAGTCGGCCCCTTGGCCTCGTGCCTGGTCGCCGGCCGGTGACTCGGCCGGCCCCAAGGCATCCTCCCGCTCGCCCTCGTTGCTGGTGCTCCGGATGCCCCCCTCCTCGGAGGACGGCTCGGCCGGCTCAGCACCGTCATGCGGAGCGTGTTGCTCGCGGTCGGCGGCTGGGTGAGGAATGGCCGCGGTGTGAACCGTCTCACCATTGACCTTCACCCACTCGAGCCGCAGCAGGCGCCCCTTGATGGTGACGCCGTACTCGCCGGCTCGCTGACCGGAGCGATAGACGAAGGCCTCGGGGTAGATGTCCCCGATCTTGAAGCGGGCGAGAACCTTCTCGCTGCGATCATTGATGGCCTGCTCGAGGCGCTCGACGACTTCCTGCGCCTCCCGGCCGGTCACCCGGCAATCGATCCGGGTGTAGTCAACGTCATCGGGATGGCCGTACAGGGCGTTCACCTCGACCGCCCAGAACGGTTCCCCCTTGCGCGGGCGGACCTCGCGGGCCCGGTTGAGGTAGGCAATACCGTGGGTATGAAGGTTGAAGTAGGCCTTCTCAGACATGGCGCCCTCCCATCATGGATAAAGCTGGGGAAGGCGCCATCCCTGCCGGGGAGCGCTTCCCCAGCAGGGTGAGTTGCGTGGAGCTGATGACCCGACCGGCCTGAAGGCCGGCGCCCCGCTGCCCGGGTCGGGCGGGGCTTGGTGTGCCGTGATTAGCTCACGGCGGGCCTGTTAGAAAATAGCGAACCTTGTTATGAGCGGTTTGTCAAGTGCTCGTCGATCGCCGGCTCAACCTGGGTCAGTTCCCGCACGTCGGCCTGTACCCACACGCCGTCATCGATGCGCAACAGCGTCCGGCGTAGAGGGTCATCGGGGTCGTAGTCCAGGACCTCGCACTCGCCGTGCAGGGGGTGTCGAACCCAGGCGGTCGGTGCGCAGTAGCCTCGTCGCTGTTGATCGAATGTCACCACACGCATTGCTCTACCTCCGCTGCTCAAAGATCAGCTTCAGCTGACCTTGCTCCACGCGCGCGGGAGCATCGAAGCGTTTGCCGGTCTTGCGGCTGCGCAGCCCCCGCAGATGCACCGTCTGGCCGGCGAGGAGCGCCTGGGCTTGGCGCACGGTAAGTTTTTTCCCGGCCGTCTCATACCAGACCCGCGCCTGGCAGGTATCGCACTGCCACGCACGGGCTTTCGCGTAGATGGTCCCGCCGCAGCCACACTCGCCTACCGGGCGATTCTGCTTGGGCTCAGCCGGCCGTCCGTTCGCATCCGGGCGCGTCGCCGTGCAGTCGGGGTAGCCGCTGCAGCCCCAGAACGCGCCATGCTTGCCTTTGCGCCGGCGCATTGGCCGGCCGCAGGAAGGGCAGGCGTGAGTCTCGGCGCCATCGATGGCGATGGCCTCGGAGCCGGCGTTCTGGACCTGGCCCACGAGGCTATGAACCCATGCGGCTTGCTGTTCCAGGAACACAGCCATGTCGCCGCGTCCGTCGGCGATCTCGCCCAGCGCCTCCTCCCAACGGGCTGTCGTCGCGGGATCGCTTACCTCCTCAGGAACAGCGTCGATCAGGGCGCGGCCGGCCTCAGTGGCGCGGAGCGCGCGCTTGCGGCGCACCAGGTACCCGCGCTGTTGCAGGGTCTCGATGATGCCGGCCCGGGTTGCCTCAGTGCCGATGCCGCTCGTCTCCTTGAGCGTCTTCCGCAGCTGGGGATCCTCGACGACGTCGGCGACGCGCTTCATCGCCGCGAGCAACGTGCCGGCTGTGTAGGGGCGCGGTGGTTTCGTTTCGCGCTCCTGGAGCTCGGCTGCCTCGAGGCGTACCGGGTCCTGCTCATGGACCGGCGGTAGTGGTTGCTCCTGCTCTCCGGCGCGGTCCTGGCCGAGTACGGCTCGCCAGCCGGAGACGCGGATGGAGCGGCCCTTGGCGGCGAAGGTATCGGTAGCAGTCGCGACCTCGATTACGGCCTCGTCGTACTCGCAGGGCGGATAGAACTGTGCCAGGTAGTGGGCCCGGATGAGCTCGTAGAGCCGGCGTTCGCGCTGGTTCATTGCCGAGACGTCGATCGCCGCGCCGGTCGGAATGATCGCGTGGTGAGCGGTGATCTTCTCGTCGTTCCAGGCCCGAGAGCGGCGCTGAGGATCGGCGCCCTCGACCTGCTCCAAGATCGTTGGGTCCGAACTCGCCAGGGCCTGGAGCACCTGGGTCGCCTCAACATGCTGGCTGGTTGGCAGGTAGCGGCAGTCGGTACGGGGGTAGGTGATTGCTTTATGGCGCTCGTAAAGGGCCTGGGCCGCGTCGAGCACCTCCTGGGCGGAATCGCCCCAGCGCTGGTCCCCGGCTTGTTGCAGGCTCGAGAGGTCCAGCGGCAGCGGTGGGGACGCCCGATGGCGCTCGGTCTGCGCCCGAGTCACCTGCGCGTCAGCGCCCTCGGTGCGTTCGGCGGCGGCCTGCGCGGCTGAGCGGTCGATGCAGCGGCCCTCGCTATCCCGCTGTCCCGTTGGCTGCCACCTAGCCGTCCAGGCGCCCTGGGCGTGGCGGCATTGGACATGGACCTCGTAGTAGGGGTGTGGCCGGAACTGCTCGATGGCGCGATCACGCTCGACGACGAGCCGCAGCGTCGGGGTCTGGACCCGGCCGACGGAGAGCACGCCCTGGTGGCCGCGCTGCTGGGCGGTCAGGGTGAAGGCCCGGGTCAGATTCATACCGATGAGCCAGTCGGCTCGAGACCGGGCCAGCCCGGCCTGGTACAGCGGCTCGGTGCGGTTGCCGTCGAGAAGCTGCGCCAGCGCCTGGCGTATGCTGGCTGGATCAAGGGCCGACAGCCACAGTCGCCGCACAGGGCCACGGTAGCCGGCATGATCCAGGATCTCGCGCCCGATGGTCTCCCCTTCACGGTCCGCGTCCGTCGCCAGGACCACCTCGTCGGCCTGGCTCAGTAGACGCCTGACGATGCGGTACTGCTCTTTGGCCTTAGGCCGAACCTGCAGCTGCCACTGCCGCGGGAGGATCGGTAGGGTCTCGAGCCGCCACTGGCCCAGCTGCTCGTCGTAGGCCTCGGGCGGCGCCATGGCAAGTAGATGGCCGAAGCCCCACGTCACCGCGACGCCGGAGCCATGCTGGCAGCCGGCGTCGCGGCGTGTGGCACCCAGCTCGCGGGCGATGTCCCGGGCCTGAGAAGGCTTTTCGCAGAGGTAAAGCTGCATGGCCTTTACTCCAGGGCGCCCTCAAGCTGCTCGGTGAGGTTGCGCTCGAACGCCTCGGGATCGGAAGGCCACGGTGCGTGATCCTCGGGGCGTCCCCATCCGGCAAAGAACTGGTGATACGCCGCACGAACACGGGTGCGATCCTGCTCCCGCTCGAGGTCCACTTGCAGGACGACGCGGTCGTCACCGATCTCTGCGGCGTCGCGCAGGGAGTAGTAGGCCCCCGGCTCGCTGATGTAGTGATAAAGGCCGGTGTCCTCGGCCAGCTCGTGATTATGGCGCTGAGCCGGAGTCTTGTAGCCGAAGGTTTGGCGCACGCGGTTGTACGCGGTATCGACATCGAGATCCGCGAGCTCCTCGTAGGCGATCACGTACCCATCATCGGTTTGCGGCGCATCGGTGAGCTCGTCAGGTAGAGGCGGCGGCTCCGAGGGGTCGCCCTGGTCCGGAGTTTCCGCGCCGGCGTCGGCGCTTCGCTCGTCGTCCTCGCCCTCATCCGTCTCGAACAAGGCGCCTGTATCTAGGGTGTACTCGACGTCATCGCGCTCATCCTCCTGGATCATGGCGCAGCCGGTCGCCAAAGCAGACGAGAGGAGCGCAGTAATCGTGGTGTGCTTCGGCTTCATAGTCCGCCCTCCTGTGGCGATCAGTCGCTAAAATCGACGAAAAGCGTAAAAATGCCGGAGTCGGCACTATGAAGTATTTGCGCTTCCGGGGGCATTCGCCACCGCGCCATCGCTGTCCGAGGTGTTCTCCTCTTGGGCGTTATGTCGGCGGCGTATGGTGAGGGAGTCGATCCTTCCCAGATCCGGGTCAACGTGGCGGGCGCGGATCTCCAGTTGGCGACGCTCCTCGCCGGTCTCCTTGTCCACCCATTGCGACTCGAAAAGCTCACCTTCGACAGCAACCCGCGTGCCCTTGGGCAGGAGTCGGGCTGCGGTTTCGGCGCGGGAGCCCCAGAGGCTCACGTTGGCCCAGAAGCCACCGCGCTCGTTAAAGCCACCTTCGCCGTTGGGGATGGGTCGATCGAAGTAGACCCGCAGGTTGGCAACTGGTGTGTCCTGGGCGTGGCGCAAGGTGGGTGTCGCACCAAGATTGCCTCGGCCACGGAAGAAATTGGCCATGGCTGCGTCCTCCTGCTGGGTGGTGGTTACCCAGTCTGGGAGGATGTGCCAATTCGCGGGTCAAAAAACGTTCACTGCGATGACCAATTTCGCTCTAGCGCATCGAGCTGAGCCATGTGCTCGGCGAAGCGCTTCAGCATGCGCAACTCGGCGTTCGCGACGCTGGCCCGGGTATTGAGTCGCTGGGCCTCGCGGTCAATGCTGAGCCACGCGAGACGAGTCAGCTGTGGGACGTTCTGGTGTTCCAAGTGTTCTTGGACCTGCTCCGAGGTAAAGCTGAGCCAGGATTGTCGAGACTCCCTGGTGCCTCCGAGGCGCCAGCGGATCACCGGGGCCCGTTCGTTGCCGCTGGCATGGATGCCGGGGTAGATCGGCCTGGGCTGGGTCGGCCACTGACGCCGAAATCGTTCTACGAGGGCCCTCATCTCTTCGCAGGTGCAGAGCAAGCTCTTCTCCAGCTCGGCTGACCGCTTACGAGCCTGTTCGATAGCGTCCGGTGCGTCGAGCTCGATCATGGATCCAACGCCTCCCTTACCCTTAAAGGGCCCTTTAAAAGGGGTGGTAGTCGCAGTCGGTGACTCAACCCGCCCTCATTGGACCATGCATCTGGGATCACGGCGCATGGTGGCCAGTCATGATGGGTGACCAGGGGGTGCTACGTGCACCCCCTAAGACGCTTATCGTTACCGGCTGATGCATAAGGATGTGGGGGTGCTACGTGCACCGCCCCCCCTTCCGGTGGGGCGAGGCGCTAAGTGACATCGTTATCGGCCGCTGCCTGATCGGCCTGGATTGCCGGTGCAACCTCGGCACGCAGCGTGCCTTCGATGATCGCCCGCGGTGGTTCGCCCCATTCCTCGATCATCTGCTGTGCAGCGGGTGTGGGTTGTTCTAGGTCGGGGCGTTTGACCGCACGGTAGCGCCAGCCCTGCGGGATGTGGAACACCCCGCGAACAAGGCGTCCCCCTTCATAGAGGCGTCGCTCGCTGTCGTCGCGATTCAGTAGCCCGACATGGCGCGCCGTAAGCACGGCTCTCGCGTACTGGTCGAACTCGGCGATTAGATAGGCGCCCATGTACCCGTAAGGCGAAGTGAAGGACAGAGGGACCTGGATCGGTCGGAGGCTTTCAGCAAGTTCGATCTCGACCGCTGGCATCGATTGCAGGGCCTGATCCATCTGCTCGCGCAAAGCTTCAAGGCCTTGTCGATTCTCTTGTACGGCCTCGTGAGTTTGGAGCAGAAGCCAGTCTGCCCATGGGTCATCTCTGCTGGCCGCGTTCCAGATGCCTCGCATGAGTGTGGCGAAGCGAGTCAGGCCTATGATCTCGGCTTTATGCGGCTCCTGGCGGCGACTGCGGCCATGCACCAAACGCTGAGCCTGCCGTGTTTGGATGGTCATACGTGCCTGGCCTCGAAGCCCGCCTGGTTTCTGCGAGCTGCTACACGCGGCCAAAGGTTGTTGCTCACTGCAGATGGTCGCGAAACTTCCACGGCTCATCGCCAAGCTCCTCTAGTAGCGGCATCAATGCGGGTTTGAATTTCGTCGAGGATGGTCTGGGGGTTTTTGATGTCGCGCAGGTGGACCTCTCCAGAGTCCCCGGTCCCGGCTGAGGAGACGTGCACGGAGCCGATCCTGAGTAGGCGGTCGATAAAACCTTGCCTGAGCGTGGGAATCCTGGCATGCCGGTAATCAATCGACCGCCGTTGTCGGCGGATAATACCTTCCTGCGCAACCAGTCGGTCTGCCCCGAGCTCGTATCGGAAGGAGAAAACGTTCAGGAAAAGGCGAAAACTGCCCCAGGCGAATAGCATCAGCCCGATGGTCGCGACCGAGGCAGCCACCAATGAGGCCTCTAACCAGGAGGGCTCCCACAGCGCAAACTGAGCCAGCGTCCCGGATAGGTTGCGGCCCAGCTGCTCTCCGTTACTGGAACTTAGAACAAGGCCCCCGCCGATTGCGGTTTGTACCAAGGGGGTGGTCTGCGCACGCCATGCTGGTCGCAAGCGGACCGGTGGCTGTGAGCGCAGAGCGTGTTGGTTATCACTCACGCTGCAGTCCGGCCGCAGGGCGTAGCCATTGCCATGCTCCACAAGCGTAAATCTCGTACCGCTGAAGCGATGGAGCACATGTCGGATATGAGTAGCTTCTGCCTTGGTCCACGGCTGTTGTCGATGATTCAAAATCATCGGGCTACCTCCCGTTGCCACGCGCCTTAGTCAGACTATGAATCTCGCCAACAGCCGAAGAAGGGAAAACGCAGAAGCGGGAAGCAGGAATTCTCGCTCTGGTCTGCTGTGGTGACGAGCAGTCTTGGGGATCCACGGTGTCGAGAGCGAAGAGGCTGGATGCTGGGTTTATTCTCGCAGCTTCGATCGCGTGCGAAGGAGGACCCAAAGGAGCCACCGCGCCCCGGTCTCCTGCCTGTCTGCTCAGCGGGGAGGCTGCTGCGAGCCCCTGAGCGGGTTAAACGCGTGCGCAAGATCGTCCAGCTCACAGCGTTCCCGGTGACGCACCGGGTAGAGCTGGTGGATTCCCTGCTGAGGTCGTTCGCGGGTTTGGTGCAGGAGCTGCCAGCCTCGGAGACCCACCACCATGCCGGGAGAGGGGGGCTGCTGGATCACGGTCTGGAGACGGCGATCTACAGCTTGCAGCGGCGTCAGGGGCACGTCCTGCCTCCGCGCGCCGAGCCGGAGCGCGTCGTTCACGAAGCGGATGCCTGGACGTATGCCTTGCTGGCTTTGGCCCTTGTCCATGATCTCGGGAAAGTCGTTGTGGATCAGCGGATCACGCTCTACGGCTCGGGTGGGCAAAAGTTGCGGCTGTGGGAGCCTTGGTACGGGACCATGTCCGATATGGGGGCTGTTTGGTACGCGGTTCGATATGCCTCGGGGAGGGTGCATCGGCTGCATGAGCCTGCCTCAGCCCTGCTAGCTCATCGGGTAATCCCTGCGTCAGGGCTCGCCTGGATCGCTCGCCATCCTGACCTCTTCTCGCTTTGGGCCGCTGCTCTCCAGGGTCGGCTTGAGGATGCCGGCATTCTCGGGCAGTTGCTGCAGCAGGGGGATCGCGAGTCTGTTGCACGGAGTCTCGGTGGGGAGCTCCCTGAGCCGCTCGCCGCTGTTAAAGAGCCCTTGGGCGAGCGGCTGCTGAAGACGCTCCGTTACCTCTTCCGGGAGAAGGGTATGCCGTTGAATCGCAACGGGGCGGCTGGGTGGCTCAAGGGAGAGGACCTGTGGCTGGTTTCCAAACGGGTTGCGGACGCGCTCCGGGAGCAGCTCCACGAGGAGGGGTTCCACTCATTGCCTTCTCGCAACGAGAGGCTCTTCGATGTCCTCCAGGAGCAGGGGGTTGTGGTGCCCAGCGGCGATAGGGCCATCTGGAAAGCTTGGGTGACGGGCGATGGATGGCGGCACGAGCTGACGCTACTCAGGGTAGAGGCGTCTCGGATTTGGCCCGAACCTGAGCAGCGTCCCTCCGAGTTTGAGGGTAGCGTCGAGCCGGTCACGGAAGAGCAGGGCACAGGCTCACCGGTCGAGCCGGCGCCCGGTGGCGAGGAGCCTGGTGTAACGGCCGAGGAGGAGGGGCAATCCGCGGACAAGCTGGATTCCGTGGGTGATGATCGTTCTGCTCAGGTTGGTGAGCGGGCTGAGTCTGCGGCGGCGTTGCCGGATGACGCAGACCCAGGCGACGCTTTCTGGCTGTGGCTCACCCATCGCCTTGGCCGGGGGGAGCTGGCGGTTAATCAGCGGGATGCCCGGCTCCACGTTGTAGAGCTCGAGGATGGCAGCCACGGCTTGCTGCTCGTCAGTCCTGGGATTTTTCAGGATTACGGGCGAGAGCAGGGCCAGGAGTGGCAGCGCGTGCAGAGGCGCTTCCTTAAGAAGCAGCTGCATCGGAAAGCGCCGGATGGGACCAACATCCATCGTTACGTTGCCAAGGGGCAAAGAAGGGCTAGTGAGCTTAAGGGCGTCGTTATCCCCGAGGCAGCCCAGCTGTTCTCCAGCCCTCCAAATCCCAATCCATTCGTATGCGCGCATTGGTCGCGTTAGGAAGTGGTATGTTCTCTCCTCGGGGAAATTGAAAAGAGCCAGGGGCTTGTTTTTAAAGTGCCGTCCTGCTGCTCACTCACGTGAGAGTAGGAGGCAAGGAGGCGCCATCATGGCCCCTGAAGAGAGCTCCCTGGACACGGAAGACCGGGGAGGGCGGACGCTCGGCGAGCTATTCCAGCTCTACTGTCAGGTTCGTGCCCTGCAGCCCGACACTGTCCGCACCTATCGCCTGGTCTGTCGACGGTTTGAGGCCGATCAGAGAGTTCGTCTGTTGGAAGAGGTGACGCGTGACCGATTGTTGGGGTGGCGGAGCCAGATCCTCAGGCGGGCTTCGCCAACCACATGGAACACCTATCGACGCCACCTCCGCGCGCTTCTGCGTTACGCGGAGGAGATCGGTTGGATCGAAGAAAACCCTTTCAGGCATGTACCTACGGCCCCGGAGCCGTGGAACCGCAAGAAACGGGTCAGCCAGACCGTGCTTGCGCGCGCGCTTGATACGCTCGGCCGGGAAGGCGAAACGCTCCAGCCGCGCTGGTTCTGGCGCTCGGTTCTGATCACGTTCTATTACACGGGGATGCGCCGGCGACAGCTGATGCACCTCGTTTGGCGCGATTACGACTCAAGGCGCGCCGCGTTGCTGCTGGTCAGCGAGACCAGCAAGACTCGCAAGGAGTGGGAGATCCCGGTCCCGCGGCCTGTTCAGCAGGAGTTTGTTGTCCTCTGGCAGGAGGCGGCGCGAGTCCTTGGCGCCCCGCCGAGCGGGGATCGAGCCATCTTCGACCTGCCGCTGTTCAGGCCCGCGCCATCACGCCGGCAAAAATACTTCGCTAAGACCGGCCTCACCGGCGAGCAGGTGTCTGGCTTCTTCCGACGTCTCTCCGATGAGCTGGGGGAGTCGATCACCGCGCATCGGTTGCGCCACACTTGTGCCAGCGAGATTGCTGGGCAACATCAACCAGACCTGCGTGGCTTGCAGCAGCTCCTCGGGCATAGCAGCCTAGTGACCACGATGCAGTACGTGGAACCGGACCTAGGGCAGCTGCATCGACTGGTAGATGGCCTGCCGGACCCACGGGGGTCAGGTGGCGGGCGACGGCGAAGGTAGATCAGAAGGGCTCGGTGCTTGACTGGGGCGCTTAGTCATGCGGTGATGGGAAGCGAATATGGCTGCGGCGCATCGGGGGTGTGCTGCAGCAAGTGAAGCGGGGAGGTGTGTTTAGGCGATTTGAGCGGGATAGCAGGTCGAACCCCTACCGCGGTTCGAGCACTATCAAGTGTTGTTTGCCCAGGGGTCACAAGGAAGTGGGAGAAGAGCCGGTGTGGCCGCACCGGCTCTTCGGAGCCCGCCAACGGGGAGTCAAGCGGGCTCGCCCCTGGCTCGGTATCTACCTTGGCATACGTAGGGTTGCCAATGGTAGCGAAGCTGGTGGGCCGCCAAGGACTCGAACCTTGAACCTACTGATTAAGAGTCAGCTGCTCTACCAATTGAGCTAGCGGCCCGTTTGAGAGGGACTTATTGTGCCAAGCCGTTGCCGGTCAGGCAAGTTGCTCCCGGCAACGAAAAAGGCCCGGCGCACCGGGCCTGATCGTGTTGGATGGGGTGAGCGATGGGACTCGAACCCACGACCACCGGAGCCACAATCCGGGGCTCTACCAGCTGAGCTACGCCCACCACCGTAAACCGTTGTACCCTGCCTGCGCTGCGCAAATGGCGCGCCCGGCAGGGTTCGAACCTGCAACCGTCGGCTTAGAAGGCCGATGCTCTATCCGATTGAGCTACGGGCGCAGTGCTCGGCAGTTCGTGCCACGACCGCCTGGCTATCCAGGTGGTCGGGGTGGAGGGATTTGAACCCCCGACTCCCTGCTCCCAAAGCAGGTGCGCTACCAGACTGCGCTACACCCCGTAGGGTCACCGCAGGTCCGCGCTGACCGCCGCGGTCCAGGTGCGAAATCATAGCGACCCCGCCCGCCGCCGTCAATTCCCTGTTGCCGCGCCGCCGTTGCCGGCACCACTGCGGCGTGCGAAAATCCGCCTCTATTCGCGGTAGTTCGGGGGATTCATGCCTGCTCAGATCCTGGATGGTAAAGCCATCGCTGCCAAGCGTCGCGCGCTGGTGGGGGAGGCCGTTGAAGAGCGCATTCAGCGGGGGCTGCGGCGCCCCGGGCTGGCCGTGATCCTCGTCGGCCAGAATCCGGCCTCGGCGGTGTACGTCCGCAACAAGCGCCGGGCGTGTGAAGAGGCCGGCATCCTCTCGCGGGCCTACGACCTCGATGCTGACGTCAGCGAGGGTGAGCTGCTTGAGCGGATCGATCGGCTCAATGCTGACCCGGAGATCGACGGCATCCTCGTTCAGCTGCCTCTGCCGGGCCATATCGACGAACAGACGGTGATTGAGCGCATCGACCCGATCAAGGATGTCGATGGCTTCCACCCGGAGAATATGGGCCGACTGGCGCTGCGACTGCCCGGGCTGCGTCCGTGTACCCCGCGAGGGGTCATGACGCTGCTCCACCACACCGGGATCGAACTGGAGGGGCGCAATGCAGTGGTGCTGGGCCAGTCGAACATCGTTGGCCGGCCGATGACCCTGGAACTGCTCAATGCCCGCTGCACGGTTACGGTCTGCCACAGTCGCACCCGCGATGTGGCCGAGCGTGTCCGCCAGGCGGATCTGGTGGTCGCATCGGTGGGCAAGCCGGGGTTGGTCCAGGGCGACTGGATCGGCGAGGGCGCCGTGGTCATCGACGTCGGCATCAACCGCCTGGATAGCGGCAAGCTCACCGGCGACGTCGACTTCGCGGCGGCCAGCGAGCGTGCCTCTTGGATCACGCCGGTGCCGGGCGGGGTGGGCCCGATGACCGTGGCCACGCTGCTCGAGAACACTCTGGATGCTGCCCGCAACCGGGACGAACTGACTGCGGCGGCGTGCTAAGCTGTCTCCGGACAGAGTGACGGGGACAGGGAGTCGGATGGCCACGCACGAGAAGCGCCGTTTCAGCCGGGTGAGCTTTCATGCTCCCGCCCGCTTGGTCGATGCCGGGGGTCACGGTCGCGAGGTCGAGATCCTGGATCTGTCCATGCGCGGTGCCTTGGTGCGACTCAGCGACGGGAGTTCTCCTCAGGGTGCCCTCTGCGATCCACAGAGCCGCTGGACGCTGGAGCTCTCCCTGAGCGAGGAAGACCGGATCTGCATGGAGGTGCAGCCCGCCCACTGGCATGAGCAGGAGGTAGGGTTGCGCTGCGAGCGGATCGACCTGGACAGCATGGTCCATCTGCGCAGTCTGCTTGAGGCCAACTTGGGTGATGTCGATCTGGTCAACCGGGAGTTGATGCAGCTCGTCTCCTGACTTCGAAACGGTCCCGGCAGCCGCAGCGCGCCATCGCCGCGGTGCCTTGCGCTCGTAGGCGTCCGGGCGGGTGCTCCGAGCACCCCCGCCCGCCCCGTGCGTCCTTCCCGTCTAGAAGCTCACGCTGTAGTCGGCCGTTGGCTAGCCTGTACTCTGCAGCCCGGCGCTGAGCCCGGCGATGGTCATCTTGACCAGATCGGTCAGTCGCGGGTGCTCCTGTTCCCGGGATTGCCGCAGCCGCGATAGGGCCGAGAGCTGAAGCAGCGACAGGGCGTCCAGGTCGGTGCGGCGCAGCTCGTGGCTCGCCTGCAGGGCCGGCTGGCGCTCGAGCAGGCGTTCCTTGCCCATGGCCGCCAGGAGCCAGTTACGGGTGCGTTGCCACTCGTCGAGGATTCGTTCGCGCAGCTCCGGGTGGCCGCCGAGCTCCAGGGCCTGACGGCCAAGGGTGAGATCCGCCCGGGCCAAGCCCATCTCGACGTTCTCCAGCAGCTGGGCGAAGAAGGGCCAGTCGCGGCGCATCTCGCGCAGCCGGGCGAGCCCGCCCTCGGTTTCGCCGATAGCGGCCAGGCCGGTGCCCACGCCGTACCAGGCGGCCAGGTTGATGCGGCTCTGTGACCAGGCGAAGACCCACGGGATCGCCCGCAGACTCTCCAGGTCGCGGGCCGCGCTACGGTGGGCCGGCCGCGAGCCGATCTCCAGCTGCCCGATCTCCTCGTAGGGCGTCACCCGGGTAAAGAAATCGGCGAACCCCTCGGCGTGGACCAGCTCGTGGTAGGCGCGCTCGCTCGCCTCGCTCATGCGTCGGAGCTCGTCGCGGTAGCGGGCCGCGACCCGCGCGGCGCGCTCTTCGGCATGCCCGGTGGACATGGCCAGCACGGCGTTGATCGTCTGCTCCAGGTGCCACCGCCCGGAGTCCACCGTCCGGTAGCGCGTGAAGATCATCTCCCCCTGCTCGGTGACCTTCAGCCGGCCGTCCACCGAGCCGGATGCCTGGCCACGGATTGCCCGGTTCAGCGGACCGCCGCCACGGCCCAGGGAGCCGCCGCGGCCGTGGAAGAGGGTAAGTTGGATGCCGTGCCCGCGCGCCCAGCTGGCCAGGCGCTCTTGGAGTTCATGGAGCACGGCGTTGGCGGCGAGAACACCCACGTCCTTGGCCGAGTCCGAGTACCCGACCATGACCTCCAACTCGTACCCGCGGGCCTGCAAGGCGTGCTGTTCGCCGGGTAGCTCGAGGAGTTCGTCGAGGACTGCCGGGGCGTGCTCCAGATCCCGGCGCGTTTCGAACAGCGGGATGATATCGAGACGGAAGGTGGCCCACTGTTCCTCGGGCACCGCCAGGCGGGCGAGGGCGCGCACGGCGGCGATGTCCGCCGCCGTGCGCGTGAACGAGATGATGTAGCGCCGGCACGCCTCGGGTCCGTAGGCGGCCTGCAGATCGGCGGCGGCGCGCAGGGTGTCGAGCACCTCTTGCGTGGCCGCGCTGGTCGGTTCCGGCGCCGTTGCCCAGCCCTCGCGCGCCAGGCGGTCGAGTTCCGCGGCGTCGGTGCTGACCCCCGGGGCCAGCTCCTCCAGAGCGGCGGCATGGACACTGGCGTGCTGGCGAAGCTCCAACTCGGCGAGGTGGAAGCCGAAGGTCTCGACCTGCCAGCGCAGGTCCTGGAGGGCGCCGTAGGCCAGGCGCGGGATCCCGGCGCCGGCCAGCGAGCGCTGGACCTGGTCGATCTCGGCGAGCAGCTCCGCGGGGCCGTCGAAGCCGCGCTCCGGATCGCCCTGGCGGCGGGCGCGCAGGCGCTCGGCGGCGTAGACGAGCTTGTGCCGGTGGGCCTGATCGGGGGAGGTCCGCGCCAGGGCGGCGGCCTGTTCCGGGAAATCGGCGCGGTCGCGCTCCAGGCCCTGAAGCAGCTCCGGGGCCGGCGGCGCGTAGCGGTCGCTGGCGGTGAACGTGCGGGCCACCTCGCGGGTGCGCTGCTCAAGGCGCTGGAGGACCTGTGTCGCCTGCTGGGCCATCGCCCGGTGGGTCACCTCCGCGGTGACATTGGGATTGCCGTCGCGGTCACCGCCCACCCACGAGCCGTAGCGCAGGAAGGCCGGGGTGTGGGGCGTGCGGGCCCCGGTGTTGCGGGGGGCCAGGGTGCGCTCCACCTCGTGGTAGATGCCCGGCACCAGGTCGAAGAGCGTCTGGTCGAAGACCGCCATGATCCGTCGCGCCTCGTCGAGGGGGGTGGGGCGCTCCTGGCGGAAGGGCGCCGTGGCCCACAGCGCGGTGAGTTCCTCGGCCAGGCTGCGGCGGACGTCGAAGGCGAGGGCGTCGTCGGCCTCGTGCAGGTCGAGGCGTTCGAGCTCCCGCGAGATGCGCTGTAGCGCATCAACCACTGCCCGGCGGCGGGCCTCGGTGGGGTGGGCAGTCAGCACCGGGTGGATGCGCAGCCGGCGGATCAGCTCGTGGGCGGCGTCCCGGCCCTCGAGCTCGGTGACTTCCTGGATGCCGGCTTCAAGACCATCGCCGACGATGCGCCCGTCCCGCCCCTGTGCCCGCAGGGAGCGCACCCGCTGGCGGTCCTCGGCGAGATTGAGCAGCTGGCAGTGCAGGGTCAGGGCCCGGGCCACCTTGTGGCCCGTGGTCGGATCCAGGCGGTCGAGTTCGGCGAGGGTCGGCTCCGGGTCGGGGTGTTCGGTCCAGTGGAGTTCGTGGGCGGCCTGGCGCAACCGGGCCAGTGGGGTGGTGACGCGCTCCCCCTCGCACTCCTGCAGCACGTCGTGCAGGACGCCGTCGAGCAGGGCGATCTCCTCGCGCAGCGGCGCGGGGACCACGACCCCGGCGTCGCGGACGGCAGAGATGTCGGAGAAGCGGGCGGCCAGTGGTTGCATGGTACGGATCCAGGCACGGCTGCTGTTGTTCCGGAAGACATTCGGCGCGATCTTGCGCGTTGTCAACGGATTCGCGATGCTCCCCAGGGGTGTGAGGCACTCTGTCGTAACCAACGCTCAGCCACAATCGGGAGGTGCCATGAGCAGGGTACTGGTTCTCTACTACTCCACCTACGGCCACGTCGAGACGCTCGCCCATGCCGTCGCCGAGGGCGCGCGCGGTACCGGTGCCGAGGTGGCGGTCAAGCGCGTCCCCGAGACCATGCCGGAGGAGGTTGCCCGCCAGGCCGGCGCCAAGCTCGATCAGGAGGCTCCGGTCGCCAGTCCGGAGGAACTCGCCGACTACGACGCCATCCTGTTCGGCACCCCCACCCGTTTCGGCAATATGGCCGGGCAGATGCGCAACTTTCTGGACCAGACCGGCGCGCAGTGGTTCAACGGTCAGCTGATCGGCAAGGTCGGCAGCGTCTTCACCTCGACGGGCACCGGTGGGGGCAACGAGACGACGATCACCTCGTTCTGGCACACCCTGGCCCATCACGGGATGGTCATCGTCGGTCTGCCCTACGCGGCAGCGGAGCTGACCGATCTCTCGGTGGTCAAGGGCGGCAGTCCGTACGGCGCCGCCACCATTGCCGGCGGAGACGGCAGCCGTCAGCCGAACGAGCAGGAGCTGGCGCTGGCCCGTTACCAGGGGCGCCATGTGGCCGAGATCGCCCAGCGCCTGCACGGCTGAGCCGGCCTTATTGTTGCCACCGTGCGGCGAGGTGGGCCGCATGAGCACCAGGGGGGAGGATCATGGAGGCGGTGACCTCATTGCTCGAGACGGTTAGTGACTTTGTCTGGGGGCCGGCGATGCTGGTGCTGCTGCTCGGCACCGGCCTCTACCTATCCATCGGCCTCAAGGCCATGCCGATCCGGCGGATCGGCTACGGCTTTCGGCGCATGTGGGGCGGCCGCGCGGAGCGCACCGACGAGCCGGGCGAGATCACCCCCTTCCAGGCGCTCACCACGGCGCTGTCGGCGACCATCGGTACGGGCAACATCGCCGGTGTGGCGACGGCGATCACCCTGGGCGGCCCGGGGGCGGTGTTCTGGATGTGGATCACCGCGCTGGTGGGCATGGCCACCAAGTACGCCGAGGCCGTTCTGGCGGTGAAGTACCGCGAGACCGACGAGCACGGGCGCTACGTCGGCGGTCCGATGTACTACATCAAGAACGGCCTGGGGCCCCGGTGGGCCTGGCTGGGGACGCTGTTCGCGATCTTCGCCATGGTGGCCGCCTTCGGCATCGGCAATACCGTGCAGGCCAATTCGGTGGCCGATGTGGTCGAGTCGAACCTGATGGTGCCGCCCTGGCTCACCGGGCTGATCCTCTCCGCCCTGGTCTTTCTGGTGATCATCGGCGGAATCCGGCGCATCGCCCGGGTCGCCGAGCGTTTGGTGCCGACCATGGCGGCGATCTACGTGATCGGTGGGTTGCTGATCATCGGTTGGAATCTCACCGATGTCCCGGCGGCTCTGGGGCAGATCGTCACCGACGCGTTCACCGGTACGGCGGCCACGGGTGGCTTCGCCGGCGCTGCGGTGTGGGCGGCGATCCGCTTCGGTGTCGCCCGCGGCATCTTCTCGAATGAGGCCGGTCTGGGGTCGGCGCCGATCGCCCATGCCGCGGCGCGCACCCGCAATCCGGTCCGCCAGGGCACCGTGGCCATGCTCGGCACCTTCATCGACACCATCATCGTCTGCACCATCACCGCGCTGGCCATCGTCCTGACCGGGGTCTGGACCACCGGCGAGACCGGCGCGTCGCTGACTTCCATGGCCTTCGGCGAGGGCGTGCCTGGAGGCAATTGGATCGTCACCGTGGGCATGATCCTGTTCGCCTTCACCACCATCGTCGCCTGGAGCTACTACGGCGAGCGTTGCGCCGCGTTCCTCTTCGGGGCCCGGGTGATCACGCCCTACCGCTACCTGTGGGTGGTGCTGCTGTTCGTCGGTGCCATCGCCGAGCTGGGGCTGGTCTGGATCGTTGCCGACATCCTGAACGCCTTGATGGCGATCCCCAACCTGATCGCCCTGCTGGCGCTCTCCGGGACCGTGTTCGCCATCACCCGCTCGTACTTCGCCCCGGGGGGTGGTTCCGAGGAGCCGCAGCGCACGGAGTGACGGGCCAGCCGGGGGCGCCGCCGGCGCCCCCGGGGGCAATCGCCCTTGGGCCCTTATTGCATGACGAACCGGGTGAAGTACACGCCGGCCGCCGGCTCGTCCACACCGTACTCGCGGAGCGTGGCGTTGACGCGATCCAGCGCCTCCTCGCGCAGCGCCTCGCGTGCATCCGGCTCGGCGAGCTCGGTGGAGGACTGATCGGCCAGGAAGAGCATCAGCGCATCGCGGATCGCGGCCTGGTGGGTCTCGATCCCATCGGCTGCGGCCTCGCTGGTGGTGGCGATCTCGACCTCGGCCTCGAGGTACTGCGCCGGCCCGTCGTCATCGAGGTTGACGGTCAGCGCCTGCTCGAGTTCGGTATAGCGGGCCTCGGCCAGGTCCTGCTCGGCCGGCTCCGGCCGTGGTTCTGCGCGGTGCTCCGGGGCCATGCCGGGCGGGGTGAAGACCCCGGTGGCCATGGCCAGCACCAGGCCCAGGGTGGCGAGCATCAGGACGGCCAGGCCGCCGAGTAGCGCGATCAGACCTTTCGGCATGTCGACCTCCTTCGCGGGTCAGCCAGCCCCGGGCAGGTCCTGCCGGGGTGGCAGGGTCAGCTGGTTCATCGGGCGCGGCTGCCGCGCCGGCGCTGCGCCTGCTGCTGCTCTTCCTCGGCGGCGCGCTCGGCGCTGGCCGCGGCGTAGTCCTTGAGTCGTTCCTGGCGCTCGCGGCGCCGACGCAGCGTGGTCTCGTTGCGCTCGATGAGCTCGAAGATCCGCATCATTGAGCCGTAGACCACGTACACCGGGTGATCGCGGCTGCGCTGCGGTTCCTCCGGGCCGTCCCCGGGGATCCACAGCACGCCGCGGGCGTTCACGCTGGCGGCGATCCGCGCGCAGCGTTGCAGCGCCGGGGTGAAGCCGAGGCTGGCGTGCTCCGGCGGCAGCACGTAGAGCGCGTAGCGGGCTTCGCCGGTCTCCACCAGGATGTTAGCCACACCGGCCGGGGTCTCCACGTCGAATCGGTAGCGGTAATCAGGGGCGTTGTCACCCATCCACTGGCGCAGTTCAGCGGAAACGCGTGCTGGGTTGAGCCCTCGGGCGGCGTCGCTGTTGCGGCGGGCGAGGGCGGCACGGCGTTCGCGTTCGCGCTGGAGTTCAGGCAGGGCGGTGCGTACGGCGACGGCCGCCGCCACGGCCGCCGCCCCGAGGATCAGCGGCCAGGCGAAGCTGAGCAGGGTATGGGCCTCTGCAATGATCGGTACCTCGGGCTGGTCGATGAACGTCGGCAGCAGGGCGAGCGCGGCAATCAGCAGGGCGAGGTTCAGCCAGCGGCGCGCCGCCCGCCAGCGCCGAACGGCCGCGGGATTGTCGCGGGTGCGGTGGATGCGGTTGGTGGTGACCTCGCGCAGGGCGAGCAGCAGCACCAGGACCGTGATGGCAAGCAGTATCATCTTCCCTCTGTGCGCGGGCGGCGCCGACGATGGGCAGGTGCCCATGGTAGCGGACCGCGGCCGGCCAGCCGAGCGCTCGGATGCGCATTGCGGGGAACGCGTCAACCGTTGTTATACTGATGCGGCGAAAGGCGTCAGGGTTACCCCCATTACGCCGCGCAGAGTCTGCGAAAGTGGCG
This sequence comes from Halorhodospira sp. 9622, assembly GCF_022228025.1. Lineage (NCBI taxonomy): Bacteria > Pseudomonadati > Pseudomonadota > Gammaproteobacteria > Chromatiales > Ectothiorhodospiraceae > Halorhodospira > Halorhodospira sp. 9622. The sequence goes on along the minus strand of NZ_JAJNRE010000003.1, from coordinate 21,674 downwards.
GAATCGGTAGACGCGCCGGGTTTAGGTCCCGGTGGGGTTCGCAGCCCCGTGAGAGTTCGAGTCTCTCCTTTCGCACCAGGCAGTCCGTAGGCCGCGCGGTCCAGGACCGTGCGGCAAGCGCGAAACCGCAATCACCAAACGTTTGGATCCCAAGGACTTCCCGATGCAAGTTTCCGTGGAGACGACCGAAGGCCTGGGCCGGCGCATGACGGTCCAGGTCCCCGCCGAGCGCGTGGAGCAAGAGGTAGAACGCCGGCTGAAAGACCTCAGTGGCCGCGTCAAGATGGACGGCTTCCGGCCCGGTAAGGTGCCGGTGAAGGTCGTTCGCAAGCAGTACGGCGCCCAGGTGCGCAGCGAGGTGCTCAGCGAGGTGGTCCAGCAGACCTACTCCGAGGCCCTCGAGCAGGAGTCGCTGCGCCCGGCCGGCAACCCGCACATCGAGCCCAGGCGTACCGGCGAAGGGGAGGACCTGGAGTACGAGGCCACCTTCGACGTGCTGCCGGAGATCGAGGTTCAGGGCCTCGACCAGATCCGGGTCGAGCGGCCCCAGGTCGAGGTCACCGACGCCGACCTGGACAACGTCCTCGAGCGGCTGCGCAAGCAGCACGCCGACTACCAGGAGGTGGATCGGGCGGCCCAGGATGAGGACCGGGTGGTCATCGACTTCCACGGCACCATCGACGGCGAGGCGTTCACCGGCAACTCCGCCGAGGACGCTCCGCTGATCCTCGGCGCCGGGCAGCTGCCCGAGGCCTTCGAGCAGGCGCTGCAAGGCGCCCAGGCCGGCCAGGAGCTGACCGTTGAGCACAAGTTCCCGGACGAGCTGGCCGAGCCGAGCATCGCAGGCAAGACCGCAGTCTTCCAGGTGACGGTCAAGCGGGTGGAAGAGCCGCAGCTACCCGAGCTCGACGACGACTTCGCGGCCCGTCTGGGCATCCAGGAAGGCGGAGTGGAGGCGCTGCGCGACGCCGTCCGCGGCAACCTCGAGCGCGAGCGAGACCAGGCCGTGCGCCAGCGCCTCAAGCGGCAGGTGCTCGATCAGCTGGCCGATCAGAACGAGCTGGAGCTGCCCAAGAGCCTGATCGATGGCGAGATCGAGGCCCTGCGCCAGCAGTCCGGCGCCACCGCCGAAGGCGAGCTGCCCGAGTCGGAGCGTTCCGCCTACGAAGAGGTGGCGGGCCGCCGCGTGAAGCTGGGCTTGCTGGTCAACGAGCTGGTGCGCAGCCAGGGGATCCAGCTCGACCGCGAGCGGATGATGACCCAGCTGCGCGAGATGGCCGCCAACTCCGGCCAGGATCCGAGCGAGGCCCTGCAGCAGATCGCTCAGGACCGGCAGATGATGCAGGGGCTCGAGGCCTCGGTGATCGAGGAGCAGGTGGTCGACTGGCTGCTCGAGCAGGTGCAGACCGAGGACAAGCCCATGAGCTTCGACGAGCTCATGAACAGCGAGGACGGCGACCAGGCTTCGGCCTGAGTCGCGGCCCCAGGAGGCCAACGGCATGAGCGATACGCAGCAATCCGCCCCCGACGTGTTCAACACCGGCCTGGTGCCGATGGTCGTCGAGCAGTCGGCGCGCGGCGAGCGGGCCTACGACATCTTTTCGCGCCTGCTCAAGGAGCGCGTCATCTTCCTTGTGGGCCCGGTGGAGGACTACCAGGCCAACCTGCTGGTGGCGCAGCTGCTGTTCCTCGAGTCCGAGAACCCGGACAAGGACGTGCACCTGTACATCAACTCGCCGGGCGGATCGGTGACCGCCGGGCTGGCGATCTACGACACCATGCAGTTCATCAAGCCGGACGTGGCCACCCTCTGCGTGGGGCAGGCGGCCAGCATGGGTGCTCTGCTGCTCGCCGCCGGCGCCTCGGGCAAGCGCCACGCCCTGCCCAACTCGCGGATGATGATCCACCAGCCGCTGGGCGGGTTCCAGGGGCAGGCGACGGACATCGACATCCACGCCCGCGAGATCCTCAACATGCGGGATCGTCTCAACACCATCCTGGCCCACCACACCGGGCAGGACATCGAGACCATCCGCCAGGACACCGATCGGGACAACTTCATGACCGCCGAGGCGGCCGCGGAGTACGGCCTGATCGACCGGGTCCTGACCAGCCGCGGTGCCTCCGAGTGAGGACCCGCGGGCTGGTTGCGTACCCGCTGAAAAGGGTGCATCGTTGATAACGAATGATTCCAGTGCGCAAACCGAGGCCGTGGCATGACTGATCGAACTCAGAACAAGGGCGAGGACGGCGGCAAGCTGCTGTACTGCTCCTTCTGCGGGAAGAGCCAGCACGAGGTCCGCAAGCTCATCGCCGGGCCATCGGTGTTCATCTGCGACGAGTGTGTCGAGCTCTGCAACGACATCATCCGCGAGGAACTCCAGGAAGGCGCGGCGACGGAGGGGGGCGGTCTGCCCCGGCCCCACGAGATCAACCGCGAGCTCGACCAGTACGTGATCGGCCAGGAGCACGCCAAGAAGGTGCTCTCGGTGGCCGTGTACAACCACTACAAGCGCCTCGAGAGCCGGACCAGCCAGGACGACGTGGAGCTGACCAAGAGCAATATCCTGCTCATCGGCCCCACCGGCTCGGGCAAGACCCTGCTCGCCGAGACCCTGGCTCGGCTGCTCAACGTGCCGTTCACCATCGCCGACGCCACGACGCTGACCGAGGCCGGCTACGTCGGCGAGGACGTCGAGAACATCATCCAGAAGTTGCTGCAAAAATGCGACTACGACGTCGACAAGGCGCAGCACGGCATCGTCTACATCGACGAGATCGACAAGGTTTCGCGCAAGGCCGACAACCCGTCGATCACCCGGGATGTCTCCGGTGAGGGGGTGCAGCAGGCGCTGCTCAAGCTCATCGAGGGGACCACCGCCTCGGTGCCGCCCCAGGGCGGGCGCAAGCACCCGCAGCAGGAGTTCGTCCAGGTCGATACCAGCAACATGCTGTTCATCTGCGGCGGCGCCTTCGCAGGGCTCGACAAGGTCATCCAGGAGCGCTCCGAGCGGGGCGGGATCGGCTTCTCGGCCGAGATCAAGAGCGAGCGGGAGCGGGCCAGCGTGGGCGAGACGCTGCAGACGGTGGAGCCCAGCGATCTGGTCCGCTACGGCCTGATCCCGGAGTTCGTCGGCCGTCTGCCGGTGATCGCGACCCTCAACGAGCTCGACCAGGAGGCCCTGGTGCAGATCCTGCGCGAGCCGAAGAACGCACTGGTCAAGCAGTACCAGAAGCTCTTCGAGATGGAGGGCGTCGAGCTCGACCTGCGCGACGATGCCCTGCGCGCCGTGGCTGACAAAGCCATGGAGCGCAAGACCGGTGCGCGCGGGCTGCGCACGATCATCGAGCAGGTGCTGCTCGAGACCATGTACGAGCTCCCGTCCATGGAGAACGTCAGCAAGGTGGTGGTCGACGAGTCGGTCATCGCCGGCGACAGCGACCCGTACATTGTCTACGCGGGTCCCGAGCACTCCAAGGCGGCGTCCGACGAGTAGGGCGCCGTCACCCGGCGCACCTTGAAACCCGCCCGTATCACCCCCATTCCGAACCCAGAGGAGGGGCGCGCGGCTGCGGCCGCGCGCGTCCCGCCGTTCGCACGCCAATGAGGTTCGCATCCAATGGCTGAGCCAACCGCTCACAACCCCGAATCCCCGCAGACCGTCACCCAGGCGCCGGTTTTGCCGCTGCGCGACGTGGTGGTCTACCCGCACATGGTGATCCCGCTGTTCGTCGGGCGGGAGCGCTCCATCCACGCCCTCGAGGCGGCGATGGAGCAGGACAAGCGCATCTTCCTGATCGCCCAGCGCAGCGCCGAGGTGGACGACCCGGGCGTCGACGAGCTCTACGGCTACGGTACCGTCGCCTCGATCCTGCAGATGCTCAAGCTCCCGGACGGCACCGTGAAGGTGCTGGTAGAGGGCAGCGAGCGGGCGCGCCTGGTCGAGCTGCTCGATAGCAACGAGTATCTCTCGGCCCATCTGGTCACGGTGCCGGAGCCGCAGCCCAGCGACGAGGACCGCGAGCTCGAGGTGGTGGCGCGTTCCGCGACCAACGTCTTCGAGCAGTACGTCAAGCTCAACAAGAAGATCCCGCCCGAGATCCTCTCCTCGCTATCCGGCATTGAGGAGCCGGGGAGGCTGGCGGACACCATCGCCGCGCACATGGCGCTGAAGGTCGAGGAGAAGCAGAAGGTCCTCGAGATGGAGGACCCGCGTGAGCGCCTCGAGCATCTGATGGGGCTGATCGAGGGGGAGATCGACATCCTCCAGATCGAGAAGCGCATCCGTGGGCGCGTCAAGCAGCAGATGGAGAAATCCCAGCGGGAGTACTACCTCAACGAGCAGATGAAGGCCATCCAGAAGGAGCTGGGTGAGCTGGAGGACGTGCCCAACGAGGTCGAGGATCTCGAGAACAAGATCGAGCAGGCCGGCATGCCCCAGCAGGCGCTGGACAAGGCGAAGCAGGAGCTGAACAAGCTCAAGATGATGTCGCCGATGTCCGCGGAGGCCACGGTGGTGCGCAACTACCTCGACTGGCTGGTGAGCCTGCCGTGGAAGGACAAGACACGGGTGCGCCACGACCTCAAGCACGCCGCCAAGGTGCTCGACCAGGACCACTACGGGCTCGAGAAGGTCAAGGAGCGCATCCTCGAGTACCTGGCCGTCCAACGCCGGGTGCGTAAGCTCAAGGGTCCAATCCTCTGCCTGGTCGGGCCGCCCGGCGTGGGCAAGACGTCGCTGGGTCAGTCCATCGCCCGGGCGACCAACCGCCGGTTCACTCGCATGTCCCTTGGCGGGGTGCGCGACGAGGCCGAGATCCGCGGCCACCGGCGCACCTATATCGGCTCGTTGCCGGGCAAGATCGTCCAGAACCTGAGTAAGGCCGGCAAGCGCAATCCGCTGTTCCTCCTCGACGAGGTGGACAAGATGGCCATGGACTTCCGGGGCGACCCGTCCTCGGCCCTGCTCGAGGTCCTCGACCCGGAGCAGAACAACAGCTTCAGCGACCACTACCTGGAGGTGGATTTCGACCTCTCGGACGTGATGTTCGTCTGCACGGCGAACACCATGAACATCCCGGCACCGCTGCTCGATCGGATGGAGGTCATCCGTCTGCCGGGTTACACCGAGGAGGAGAAGCTGGCCATCGCGCAGAACTACCTGCTGCCCAAGCAGATGAAGGCCAACGGCCTCAAGAAGGGCGAGCTGGACGTCAAGGAGAGCGCCATCCGTGACGTGATCCGGTACTACACCCGCGAGGCCGGTGTCCGGAACCTGGAGCGGGAACTGGCCACGGTCTGCCGCAAGGTGGTTAAGGACCTGGTCGAGGGCGAGTCGAAGGGGCGCAAGCGCGGCAGTGGCGTGCAGGTGACCCGTCGGAACATCGACAAGCACCTCGGGGTCCGGCGTTACCGTTTCGGCGTAGCCGAGACCGAGGACCGCATCGGCCAGTCCACTGGCCTGGCCTGGACCGAGGTGGGCGGCGAGCTGCTGACCATCGAGGTGGCCGTGGTGCCGGGCAAGGGCCGGGCGACGCAGACGGGCCAGCTCGGCGAGGTCATGAAGGAGTCCATCGATGCGGCCACCACCGTGGTGCGCAGCCGCGCCCGCGCGCTGGGGCTGGATCCGGAGTTCTACACCCGGAACGACTACCACATCCACGTCCCGGAGGGCGCCATCCCCAAGGACGGGCCTTCGGCGGGCACCGGCATGTGTGTCGCCTTGGTCTCGGCGCTGACCAGCATCCCGGTGCGCGCCGGGGTCGGCATGACCGGCGAGATCACCCTGCGCGGCGAGGTGCTGCCCATCGGCGGGCTCAAGGAGAAGCTCCTGGCTGCCTTGCGCGGCGGTATCGACACGGTCCTGATCCCCGCGGAGAACGAGAAGGATCTGGCCGATGTGCCCAAGGACGTGAAGTCGAAGCTCGACATCCGGCCGGTGCGCTGGATCGACGAGGTCCTCGAGGTGGCCTTGACCCGTCAGCCGGAGCCGCTGCCGGCTCCGGAGGGCGAGGACGAGGCCGACGCGGCCAAGCGCGTGGCCGTCGGTGAGGGCGAGGGCGACGCCAAGCGGCCGCACTGAGCTCGTGCCGCCCGTTTGACAGTCCGGAAAAGCCGCTGCTATAACGCCAGCAACTGAGCGGCCTGGGCCGTGACAGGCCCGGGCCGGCGGCGTCGGCGCTGCCAGCAGGGCGATTCAACGGCAACGCTGTGGAAGCACGCTACGCCGTGGTAGGGTTTGGGGGTCCGTAGGGTTGCCGGGCCGCCGTTCGGTGACCCAGGCCCGAAGGGCCAGCCACGCCAGCATCGAGTAAAAAAACCGAAAAGGGGACACGGGGATGAACAAGAGTGAACTCATCGAGGCGGTAGCCGACTCCGCGGATCTTTCCAAGGCCGCGGCCGCGCGCGCCGTCGATGCCATGGTCGAGTCGGTCACCGACGCCCTGCGCGAGGGGGATCAGGTCACCCTGGTGGGTTTCGGCACCTTCACCGTGCGCGATCGGGCCGCCCGCACTGGCCGGAATCCGCGCACCGGCGAGAGCATCAACATCCCGGCGTCGAAGGTCCCGGGTTTCAAGCCTGGCAAAGCGCTCAAGGATGCGATAAACTAACGGGCTTAGTCGGTTCGGGTGGTTAGCTCAGTTGGGAGAGCGTCGCCCTTACAAGGCGAATGTCGGGGGTTCGAATCCCTCACCACCCACCAGGGGTAGACAAGCGGAAAAAAGTTGTTACAATAATCGACGTAATCACGGAGCGGTAGTTCAGTTGGTTAGAATGCCGGCCTGTCACGCCGGAGGTCGCGGGTTCGAGTCCCGTCCGCTCCGCCAAATCAAAAAGCGGCCCTGACAGCCGCGATAAAAAGGCGCCCATAGTGGCGCCTTTTTTGTATCCTGATCACCTACATGAGCACTCGGCGGAAGACAAGGCATGCTTCAGGCGATTCGTGACGGCATCAAGGGCTGGATTGCGTGGGTCATCATCGGGTTCATCGCCCTGCCGTTCATCTTCATGGGTGGTTACGAATACTTCGGTGGTGGCCGCGAGGACGCGGTGGTCGCCCGCGTCGATGGCGAGGAGATTCCCCGCTCGCAGATCAACCAGGCGGTGGAGCGCCAGCGCGCGCAGCTGCGCGAGATGTTCGGCGGTGATCTTCCCGATGGCGCCTTCGACGCTGCCGCATTGCGCCGCGAGGCCCTGGAGCAGCTCATCGACGAGCGGTTGCTGCACGCCTACGTCGATCGCCAGGGATTGCGGGTTACCGATCAGGAGGTGGCCCAGACCATCCGTAGCCAGGAGATCTTCCACGAGGGTGGGCAGTTCTCCCGGGGTCGATACCAAACCCTGCTTGAGCGCAATCGCATGACGCCGGAGGACTACGAGGAGCTGGTCCGGCGGGACCTTAAGGCCGATCAGTTCCAGCAGGCCGTGTTCGCCAGCAGCATCAGCACCCCCTCCCAGCTGGATCGTCTGGTGCGCCTGCAGGACGAGTCGCGCAGCTTCAGCTACCTCGAGCTCGCCGCCGAGCGCTACATCGACGAGGTTCGTGTCGATGACGCCGAGGTTGAGGCCCATTACGAGGCCAACACCGACGACTACATGGCCCCGGAGGCGGTTCGCCTTGAGTACGTCGAGCTGGGTCCGCTGGCCCTGCGTGATCAGGTCGAAGTGGATGATGATGCGCTCCGCGAGCGCTATGACGAGCGTTACGGCGATGACGAGGACCCGCCGGCCTTCGATGCCGTGCGCGTAGAGCTGCTGGCCGACTACATCCGCGAACAGCACGGCACCGAGCTCATGGAGGCCGGCGATAAGTTCGGCAATATTGCCTTTGAGCAGCCGGACAGCCTGGAACCGCTGGCCGACACCTTCGGCCTGGAGATCCGGAGCAGCGACTGGATCGATCGCGAGGGCGGCGAGGGCATCGGCGAGCTTTCCGGGGTCGTCGAGCAGGCGTTCAGCGAGGATGTGCTGGAGTATGGCTACAACAGCGACCTGATCCGCGCCGACGAGGACCGCTACCTGGTGGTACGGCTCCTGGAACACCGAGAGTCCGAGCCCCGGCCCCTGGAGGAGGTGGCGGATTCCATCCGCGAGGAGATCCGCCAGGAGCGTGCCGCCGAACTTGCCCTGGAGCGGGCGGAGGAGTTGATGACCCGGCTGCGCGATGGTGAGTCGTTGGACGAGCTGGCCGAGGAGCTCGATGTCGAACGCTTCACGGTCGAGGAGGCCTATCGGGACGACCGCAGCCACCCGGCGGCCGTTGTGCGCGAGGCGTTCGCCCTGGAGGAGGGCGGCCATTCCCGGGTGGAGCTGGAGGACGGGGCCGCGGCGCTGCTCCGTCTGGACGACATCAGCCGCGGCGATCCGGACGGCCTCTCGGCTCAGGAGCGTGAGCAGCTGCAACAACAGCTCCAGCGCATGGCCGGGGACTCCGAGGTGCGGGCGCTGATCCGCGCCCTGCGTGCCGAGGCGGATATCGAGATCGCCCGCGAACGGCTCTAGCGGCGGGCGCGGGGGCTCTATCGCTGGCCCCCTGCGGAAGGAGCGCTGGGCGCGACCGGGAAGAGCGGCTCAGGGGCACGACACGGCGAAATGGAGAGCGCTGGGGTGCCCCTCTTCACCGGGGGCATTGAGCGCGCCGAGCAGCGCAGCCCGAGCGGGGAAAAGCGCCGACGCCCGCCGTCGGCGCTTTTAGCGAGGTTTTGTCCGAGCGAAGCGTCAGCGGAGCGAGTTAAGCGAGCGACCCGATCGGGTGAGCCGCGTAGGGGACCGCGAAGCGGCGCGCTCGTCAGCCCCCGGTGAAGAGGGGCACCCCGTCGCTCGCCGGATGGGGCGACGCCCTCCATGAGCCGCTCTTCCCGGTCGCGCCCAGCGCTCGCCTTGTGGAAGCCCCCATAGCAAAAGGCCCCGCGGCTTGCGCCGCAGGGCCTTCGCATTCCACGCCTGTTCCAGGCAGGCGCCGCGTCTAAAGCTCCGCGCCCGACAGCGCCACGCAGTGGAAGCCGCCGTCGACGTGGACCACCTCACCGGTGATTCCCGAGGCGAGATCCGAGCACAGGAACGCCCCCACGTGCCCGACCTCCTCGGTCGAGACGTTCTTGCGCAATGGCGACGCCTGCTCGTTGAAGCTCATCATCTGCTTAAAGCTGCCGATCCCCGAGGCCGCCAGGGTGCGGATCGGGCCGGCCGAGATGGCGTTCACGCGGATGCCCTCCGGGCCCAGATCCGCCGCCATGTAACGCGTGGTCGCCTCCAGGCTCGCCTTCGCCGCACCCATGACGTTGTAGTTGGGCAGGGCCCGCTCGCCGCCCAGGTAAGTCAGCGTGATCAGCGAGCCCTGGCGCTGGCGCAGCATCTCGCGGCCGTAGCGGGCCAGGGCCACGAAACTGTAGGCCGAGATCTCGTGAGAGGTGCGGAAGCCCTCCCGGGTGGTGTTGTCCACGAACGACCCGGCCAGCTCCTCACGCGGCGCGAAGGCCACGGCGTGGACGATGCCGTCGATGCCATCGTCCCAGTGCTTGCTAAGCTCAGAGAAGACGGACTCGATCTGCTCGTCCGAGCTGACGTCGCAGGGGAAGACCAGCTCGCTGTCCACCGAGGCGGCCAGCTTGGTCACCCGGTCCTGGAGCTTTTCGTTCTGGTAGGTAAAGGCGAGTTCGGCGCCTTGCTGGTGCATCGCCTCGGCAATGCCCCAGGCGATGGAGCGGTCACTGGCGACACCGACCACGAGGATGCGCTTGTTCTGCAGGAATCCCATATCTGCTCTCCGGCAACTGTTGCTTGCGTGCGCGTGCCCAGGGGCGAAACGCCGGGGATGATAACATGACCGGCATGCACGCCTTCCCCCGTCCCAGCGGCCGCGCCTGGGCCCGCCTGGCGCGTTGGCTGCTGGGCACGGCTTGCCTGGTGGCCGCGGTGCAGCTGCCGGCCATCGTCGGGGCAGCGCCGGGCTCGTCGGGGGTGCAAGGCCTGGCGCTGCACGGCGAGCCCAAGTACCCGCCGGATTTCTCGCACTTTGACTACGTCAACCCGGACGCGCCCAAGGGCGGGACCGTCATCCGCGAGGCCCGCGGCAGTTACGACAGCCTCAACGGCTACATCCTGCGCGGTACCAAGCCGCCGGGTCTGGGGCTGGTGGTGGATACGCTGATGGCTCACGCCGAGGACGAGCCGTTCTCCGTCTACGGGCTCATCGCCGAGCGTGTCGAGGTGGGCGAGGATGATGACTGGGTGGCGTTCCATCTGCGCGAAGAGGCGCAGTTCCACGACGGGGAGCCGATCACCGCCGAGGACGTGGTCTATAGTTTCGAACTATTGCGTGAGCACGGTCACCCCCGGCTGCGCTCCTACTACCGCCATGTGGAGTCGGCCGAGGCGCTGGATCGGCACAGGGTGCGCTTCGAGTTCGCCCACGCCGGCAATCGCGAGCTGCCGCTGATCATGGGTGAGCTGCCGGTGCTGCCGCAGCACTACTGGGAGGAGCGGGACTTCAGCCGGACCACCATGCAGCCGCCCCTGGGCAGCGGCCCGTACCGCATCGCCGAGGCCCGCCCCGGGCGCAGCATCACCTATGAGCGCGTGACCGACTACTGGGCCGAGGACCTGCCGGTGCGCCGCGGTCGGTTCAATTTCGATCGTCTGCGCTACGACTTCTACCGGGATGCCACCGTCGCCCTCGAGGCCTTTCGGGCCGGGGAGTTCGATCTGCGCGAGGAGAACACCGCAAGGCACTGGGCGACGGGGTACGAGACTTCCGCGCGTCGCGACGGCCGCATGGTGCTCGAGGAGATCGAGCACCGCCGCCCGGCGGGCATGCAGGGGTTCGTCTTCAACACCCGCCGCCCGGTCTTCGAGGACCGCGAAGTGCGCCGGGCGCTCGGCTACGCCTTCGATTTCGAGTGGACCAATCGGCAGCTCTTCCACTCGGCCTACGCGCGCACGGCCAGCTATTTCGAGAACTCCGAGCTGGCTGCGCGTGGCGCGCCCAGTGAAGCCGAGTGGGCGATCCTCGAGCCCTATCGCGACGAGCTCCCCGAGGCGGTCTTCGAGCCGTACCAGCCGCCGGTGACCGACGGCTCCGGGTGGAATCGCGACAACCTCCTGCGCGCGCTGCGCATCCTCGAGCAGGCTGGATGGTCGGTGGGGGAGGACGGCATCCTCCGTCACCAGGACAGTGGCCGGCCGCTGGCCTTCGAGCTTCTGTTGGTCAACCCTAGTTTCGAACGGGTGGCCCTGCCGTTCGTCCAGAACCTGCGGCGCATCGGGGTGCTGGCCCGGGTGCGCACCGTGGACACCACGCAGTATCAGTACCGGCTGGATAACTTCGAGTTCGATATGGCCGTTGTGGTCCTGCCGCAGTCGCCCTCGCCGGGCAACGAGCAGGCGATGTACTGGAGCTCGGCGGCCGCCGAGCAGCGGGGTAGTCGGAACTACGCCGGTGTGCGCGACCCGGTGGTCGATGAGCTGGTCGAGCGGCTGGTCACCGCCGATGGGCGCGATGAGCTCGTGCAGCTCACGCGTGCCCTGGACCGGGTCCTGCTCGCCGGTCACTACGTCATCCCCAACTGGCACACCCCGGTGCACCGGGTCGCCTACTGGGACAAGTTCGGGCGGCCGGAGATCGCCCCCGACTACGGCCTGGGTTTCGACACCTGGTGGGTCGATCCGCAGAGGGAGCAGCGACTGCGCGAGGCCAACGGCCCGCGTTCGGTCCGATAGCCGATGGGGACCATGCCGGCCTACATCCTGCGCCGCCTGTTGCTTATGATCCCGACCCTGCTCGGGGTCATGGTCATCAACTTCCTGATCGTCCAGGCCGCCCCGGGTGGGCCCATCGAGCGGATCAGTGCCGAGCTGGCCGGCACCGGGGTCGAGGCCACCGCGCGGGTGGCCGGCTCCGGGGGCGAGGTGGGCGCCGCCTTCGCCGAGGCCGGCGGTGGCTACCGCGGCGCCCACGGCATGGATCCGGAGCTGCTCGCCGAGCTCGAGCGGCAGTTCGGCTTCGACCTGCCGGCCCATGAGCGTTTTCTCACCATGATGGGCAATTATCTCACCCTCGATTTCGGCGATAGCTTCTACCGCGACCAGTCCGTCCTGGAGCTGATCGTCGAGGCGCTGCCGGTGTCGATCTCCCTGGGGCTGTGGACCCTGCTGCTGGTCTATCTCATCTCCATCCCGCTCGGGGTCCGCAAGGCGGTGCGCGATGGCTCGCCGTTCGATGTCTGGACTTCGGCGCTGGTGATCGTCGGCTACGCCGTGCCCGGCTTCCTGTTCGCGATCGTGCTGATCATCCTCTTCGCCGGCGGCACCTACCTGGATCTCTTCCCTCTGCGTGGGCTGGTCTCCGAGGGGTGGGCGGAGCTCTCCTGGCCCATGCGCATCCTCGACTACCTGCACCACATCGCGTTGCCGGTGCTGGCCATGGTCATCGGTGGCTTCGCCGGTCTGACCATGCTCACCAAGAACTCCTTCCTGGAAGAGATCCACAAGCAGTACGTGGTGACCGCCCGGGCCAAGGGGGTGACCGAGCGCCGGGTGCTCTACGGGCACGTCTTTCGCAACGCCATGCTCATCGTCATCGCCGGCTTCCCGGCGGCCTTCGTCTCGACGCTGTTCACCGGCGCACTGCTCATCGAGGTGATCTTCTCGCTGGAGGGGCTCGGGCTGCTCGGTTTCGAGGCCGCCGTGGACCGGGATTACCCGGTCATGTTCGGGACGCTGTTCATCTTCACCGTGCTCGGGCTGGTGCTGAATCTCGTCGGCGACCTGATGTACGTCGCCGTCGATCCGCGCATCGATTTCGAGACCCGGGAGGTCTGAGCCGGTGCTCGGGTCGCTGTCGCCGATCAATCAGCGTCGCCTGGCCCGCTTTCGCGCCAATCGCCGGGGGTGGTGGGCGCTGTGGATCTTCGTCGGGCTGTTCGTGCTCAGCCTCTTCGCCGAGCTCATCGCCAATGACCGGCCGCTGGTGGTCTGGTTCGAGGGCAGCCTCCACTTTCCCGTGGTCGAGTCGATCCCCGAGACCACCTTCGGCGGTGAGTTGCCCACCGAGACGGTCTATCGCGACCCCCATGTGCAGGAGTTGATCGAGGCGGGGGGCTGGGCGCTGTGGCCGCCGATCCGCTTCAGCTATGACACGGTGCACTTCGGCCTGGCAGAGCCGGCCCCGGCGCCGCCTTCGGCGGAGAACTGGCTCGGTACCGACGACATGGGGCGCGACGTGGCGGCGCGTATCCTCTACGGCTTCCGCATCTCGGTGGTCTTTGCCCTGCTGCTGACCGTGGCCAGTTCGGTGATCGGGGTGGTGGTGGCGGCGCTGCAGGGGTACTTCGGGGGCAAGACGGATCTGTTCGGCCAGCGCGTCGTGGAGATCTGGTCCGGTCTCCCGGCGCTCTACATCATCATCATCGCCTCGGCGTTGATCGAGCCGAGCTTCTGGTGGCTGCTGTTCATCCTGCTGCTGTTCCAGTGGGTCAGCCTGGTGGGGGTGGTGCGCGCCGAGGTGCTGCGCGCCCGCAACCTGGAGTACGTCAAGGCGGCGCGGGCCCTGGGGGCCGGGCACCTGCGGGTGTTGTTCCGCCATGTGCTGCCCAACGCCATGGTGGCCACGCTGACCTTCCTGCCGTTCATCATGAACGGCTCGATCACCACGCTGACCTCGCTGGATTTCCTCGGCTTCGGTCTGCCGCCCGGGTCGCCGTCGCTCGGCGAGTTGCTGCAACAGGGCAAGGACAATCTGCACGCCCCCTGGCTGGGCATCTCGGCCTTCGTCAGCCTGGCGCTGCTGCTCTCGTTGCTGATCTTTGTCGGCGAGGCGGCCCGCGACGCCTTCGACCCGCGCAGGGCGCAGGAGGCCGGGCGTGGCTGAACCGCTGCTGAGCATCCGCGGTCTGCAGGTGGCCTTCGGCGATGGCGCGCCGGCGGTGCGCGGCGTGGATCTGGATATTGCCGCCGGCGAGACCGTGGGGCTGGTCGGGGAGAGCGGCTCGGGCAAGTCGGTCACCGCCCATTCGGTGTTGCAGCTCCTGCCCTATCCATGGGCGCGGCACCCGGCCGGCTCGATCCGCTTCCGCGGCCGCGAGCTGCTCGGCGCCCCCGAGCCGGTGCTGCGCGAGCACCGCGGCGGGCGCATCGGCATGATCTTCCAGGAACCGATGAGCTCCCTCAATCCGCTGCACACGGTGGAGAAGCAGATCCGCGAGACGCTGCTCGTCCACCGCGGTATGGATCGGGTGGCGGCCCGAAGGCGGGTGAGGGGGCTGCTTGAACAGGTCCAACTCCCCGATCCGCAGCGGCTGCTCAGCGCCTATCCGCATCAGCTCTCCGGCGGGCAGCGTCAGCGCGTGATGATCGCCATGGCCCTGGCCAACGAGCCGGATCTACTCATCGCCGACGAGCCCACCACCGCCCTCGACGTGACCGTGCAGGCGCAGATCCTTAGCCTGCTCGCCGACCTGAAGGCGCGGCTGGGCATGGCCCTGCTGTTCATCACCCACGATCTGGACGTGATCCGCCTAGTCGCTGATCGGGTCTGTGTCATGCGCCAGGGCGAGATCGTCGAGCGGGGCGAGGTGCAGCGTCTGTTCAGCCGACCCGAGCATCCGTACACCCGGCAGTTGCTCGCGGCCCGGCCCGCCGGCGAGCCGGTGGCAACGGACGCCCAGGCGCCGGTGCTCCTCCACGGGGCGGGGGTCCGTGTGCACTTCCCGGTGCGCGGCGGTCTGCTGCGCCGGCCGGTGGACTGGGTGCGGGCCGTCGATGGCATCGACATCACCCTGCGTGCCGGGCAGACCGTGGCCGTGGTGGGGGAGAGCGGCTCGGGCAAGTCGACCCTGGGCCTGGCGCTGCTGCGGCTTGAGCGCAGCAGTGGCTCGATCCGCTTCCGCGGTGATGAACTCCAGGGGCGCACGGCGCGGCAGCTGCGCCCCTACCGCAGCGCCCTGCAGATCGTCTTCCAGGATCCCTACGGCAGCCTGTCGCCGCGCATGGCCGTAGGCGATATCGTCGGCGAGGGGCTCGACCTACACCATCCACGTCTGAGTCGTGAACAGCGGACTGCGCGGATCGTGCGCGTGCTCGCGGAGGTGGGCCTCGACCCGGAGACCCGCCACCGCTACCCCCACGAGTTCTCCGGCGGACAGCGTCAGCGGATCGCCATCGCCCGGGCGCTGATCCTCGAACCGCAGGTCGTGGTGCTTGATGAGCCCACCTCGGCGCTGGATGTCTCGGTGCAGGCCCAGATCATCGACCTGCTCCGCGATCTGCAACGTCGCCGCGGCCTCGCCTACCTCTTTATCAGTCACGACCTCCAGGTCGTCCGCGCCCTGGCTCATGAGGTCCTGGTCATGCAGGCCGGCCGAGTGGTTGAGCGCGGGCCAGCAGAGGCGGTCTTCGCCGCTCCGCAGGACCCTTATACCCGGGCTCTGATGGCCGCCGCCTTCCTCTCCTCCTGAGCCATCGCGCTACCGAAGCCCCGCGCCCTTTGACATAGTTTCAAATATGCGCATACCATCGTATTCAAGAACGTTGATACGTTCGCCAGTCGCTGGATACGCAACCTGACAACGCAAAGGAGGGAGCATGCTTCATCGACTGCCCAGAGACCTCGGGGAGAACTACTCCCCGCTGTATTGGCTCGCTGCCCTGGGCGCCGGGGGGCTGACCGTATCGTTTTTCATGTGGCTGATGTTCTGGGTGCCCTACGAGGGCATGGTGCCCTTCTTCGAGGATATCGTGGCGGCGCTGGGCAGCGGTCACGCCGGCCTGCAAACGGCCATCGTACTGGCCTGGGCCGGCATCCTGGCCATGGCCTTCATCCATTTTCGTCTGCTGTTCTGGAACATCCGCGAGCATCGGCGGTTCCTGCAGACCGACGCCTACCGCAAGAACATGCGCGGCAACCGCACCGAGGTGCAGCTGCTGGCCGCGCCGCTGACCGTGGCGATGACCATCAATGTCGGCTTCGTGCTCGGCATGGTCTTTGTCCCGGGGCTGTCGGCCATCGTGGAGTGGCTCTTCCCCGCGGCCATGGTCGCCTTCCTGATCGTCGGCGGCTGGGCTCTGCGCCAGCTCGGCGACTTCTGGGGCCGGGTGCTCACCGAGAGCGACTGCGACTGCGCCGCCGACAACAGCCTGGCCCAGGCCCTGCCTGCCTTCGCGCTGTCGATGGTCGGCGTGGGGCTGGCCGCGCCGGCGGGGATGAGCAGCGTGCCGGCGACAGCGGCGTTCAGTCTGGCGCTGTCGAGCTTCTTCCTGATCGCCGCGGTGATCACTGGCGCCGTCATGCTGGTCCTCGGCGTGCGCGCGATGATGGAGCAGAACGCCAATCCGGTCAGCGCGCCGAGCCTGTGGATCGGCGTTCCCGTGCTGACGATCATCGGCATCACCCTGGTGCGCCAGACGGCGGGCATCGAGGCCCATTTCGGCGCCGAGGCCGGTGGTATCCAGACCCTGGGTCTGCTCACCTACTTCCTGGCTGCGCAGGTCGCGCTGCTGCTGCTCGGTTGGGTGGTGCTGCGCCGCTTCAACTACTTCGGCCGCTTCGTAGTCGGCCCTGAGCGTTCCGCCGGCTCCTACACCCTGGTTTGCCCCGGCGTGGCGCTGGCGGTGATGATCCACTTCTTCACCAACCTGGGCCTGGCCCACCACGGTGTCATCGAGGCCTACGGGGTCGCCTACTGGGCGCTGACGGCCATCGCCCTGGTGGTCCAGGCGGCCACGATCTGGCTGGTCTTCCAGCTCAATCGCAAGCACTTCCGGGTGGATGCCTGGGCGGGGCAACGATTCAGCCCCTCCACCACCAGTTCGTCCTCCTGAGGCCCTCAAGTTGGCCTGGCAGCCGACGACAACAGGGGTGTAGGCAGAAGTGGGATCTGGAACCCGGCACGTGGGTTGCAGGTCCCACGCATATCCGGAAACGCTCCGTGCCACAAGCCCCTTGAGGGCGGATGGCGCGGAGCGGGCGCCGGAACCGGATGGCCGCAACCGGCAATGGAGTGCCGGATAGGCGGGTAGAGAGCCCGGCCCGAGTGATACGAAACGCAGGAGGTAGTGATGTCTGCAGTAGGAGCAGTTGGCGGAGGGGCGCCGAGCATGCCGCCGCCGTCCCAGGGCGCCGGTGGTGACGACCCCTTCGAGGGTGAGGAGATGGAGGGCGCTGGCGGCTCCGAGTTCGGTGGTGAAGCCGCTGGCGGGGCCGACACGGTGGACATCTCCTCGATCGCCGGCGGCGAGGACGTGGGCACCAGCACCGAGTCCTTTGAGGACGATGGTGGGGCAGCCAGCTACGACGCCTCCGGTGGCGTCGACGATCTGGACGCCGGTGGCGAGATCGACGCCATGGTTTGACCTTCCCAGGGGGGCAGCGGCTCACGGGCCGTTGCCCCGTCCGTTATAATCCCCGCCCTCGGACCGCCTTTCCAGCGCGGTCATCCTGTCCCAGCCAATGCGGGGAACGCCCAATGTCTGCGGTAATCGCCCTGGTCGGGCGGCCGAACGTCGGCAAATCGACCCTGTTCAACCGGCTCACCGGCAGCCGGGACGCCCTCGTGGCCGACCACCCCGGCCTGACCCGGGACCGGCAGTACGGCGTCGTGCGCCATCGCGGCAGTCACGCCGTGGTGGTCGATACCGGTGGGATGGGCGAGGAGCTCGAGGGAGTGGGCGGCTGCATGCACGAACAGGCCCGCACCGCCATCGCCGGAGCCGACGCCGTGGTCTTCCTGGTCGACGGGCGGGCCGGTAGCACCGTCGGGGATGAAGAGATCGCCGCCGAGCTGCGGCGGGCGCAGGTGCCGGTGTTCCTGGCGGTGAACAAGACCGACGGCCTCGAGGCCGGGGTGGCCGCCGCCGATTTTCACGGCCTCGGCCTGCAGCCGGTTCACAGCATCGCCGCCACGCGCGGGCGCGGTGTCGGCGAGCTGCTCGACGCCGTGTTCGCTGCGCTCCCGCCCGCCGAGCCGGAGGAGGGGGAGGTCGCCGCCGGGCACGGCATCCCGGTGGCGCTGATCGGCCGGCCCAACGTGGGCAAGTCCACCCTGGTCAATCGGCTCCTCGGCGAGGAGCGGGTGGTGGTCTACGACGAGCCGGGCACTACCCGCGACAGCATCGCCGTGCCGTTCGAGCGCGACGGGCAGCACTACACCCTGATCGATACCGCCGGCGTGCGGCGCCGGGCGCGGGTCCAGGAGACCGTCGAGAAGTTCAGCGTGGTCAAGACGCTGGAGGCCATCGAGCGGGCCTCGGTGGTGGTGCTGGTGACCGATGCCCAAGAGGGGATCACCGAGCAGGACGCCCACCTGGCCGGGCATGTCCTGCAGGCCGGACGGGCCCTGGTGCTGGTTATCAACAAGTGGGACGGTCTCGATCCCGATCAGCGCCGCAAGGTGCGCCGGGATCTCGATCTGCGTTTCGGTTTCCTCGGTTTTGCACGCCACCACTTCGTCTCGGCTCTGCACGGCAGTGGCGTGGGGCTGCTGCTGGAGTCGGTGGACCGGGCCCATGCGGCCGCCCACCGGGATCTGGCCACCCCGGAACTCAACGAGGCCCTGCAGGAGGCGCTCGCCAACCACCAGCCGCCGCTCTCCCGCGGGCGGCGGATCAAGCTGCGTTACGCCCACCAGGGCGGGCATAACCCGCCGGTGATCGTCGTCCACGGCAACCAGGTGCAGCGGCTGCCGCGGGCCTACATGCGGTACCTGGAGAACTTCTTCCGCGACGCCTTCGACCTGTACGGCACGCCGGTGCGCATCGAGTGCCGGGCCAGCGAGAACCCCTTCGCCGACAAGCCCAACCAGCTCACCGAGCGTCAGCGCCGCCGGCGCCAGCGGGTCATCCACCACGCCAAGAAGCGCGAGAAGAAGCGCAAGCGCCGGCGCTAGCCGGGCGGTTCAGGTGCGGACCAACACCACCGAGACGTTGTCCGGCCCGCCGGCATCGAGGGCGGCTTCGATCAGATCCCCGGCGCGCTGGGACAGCGAGCGGTCCTCCTCGGTCAGGATGGCACCGATCGCCGCGTCCTCCAGAGGCTCGGTCAGGCCGTCGGAACAGAGCAGGAACAGATCCCCGGGGTCGCGCGGCAGGCGGGTGACGTCGGGCTCGGCCCAAGTCACCGCGCCGAGCGCGCGCTCGAGGACGTTGCGTTCCGGCGAGCGGCGCCCCTCGGCCTCGGTCATCGCCCCCGTCTCGACCGCGCGCTGGACCGGCGTGTGGTCCCGGGTGAGCCGCTCCAGGCGGCCGTCCCGGAAGCGGTAGATGCGGGAGTCGCCCACATGGGCCAGGGCCACTTCGTCGGGGGCCGCGCAGAGCAGGGCGAGGGTGGTGCCCATGCCCTCGTAGCGGCGGTCGCGCTCGGTATAGGAGAGCACGGCGCGGTTGGCCAGCTGGACCAGATCCGCCGGCTCCCCGCCGGACTCCAGCCAGGTGTGGTCACTGCCGTGGTGGGTGCGGGCGATGCGGATCACCGCCTCCACCGCCAGCCGCGCCGCCTCGGCCCCGTAGGGCAGCCCGCCCATGCCGTCGGCGAGCACCGCGACGCCGGCGCCCTCGTCCCAGTCGATGCGGTCCTCGTTGCGAGGTCGCTGGTGGCCGCGGTGGGTCTCGCCGGCGATCTCCATGGTTCCACGCCTCCTGTTGCAGGGTTGCCAAAGGTTTGAGGTCATCCTAGCCCGCAGAGCGTGCTGCGGGAACCTGTGCCGTGTTTGATATATGTTTAGGCGTATATGACAATGGCTGCCGATCCCGAACTGACAGCCGTCCATCATGCTTGAACTCTTCGCTCATCTCGCCACCTTGATCGTCCACGACCTGCTGGGCATCGAGGCCGGCACGCCGTTCGGCGATGCCGCGCACTTCTTCGTTGAGAGCACGGCGAAGATCTTCGCCCTGCTGGCGGTGCTGATCTACGTCATTGCTCTGGCCCGGGCGTCGCTGAACGTCGAGCGGGTCCGCGCCTTCCTGGCCGGGCGCAATCGCGTCCCCGGCTACTTCCTGGGCTCGACGTTCGGAGCCGTGACCCCGTTCTGCTCCTGCTCGAGCGTGCCGGTGTTCATCGGCTTCACCACGGCGCGGATCCCTATCGGGGTGACCATGGCCTTCCTGATCACCTCGCCGATGATCAACGAAGTGGCCGTGGTGTTGCTCTGGGGGCTGCTGGGCTGGGAGCTGACCCTGATATCTACATCGCCGTCGGTTTTCTGATCGGAATGCTCGGCGGGGCGTTTCTCGACGCCATTCGCGCGGAGCGCTACCTGCAACCGTTCCTGGCCAAGGCCTATGCCGAGGGCAGTGCGCCGGCTGACGGCGCTGCCGGTGCGACGCGGCTGACCCTGCGCCAGCGCCACGACTTTGCCCGGCGCGAGGTGGGGGAGATCTTCGCGCGGGTCTGGAAGTGGGTCCTGATCGGTGTCGGCCTCGGGGCGGCGCTTTACGGCTTCGTCCCCGAGGGCTGGATCGAGGAGCACCTGGGTGCCGGTCACTGGTGGCAGGTGCCTGCGGCGGTGCTGGTCGCCATTCCGCTGTACACCAACATCACGGGTGTGGTGCCGGTGATGGAGAGCCTGATTATCCAGGGGCTGCCCATCGGCACCACCCTGGCTTTCTGCATGAGCACCGTCGCTGCGAGCTTTCCGGAGTTCGTGCTGCTCAAGCAGGTGATGCAGTGGCGGTTGCTGGCGATCTTCTTCGTCCTGCTGCTGTTCGCCTTCACCCTGGCGGGGTGGCTGCTCAATGCCGTGGAGCCGCTACTATTTGCCGGGGTGTGAGGACGGCGGCAGGCCGTTACCATGAACGATGCATAGGAGGAACGGATCCCATGACCATCATTAAGGTGCTGGGCAGTGGCTGCGCCAAGTGCAACAACACCGCCGAGCGGATCGAGCAGATGGCTGCTGATCTGGGTGTGGCCGCAGAGGTACACAAGGAGACGGGGCCGGAGGCCCTGATCCAGTACGGCGTCATGTCGACACCGGCCGTGGTGGTGGACGAGCGGCTGGTCCACAGCGGGTCGGTTCCTGAACCCGAGCAGATCAAGGAGTGGCTGCAGTGAGTCTTTTGATTTTTGTCGCGTTTCTCGGCGCCTGCATGGCGGCGGCCGCCACCGGGGCCATGTTCGGTCCCGGGCGTTGGTATGAGGAGCTGGACAAGCCCACCTGGACGCCGCCGAACTGGCTGTTCCCGGTGGCGTGGACGGTGCTCTACCTGGCCATTGCCGTGGCCGCCTGGCGGGTGGCCCTGTCCGGCTCCGAGGTCCTGGCCCTCGGTCTGGCCCTGTGGGCGCTGCAGATCGCTCTGAACACGCTGTGGACGCCGGTTTTCTTCGGTCTGCAGCAGCTCTTCGGCGGCTTGGTGGTGCTTGGGGCGCTGTGGGTCTCGGTGCTGCTGACCACGGCGGCGTTCCTGGCCGCGGACTGGCTGGCCGGGCTGCTGTTCATCCCCTATCTGGCCTGGGTCAGCTTTGCGGGCGCCCTCAACTACGACATCTGGCGACGCAACGGCGATGCCCCCTCGGCCGGCACGACGGAGCAGGGCGGCGCCTAAGCCGCTCGCCGGGGCCCTTTTACCGGGGCCCCGGCGGCGGTCTGCCGAGACCGCCTGCGCCCCTGGCCGGGGGGGGGTCGGGCCGCTGGGGTGCCGTTGAGCGTGCCGAGCAGCGCAGTCCTTCTGCCGAGACGGTTCG
>NZ_JAJNRE010000029.1:0-20305 GCF_022228025.1 Halorhodospira sp. 9622 | reverse complement strand
CCTGGCTCATCAGGTGTTTCTATCATCCACTGTGGGTCGAGCGGCTCGGGCGACGGTGAGACGGCCGGTGGTAAGCACCAGCTCGACACCGCGGGCGCTTCGCTGCGCCCTGGATGACCGTTCACCTACCGTGTCCAGACCTGTTGGAGTCGACCCTCTCGGCGATGGAGGCCCTGAGCCGGCCGGAGAACCGCCCTTAACGCAGGAGGAATTCCTGCGGTGTCAGCACGGGTACGGGCGATCCGGCGAAATCCTTGACGTTGCGCGTGATAACGGAGGTGCAACCCGCGCGCTCCGCAGTGGCCGCTACCACAGCATCTTCGAAATCCGCCCAACCGAGGGATTGAGCTCGTTCGAGCTCGACGCGTCCCACTGCGCATACGTGCAAATGCTGGAGCAGCCAGCTCAATGCCTGATCGGCCGAGGTGCGATCCGCATACCGTGCAGCGAGGTAGTACACCGTGGTTGCCGCATGTGCGCTGATTGCACCCTCTTCATCACCACGCAGCACCTGTTCTAGTACAGCCGCCGAGACGCGATAGTGTCGCTCTCGCTTTTGCAGAACGTCCAGCAGGACGTTCAGGTCGAGCATGATCACGATTGGTGTTTGTGGTGCAGGTGGTCGTGATAAACCTTCACAGGATCCACATCAGGGGGGATCAGGCCGGTAATGGCCTCCAGCTCGGCACTTGGCACATGCCCCTCCAGCGCGCGAAGGCGACGCAGATGGCGATCAATGACCTCGGTAACGCTCATGCCGTGGGCCTTGGCATAGGCCTTCGCGAACTCCACATCCTGTTTGGGCAGGCGCACCGTCACCTTGGTGGTTTCCTGTTCCATGCGGGCATCCCCCCCCCCCTCTCTCGGGGTGTATGGCAATGACAACGATATTGTACGGCACAGGTTCATGCATGCCCAGGATGGGCTTGACCGCTTGCTCGTTCGCTGGAGACCCCCTGGCTTCGCCTCGGACAGACGGAGCTCTTCGGAATCCATGCGGTGGCGTTTCCGTGAGGGGCGTAGGGGGCCGGGGGTAGGGCGTTTGAGCACGCTACCACCGGGACGGTGACGCCTCAGAAAGGCCCGTCCGGCGAGGGATGTTCAGGTTATGAGCGCTCATGGAACCACAGGTGGGGCGAGGGGGCAACCGCCGGTCACCGAGTCCATGCGTCGCGGCGCTGACCCGGCAGCCGCGTACCGCAGATATGCAGGCCTGGTTGGAAGCCCAGGAGTCCGCGCGGGGTCAGAGGAGCTGGCCTCGAAGCGCCTCGACGAATGCCAGAAGATCATCTAGGTGGTTTTCCACGACGTCCCGGACGATCCGCGCATCGACTTCTTGGTAGCCGTGAACCAGCACATTGCGGAAGCCAGCCATTGCCGCCAGGGGGTCGACCAAGTCGGGCTCGATAATGCCGTAGCGGCCGAGATGTTCAAAAAGAGCGCGGTTGGTCTCCGGTTCTCCCAGCCGTTTCGCGGAGACTACCTGGGAGGCTGCATCTAGCGCTGCCTGGATGGCCAGCTGCAGCGTGTGCTCGACAAAGCGCGTCTCTCGAAGGTCATGGCCGACCAGCTCGGGCTGGGCGAGTTCCCGAAGCTCCTGGACCCGGCTCTCGATAAAAGCTAGTTTCTTGTCGAGCAGGGGGTGATCGGTCACGCGGCAGAACTCCGTCGGTATTCCTGCAGGTAAGGCAGCAGGTCGAAGTAGCGATTCCGCGCATCGACCTCGAAAGCGATCCGTCGTTCCGGGATGGCATCGAGCAACAGGATGCCATCGCGCAGGATGCGGTGCACCAGGTCGACCGGCGCCTGCTCGACGTCAATCAGGTCAATCGGGCGTCTGATGGCTTGCTCCAGTCTCTGAGCCAAGCGGGCGGCGGGGCAGACCAGCGCAGGCTGCTGTGGATCGCGGAAGAGGACGGCGAGGTCGACATCGCTATCGTCCCGAGCTTGCCCGGTCGCGCGACTGCCGTAGAGATAGGCGCAGGCTATAAGGCCACGCTCCCTCTCAAGCTGCCCACGCAACTTCCCCGTAAGGTCAGTGGTCTCCATGGGCTTCGGCTGGCTCGTGCAGAGGGGGTAGAGCGTTTGGGCACGCTACCGCCGGGACGGTGACGCCTGAGGAAGGCCCGTCCGGCGAGGGATGTTCAGGTTGTGAGCATTTATGGAACCACAGGTGGGGCGAGGGGGCAACCGCGTTCTCCGGACCTCAGAGGAACTCCGCAAAGACCGCCTGAAGCGCCCGCAGGTCGTCCAGGTGATGCTGGAGGTCGGTCAGCGCGTCAAGGCGCCGGCGGATGATCTCGGCTTGCACCACGGCGGAGCCTCCGTTTCAGGGCGGCGCGCTGGACGCGCAGATACGGCTCAAGGTCCCAGTATTCGCGGACGATGCGCGAGAAATAGGTCCCGCGCTGGAAGTCGGGCCGCGCGTAGATTAGGCAGTTGTGGCGGACGGCCTCGAACTGCAGGGCCGGATCGGCACGTTCCAGGAGGACCAGGTCTATGCGCTCAAGGCCGGCCCGGGTCAGCTCCGTCAGCAGGTCCAGGCGTTGTGCCTCGAGGCGCTCCGGCGGCCCGGCGAGGCCCAGGTCGACGTCACTGTCTGCCCGGGCGTGCCCCGTCGCGTGGGACCCGAATAGGAAGGCGGCCTGCACGTCCGGGAAGGCTGCCAGGACGGGCTGGACGGCCTGCTGGATGGCCTCGGTGCGATCTTGCGTCATGACGTCATGTTAACGCGCAGTGCGCATGGCTGCCTGTCCGCCGGGCTTAGTGTGGTATCCGGTGGACGTGCAGGCCGGGGACTTTCTCGAAGTCGCCATCCCCCGTGACGAACGCGCCCCTCGGGTCCACCGTAAGCAGGCAAGCTGCCTGGATCGCATCGGGTGTGCGCAGCCTGTATTGGGCGCGCAGCTCCGTAGCCCTGTCCAGCACGGCGGTGTCCAGCGCTATCACCGAGAGCCCCGGGTCGTCGAGGAAGCCATCCAGTCGCTCCAATGCCTGCGTGTCGGATTCTCGCAGCGGGCGCACCCGGCACTCCAGCCGGCTCAAGGCTGAGGCCATCAGCACCGGCGGTTCGTCAGAGCCGCGTTCCAGTCCCCCAAGCACCTGCCGGGTGGCGTCCCGGGTCTGCCTGTCTCCCTCCAGCAGATAGATGATGGCGCTGGCGTCCAGAAAAACACGCATTAATCGCGCCAGCCTTCGCGCTCTGATTGCAGCTCACGGTCCAGCTCCGCACGGTTGCGCGCTGCGCCGTATGCCTCGTCATCCCCTAGCAGGCGATCCCATAGCCTTTGCCGGGCCTGGGTACCCTCCGACAAGCGCTGGTAAGACTCCTCGCTCAGGATCACGTAGCGGGGCCGGTTGCGCTGGATGACGTGCACCGGCCCGTTCTTCAATGCCTGATCCACCGCGCTGATGCCACGGCGCTTGATCTCTTGTGCGGAAATGACGTTCTCCATCAGTACGACCTCGGGTACTTGATTTAGTATCCATTTTAGCACCGAAATCGAGCAGGGAGGCTCTGGATCTTAGCTCCCGGGGTCGCGGACGGCCCGGGTTACGCCCAACCCCGCTCTTTTGTGATCGCAATCAGGCTGTCCGTCACCTGTGCCAGCACCGGCACGTACGCGTGCCCTCGCTGAAGGGCATCGGCAAGGACCGCCGGGTCCTCGATGTACTCATGCACCATCTGGTTGCGCAGTTTGCGGACCGCGAACCAGTCGTCGCTGGAAGGAATCCAGCCGAACCGTTCGGCACGATCCAAGTTATCGAGGGCAGGACCTACGCGCTCGCCGAGCGCGCGCAGCAGCGCCGGGATCAGCTTGTCACCAAGTGTGTCCTGGAGCCGGCCGAAGCGCGCCACAAAGGCGTCAACCCGCTCAGCCTCTTGCGGGTGATCCTCCAAGGCGCGCGCTCGCTCCGTCGTGAATGGTGCCTCGAACAGCCGCTGATCGGTTGCGAGCAGGTGCCTGCGCTCGCGTTCAGCGATCCGGGTCAGAAACTGAAGGCGCGCCTCTTCTGCCTGCTCGTGGTTCAAAGCTCGACTCCTTGCTCCTCAGCAATCCGGTGGATGGCGCTCACCTCAAGGTTCGGGGCCTTCAGGATGACATCCACCGATCGGCCTTCCAGCGCGCGGCTGATCTGTGCTTCAAGCCGGGCCGCTAGCCAGGTCGCATCGTCGACCGGCTCGGGGAGGGTAACGAGCAGATCGACGTCGCCGCCTCGCGCGTCATCGAAAACCCGCGATCCGAAGAGGTGCACGCGTGCTGTGCCGCCGGTCATTTGCTCGACAGCACGATGAATGGCCATGATTTGCTCTTGGGTTAGTCGCATTCCCCAGGCCTCAGAGGGGCTCCGCAAAGACCGTCTGCAACTGCATGGCGCCATGTTAACGCGCAGTGCGCACTGCTGCCTGTCCGCCGGGCTTAGTGTGGTATCCGGTGGACGTGCAGGCCGGGGCCTCGCTGGCGGAGATCTTCGGTGGCGAGTTCGAGGCTGTCGGGGGCCTCGTTGGTTATCATAGCGTATAACCCGGAAGGCGACCGTCGAAAGCGTTGGCGCCCACTCAAGCACGCTTGAGCCGGCCCTCGCGCGTGCGCCTTAGCGCAGACCCTCCAGCATCTGCGTCTGCATCAGCTCGCCCAGCCGGCCGAGGCGCTCCACCGGGATCCCCTCGAGCTGGACGTCCAGGTCCTGAAGGACCTGGATCAGCTGGCTGTCGAGGCTGTTCTGGAGCACCAGGGCCATTCCCTGATCGCCCATGTGCAGCTGCACGCCGTCGGTGGTCGTGAACCGGAAGGCCTCCGCCATCTCCTGGGCGGCGCGGCGGGCGCCGGCGCGGTCGCCGAGGCGCAGGGTGATCGGGTCCAGTCCGATGCTACCGCGGGTCTCACCGTTGACCGCCACGGCTTGCTCGAAGCCGAAGCGCACCAGGACGCCGTCGCTGTTGGTCCAGCCGCCGCGCCACTGCTCCAACTCGGCCGAGGGGACCCGCGCCAGGCCGTCCCACGGGTCGTGGGGCGGTTCGCCGGCCGTAACGGGGCTGATCAGGGCGAGGCCCAGCGCCAGGCCCAGGGCCCAGCCGGTGCGGTGAACGAGGCGTGCGGCCATGACCATCACCACGCTCCTGGGCGGCGTAGGTTGCCGGTGAAGTCGCTCAGCCCCTGGTGCTCGCGGGCGTGCTCGAAGGGCAGGCGGGTCTGTACGGCCCAGGCGCGGTCCGGGTTGAAACTCAACTGGGCGAGGTCGTGGCGGTCGCGGATGATCAGCAGCGGGCCGCGGCGCAGCTGCTCGAAGGTCTGGGCGCTGTAGGCGCGCAGGCCCATGGCTGGGTCGCCGACCAGCACTTGGCCGTCGCGAATGCCCTTGATCACCACGAAGTGTAGGTAGCCGCCGGTGTCGATGAGCACGATGCAGGGGATGCGCAGCTTCGCCACCTGCGCCAGGGTGAGGTTGAAGCCGTCGGCGCGGTAGCCGAGCTCGGCCAGGTAGCGCTGCATGTCGAGCATCGAGAAGCCCTCGGTGCGCACCAGATCCTGATCCGCCGCCGCGAACATGCCGGCGAAGACCTCGGGCTCGCCCTTTGGATGGTCGTAGTGGTAGCTGAGCAGGGTGGCCACCGCCGCCGAGCCGCAGCTGTAGTCCAGGGCCTGGCGGACCACGCCGCGGAAGCGCACCGACTGCAGGCTCTCCACCTGGACGTGGTGGCCGCCGCCGAGCTGCAGGATGGGCAGCCCCGCCGCGTGGGCCGGGGCCGGCGCGGCCAGGGCCAGGCAGGCCAGGGCGCCGAGGGTGGCCAGTGCCGTGGCGCGGCGGATCATGGGGTGACCGTCACGTTGATGTTGGTGGCTTCCTGAATGATCACGTGGTGACCGGAGTTCTGGATGATCGTGGTCAGCCCGTGATTGTCGCGCAAGGCGCCGTCCTGAATGATGTTCATGCCGCTGGGGCTCGACTCCACAACGTTGCCGAGGACCGTGCCCTGTTCCGAGATGGTGCTGGTCTGGTAACGGAAGGTGTCCGCCATGCCGCGGTGCTCGTCCAGTGCCGCGGGGGCCACCGGCGTGCCGAGCAGTTGTTCGAAGGCGAGGGCGTCGGCCGTCGCGAGCCCGGGCAGGGCCGCCAGCGCTGCGCCGAGGGTGAGTGCCGGTGCCCAGACTTTGGTCCGCCCGCCACGCTGTTGCTTGATCTCGTTCATGAAGGATGCTCCCGATGCGGTCCGCCCGGCGCTGCCGGGCGGTCCTGTCCCTGCTGAAACGTCCTTGCCGGGAGGCCGGGGCGGGTGGGGCCCGCCCCGGTTCCGGTTTGTTGTTGCCGGCCGTGTCCTTACTGAGCCGGGTTGATGCGCACGTTGCCCTGCATGGTGACGTTCTGCTGGATCAGGCTGCCGACACCACCGTTCTGCGAGACCTGGGTGATGCCCGCGTTGCCGGAGACCGAGCCTTCCGCCATGCGGTTGTTGACGTGCAGCCAGGCGTCGTCGTCACCGCCGATGCGCAGGGTGTTGCCGCTGACCGTGCCGCGCAGCTCGGAGCTGGCCACGGTCATTTCCATGTCGAGGAAGTGATTGAACGAGTCGGTGATCTCGTTCTGCGAGTCCTTCATCGTGTTGTGCGAATCCATGGTGTTGAAGGAGTCCGCGATGCTGTTGTCAGAGTTGTCGCTTTCGTCCTTGTTGTTGGAGTCGGCGACGCTGTTGTCCGAGTGATCACTGGAGTCCTTGTTGAACGAGTCGTTGATGCTGCGATCCGAGTTGTTGGAGTCCGCAACGCTCGAGCTCCGATCCGAGTTGTCGTTCTGGGAGTCGGTCAGGCTCCGATCCGAGTTGTCACTGCGGTCCGAGTTGTCGTTGTGGGAGTCCGCCACACTGGTGCTGTGGTCGGAGTTATCGTCCTTGTTGTAGGTCCGCTCGGAGCTGTAGTTCTTCTCCGAGTTGTGTGAATCCGTGATGCTTTTGTCCGAATTGTCATCCTTGTTGTACGTGAACTCCGAGCTGTAGTTCTTCTCGCTGTTGTGCGAGTCGGCCACGTTGGTGCTGCGATCGGAGTTATCGTCCTTGTTGTAAGTCCGCTCCGAGCTGTAGTTCTTGTCGCTGTTGTACGAGTCGGCCACGTTGGTGCTTTGGTCGGAGTTGTCGTCCTTGTTCCAGGTCATCTCGGAGCTGCTCGAGCTGTTCTGGGAGTCGGTCAGGCTGTTGTCGGAGTTGTCATCCTTGTTGTAAGTCCGCTCCGAGCTGTAGGTCTTGTCCGTGTTGTAGGACCCCTCCTTGGTGCTGTTGTCGACGCTGGACGTCGAGCCCTCGCTGGCGGCGGCGCTGCTGCCCTCAGCGTCGGCGTTGACGGAGGCGCTGACCTCGTTCTCCTCGCCTTCGACGGTGTTTTGCGGGTTGGCCCACGCGTTGCCGCTCAGGGCCATGGCCAGGACCAGGGTGCTGGCGAGCGTCGTCTGCTTGATCATGTCGTTCCCTCTTCTCGGTCGTTGGTGGTTAACGCGGGGCCCG
This sequence comes from Halorhodospira sp. 9622, assembly GCF_022228025.1. Classification (NCBI taxonomy): domain Bacteria; kingdom Pseudomonadati; phylum Pseudomonadota; class Gammaproteobacteria; order Chromatiales; family Ectothiorhodospiraceae; genus Halorhodospira; species Halorhodospira sp. 9622. Next base: position 12,810 of record NZ_JAJNRE010000029.1, on the reverse strand, counting down.
GCCGTCGGGGCCGGGCCTCCGCGGAGGCGCCGCCTGGGGGGACGTGCGGCGCCGCACCCTGATGTAAGCAATTGCCGGGCCAACTTCGCGCGAGGTGCCTAAGATGTTGTTTAAAAAGGGGATGTGGCGTTGGTCGGACGCGGCGACTGAGTGGTCGTGCGGGGTCGAGTGCTGCGCCGGTGTAACGCTTGGCGAGGGTGGCGGTGCCGAGGCCGCGCAGTGCGGCGCTTTGCCGTGGATGCTGTTGGTGTTGCCCCGCCCTTACAGGGGTTGCCCGGGTGGTACCCGGGCCGGGCTGTTAGGCTGTGCATCGGCCCGCGTCTCCGGGCGTCGGGGGTCCAACCGCAGAGGAGGCAGGGTGCATGCCGGAGTTGATCGTCGAGGCCGTGGAGCTGCTGGGCTGGGTGGGGATCTTCGCGGTGATGATCGTGCTGGCGCCCGAGGCGGTGATGCCGTTCCTCGGCTACGCCGTCTACCGGGCGGAACTCGATCCGCTGACCGCCCTGGCTGCCGCCAGCGCTGGGGCGACCCTGGGCTCGACGCTGATCTATCTGGTAGTGCGCGCCATCGGCGGGGAACGGGTCCGGGCCGGCGTGCGGCGCGGCAGCCGGTGGTACCTGATCCAGGAGCGCGATCTGGAGGTGACCACCGCGATCTTCCGCCGCCACGGGGCGTGGATCGTGCTCTTCGGGCGTTTCGTGCCCACTGTGCGCAGCCTGGTCTCGATCCCGGCCGGGCTCTTGCCCATGGGGCTGGCGCCGTTCCTGCTGCTGACGCTGCTCGGCACCACGCTATGGAACGGGGTGCTCCTGGCCGCTGGTTACGCCACCGGCTCCAATTGGGCCCGGCTGGAGGCGTATCTCGGTACCTACGGCAGCGTGGTCACACTGCTGCTGGCCATCGCCGCGATCGCGTTTCTGCTGTATCGGCTGCGCAACCTCTTGCTGCGCCACCGCCGGGCCGGTTGACCAGTGGCGGGCGGATGCGTACAAGTTGGGCTCCGGCCCCGGTAGCTCAGTCGGATAGAGCAATCGCCTCCTAAGCGATAGGTCGCAGGTTCGAATCCTGCCCGGGGCGCCACGTTCGCCGATTGCCTGGCGGCGCCCTGCACCCCGTCCGCTGCCCCGCGGATGCCTCCCGTCCGCGCTCTATGCGAAGATGCCCGGTCGTGTTCGGACGCGGGAGTGGGCCATGACGGACGGCCATGCGGCGGGAGAGCGCTGGCAGTTCTGGATCGACCGGGGCGGGACCTTCACCGATGTCATCGCCCGCGCCCCCGATGGGCGTCTGATCGCCCGCAAGTTCCTATCCGAGAACCCGGAGCAGTACAGCGATGCGGCCCTCCACGGGATCCGCGCCATCCTCGGTCTTCCTGCCGACGCCCCGATCCCGGCCGAGCGGATCGAGTCGGTGCGCATGGGCACCACGGTGGCGACCAACGCCCTGCTCGAGCACCGCGGCGAGCCCACCGTGCTCGCCATCACCGAGGGGTTCGCCGATCAGCTGCGCATCGGCTATCAGCACCGCCCGGAACTCTTCGACCGCCGGGTGCGCCTGCCGCAGATGCTCTACTCGGAGGTCCTGGAGGTCCCCGGGCGCCTGGGTGCCGACGGCGCGGTGGTCCGCCCCCTGGATGAGGCCTGCGTGCGCGAGCGCCTGGCCGCCGCCCACGCCGCCGGCTATCGGGCGCTGGCGGTGGTGCTCATGCACGCCTGGCGGGACGCCGGGCACGAGCAGGCGGTGGCGCGTATCGCCCGCGAGGTGGGCTTTACGCAGGTCTCGACCAGTGCGCAGGCCGCCGCCGTGATGAAGATCGTCGGCCGCGGCGATACCGCCGTGGTGGATGCCTACCTCTCGCCGGTGCTGCGCCGCTACGTCGACCGCCTGACCGCGGAGTTGGGCGATGTGCCGCTGCTGTTCATGCAGTCCAACGGCGGGTTGACCAGTGCCGCGCACTTTCAGGGCAAGGACGCCATCCTCTCGGGTCCGGCCGGCGGCATCGTCGGGGCGGTGCGCACGGCGGCGATGGCCGGGTTCGAGCGGCTGATCAGCTTCGACATGGGCGGGACGTCCACCGACGTAGCCCACTACGACGGCGCCTACGAGCGCACCTTCGAGACCGAGATCGCCGGCAATCGCATCCGCGCGCCGATGATGCAGATCCACACCGTCGCCGCCGGCGGCGGCTCCATCTGCCACTTCGACGGCATGAAGTACCGGGTCGGGCCCGACTCCGCCGGCGCCGATCCGGGGCCGACGGCCTATCGCCGGGGCGGCCCGCTGACGGTCACCGACTGCAACGTCCTGCTCGGCCTGATCCGGCCGGCGTTTTTCCCGCACCTCTTCGGCCCCGACGCCGATCAGCCGTTGGATGCCGACGGGGTCCGCCAGGGCTTTGCCGAGCTTGCCGAGCGGATCCGCGCCGAGACGGGTGACGCCCGCGACCCGGTGGCGGTGGCCGCCGGCTTTCGGCGCATCGCCGTGGAGAACATGGCGCAGGCGATCAAGCGGATCTCCGTGCAGCGCGGCCACGACGTGACCCGCTACGCCCTCAACTGCTTTGGCGGTGCCGGCGGTCAGCACGCCTGCGCCGTGGCCGACTGCCTGGGCATCCGCACCGTGTTCATCCACCCGCTGGCGGGGGTGCTCTCGGCCTACGGCATGGGCCTGGCCGATATCACCGCCATGGCCCAGCGCAGCGTGGAGGCGCCGCTGGAGCCGGCCAGCGCGCCGCTGCTTGAGCGCGTGATCGACGAGCTCACCGCCGAGGCGCGGGCCGAGCTGGCCGAGCAGGGGCTGGCCGCCGATGCGACGACGGTGCGCGTGCAGGCTCACATCCGTTATGCCGGCACCGACACCGCGCTGGTGGTCCCTGGTGGTGCGGATCTGGCCGCCTTGGACGAGGCCTTCGCCCGGGCCCACCGGCAGCGGTTTGGCTTCGTCCTGGAGGACCGCCCGCGGGTGATCGAGGCGCTCAGCGTCGAGGCGATCCACCGCGCCGCGGCCGTCGAGGCCCCGGAGGATGAGGCGCCGTCACCGGCGGACCCGCCGCAGCCACTGGCCCGGGTGCAGGCCTGGGACGGCCGACGGATGGCCGAGCAGCCGGTCTACGCCCGCGCCGACCTGGTGCCGGGGATGCGCATCCCGGGGCCGGCGATCCTCCAGGAGGAGAATGCTACCACGGTGATCGATGCCGGTTGGGCGGGCGAGGTCACCGCCTGCGATCACCTGATCCTGCGCCGCGCGGTGACCGCCGGGCAGGCGGCGCCGGCGCAGACGCCGCAAGTCGACACCCGCCGCCCCGATCCGGTGCTGCTGGAGGTGTTCAACAACCTGTTCCGCTCCGTCGCCGAGCAGATGGGCACGACGCTCGCCGGCACGGCGCAGTCGGTGAACATCAAGGAGCGGCTCGACTTCTCCTGCGCGCTCTTCGACGCCGAGGCGAACCTGGTGGCCAATGCGCCGCACATCCCGGTCCACCTCGGCTCGATGTCGGAGTCGGTGCGCGCCATCCTGCGCGCCCGTGGCGCGAGCATGCGTCCCGGGGATTGCTATCTGCTCAACGACCCGTACCACGGCGGCACGCACCTGCCGGATCTCACGGCGGTGACGCCGGTCTTCTCCGAGGATGGCGAGGAGCTGCTCTTTTTCTGCGCCAGCCGCGGCCACCATGCCGATGTGGGCGGCCGCACGCCGGGGTCGATGCCAGCGGACTCCACCTGCGTGAGCGAGGAGGGGGTGCTCATCAACGACCTGCAGGTGGTCGCCGGGGGGCGTTTTCTGGAGGAGGCGTTCACCGCGGCGATGGGCGCCGGGCCGTATCCGGCGCGCAACGTGGCGCAGAACATCGCCGATCTGAAGGCGCAGATCGCCGCCAACGAGAAGGGCGTGGCCGAACTGCGGCGGATGGTCGAGCAGTTCGGCCTGCCGGTGGTCCAGGCCTACATGGGGTTCGTCCAGGAGAACGCCGCCGAGCACGTGCGCCGGGTCATCGATGGGCTCAGCGACGGTGATTTCACCGTCGAGATGGACAGCGGGGCTCGGATCCGCGTGGCGGTGCGCCCGGATCACGCCGCCCGCCGGGTGCGCATCGACTTCGCCGGGACATCGGAGCAGCTGCCAAGCAATTTCAATGCGCCGCTGGCCATCACCCGGGCGGCGACGCTCTACGTCTTCCGCACGCTGGTCGATGACGACATCCCGCTCAACGACGGCTGCCTGCAGCCGCTGGAGATCGCCGTGCCGGAGGGCTCGATGCTCAACCCGCGCCATCCGGCGGCCGTGGTCGCCGGCAACGTGGAGACCTCCCAGGCGGTCACCGATGCCCTCTACGGGGCGCTGGGGGCGATGGCCGCCAGCCAGGGCACCATGAACAACCTGACCTTCGGCAACCAGCGCCACCAGTACTACGAGACCCTTTGCGGCGGTGCCGGGGCCGGGCCGGGGTTCGCCGGCAGCTCGGCGGTGCATACGCACATGACCAACTCGCGGCTGACCGACCCGGAGGTGCTGGAGTGGCGCTACCCGGTGCGCGTCGAGTGTTTTGCCATCCGCCACGGCAGCGGCGGTGCCGGGGCGTATCCCGGCGGGGCGGGGGTGATCCGGCGGCTGTGCTTCCTCGAGCCGATGACGGTGGTCACGCTGATGAACCGGCGCCGGGTGCCGCCCTTCGGGCTGGCCGGGGGCGGGGATGCGGCGTGCGGGCGCAATGCCATCGAGCGCAGCGACGGCGGCGTCGAGGAGCTGCCGGGTACCGCCACCCGGGAGCTCGCCGCGGGGGATCGGATCGTCATCGAGACCCCCGGTGGCGGCGGCTACGGGGGCGGCTGAGCGCCGCCCTCGGATGGACGCACCGCCTGTGCCCGCGCTACATGGGGAATTCCGGCCCCTCGGGGCCTCCCGTGAGCCCACGGGCCACAGCGTCCAGCAGCTGCTGGTTCGTGTGCTGCAGATAGTCGAGAAAGCCGGGGCGCTCAAGCGTCCGTCTCACGACGGTCGGCGGGATGAAGCGGGTCATTTGCTCCCGGAAGGCGTCCCCGTGGATGATCGAAGGGAGTTCGGCCCGTCGTCGGGCGAGCTTTGCCTCGTAATCGCGAACCCCGTAGTCGGCGATCTTGAACTGGAGCCATTCGATGGAAGGTGAGATCCCTTGCTGTTGCAGCCAGGGTAGATCCCAAAGGTCGCGATGCCGAATCCGCTGATCGTTGGCAACCAGTGAAAGGAGTTTGTCGGCCATGATCTCGTCGATGGATTCCACGGGAACGAGGATATCCTCGTAGCCATCGGGCAAAGCTGCGTAATTACGCTGTAGTGCGCGTAACTCGCTGGAGTAGGCGGGAACGTTGGTGACCTCGATCCGGATTCGCTGCTTGGGGATGTCCGGGCGGGCCGGCGCGGTGACCAGTGCAACCTGCCAGCGGTGCACGGTGATCCCGCCCGATGGCGATGGGGTTCCCGGTGAAGGGGGTTCTTTGACCCGTACTTCCAGTCCGTAGCGCTTTCCGATGAATGCCTCGATGACCTCGGCCAGTTCGGCGAGGTCACTGGCGGCGAATTCCCGGCCGCCGACGAAGTCAAGGTCCTCGCTGTAACGCGCGGAGCCGTAACACAGCCGCAGCGCGGTACCCCCCTGAAAGGTTAGGCGACCCAGCAGGCTGCTCTGTTCCAGCGCGCGGAGGATGTCGTAGTGGAGCAACTCCTTCTCGATCACCGGGCGCATGACCTCGCCACCGGTGATCTCAGCCAGAGCCGCTTCAGTCAGTTGCCGGAGTTCCAAGCAGAGCCTCCGCGCGGTCTTGAATGATGTCTTGCAGCTCTTCCTGATTCACCATTTCCGTATTGCGTCCTACGCGCTTGAGGTCTCGCCAGGCGGCCTCCGGGGTGGCGATGCGAAGCGGCCGTTGCCTGTCGTGGACGGTATGCTGAAGGATGTCCTGAACGGGGCGGGCAGTGTGGGTCAATTCGAGTGTACCCCACGCGGTCCGAAAAACCCCCTTGCGGCCCGTGGTCATGACCGTCAGGTGACCTAGCGGGATTTGTGAGATGGCGCCCCACTCAGAGAGAGCGGACTCAAGGCTGATGTAATTGTACTCACCCCTGCGCAGGGCCCGGGCAATCCGCTCCAGTGTGTAACCATCCTGAGGCAATCCGGGTGGGTAGACATAGACCCCGCGGGCAGCGGGCTTTAGCCAGCCGGCTTCGACCAGCCGAGCGATCCCTGCCTTCCGGGCCTTGGTGCGATCCGAGCGGAACAAACTGTCGAGATCGCGCCGAGTAAAGACGGCGCGGCCCGCATCGGCTTGGGCATTGAGGATCTTGAGTGCAGTATTCTGGCGCATGGCAAGCACCCGCGGAGTAATAGACACGAAGACTAAAAAAAGATGGCCTTCGTGTCCAGTTACTGCCACCCGGGAGCTCGCCGCGGGGGATCGGATCGTCATCGAGACCCCCGGTGGCGGCGGCTGCGGGGGCGGCTGAGCGCCGCCCTCGGGCTGCCTAGAAACGCACCGGCAGGCGCAGGGTGACCTGTACGTCCGGGGCCTGCTCGGTGACCCCTACGCCCACGGAAAGCCCCAGGCTGCTGCGCGGGCCGAGCCGGTGCGAGGCGCCAAGCAGCAGCGAGCCCACTTGGAAACGGCCAAACTCCGGATCGGGGTTTTGCACGTCGGTACGCGTGCGCTGCACCGTCGTGTGGTCGTAGCCGAGGCTCAGCGAGGTGCGGTCGTTGAGCGACAGGCCCATGCCGAAGCTCACCCCGATGGCGCTGCCCGGCTCGATGCGTACGCGATCGCCGCTGCGCAGGGTGACGGTGCGAGGGACGTTGTAGAGGTAGCTCAGGCTGCCGTAGAGCACCGCCGGCTCCGAGGGGTAGACCCAGTTGAGGCTGGGCTGGACGGCATAGAAGCCGCTGCCGGTGGGCTGTTCGGTGTAGATGGAGACGTTGGGTCCATCGCCGTCGCTGTCGTCGAGGGCGATCTCGGTGGTCTCCACCTCGAACGGGTCCCGGCCGGTACGGCTCTTCATCCGCAGGCCGCCGGTGAAGATGACCCCGTCGCCGCGGCCGCTGCTGAGCTGATAGCGCAGGGAGGCCTCCACGTCGCCCAGGCCGTAGCCGGTGGACTCGACCACACCCGCGGTATCGCTCGCCTGGAGCACCTCGCGCTCGCGCACCTTCTCCTCGCGGTAGACGTAGGGGATGCGTGTCTCCACCTCCAGCCGGTCGGTGAGCCCGTAGCGCAGGCCCAGCGCGGCGGTGAGGCTCTCGCGCTGGGTCTGGCGCACCGAGATCAGTCCCACGGCGATGGCCGGCAGGATGGTGACGCCGTCGATCGCCACCAGGGTCGAGGTGGACTGCGAGTAGCTCAGCGAAGGCTCCGCGGTGAACGAACCCTGCGGCGAGAGGATGGTGCGTTGCTGCAGCCCGCCGGCGGTCTCCTGGGGCGGGGGCGGGGCGCCCACCGCCTCCGGGGTGTCGGCGATGGCCAGCAGCGGCGCGGTGGCCAGCAGCGCGGCCAGGGTGGCGCCGGTCCAGCGCCGCCGCCGGCTCATGGCTGCAGCCCCAGGCGGTGCATGATGCGATAGAGCGTCACCCGCGAGATGCCCAGCTCGCGGGCCGCCCGTGAGACATTGCGCTCGCAGCGGGCCAGGGCGCCGAGGATCGCCGCCCGTTCCGCCCGAGCGCGGGCGTCGTCCAGGGTCTCGACCTGGCGGATCGGCCCCTGCCGGGCCTCCAGGCCAAGATCGCCGGGGGTGAGCAGGGGGCGGTGGCCCATGGCCACGGCGCGCTGGATGCGGTTGATCAGCTCGCGCACGTTGCCCGGCCAGCTGTGCCGGCGCAGCGCCCCCAGCGCCGGGCCGGTGAAGCCGCGCACCGGGCTGAGGTAGGCGCTGCGAAAGCGCTCCAGGAAGACGTGGGCCAGGCGCTCGATGTCGTCGCCCCGTTCGCGCAGGGGCGGGATGTCGATGCGCAGCACGTTGAGCCGGTAGTAAAGATCCTCGCGAAAACGCCCGGCCTCCACGGCGGCGGCCAGGTCCACGTGGGTGGCGGCGACGACGCGCACGTCCAGCGGCACGCGCTCGGTGCCCCCGACCCGGGTCACTGCCCGCTCCTCGAGCACACGCAGCAGATTGACCTGGTGCTCCAGGGTCAGCTCGCCGACCTCATCGAGGAGGATGGTGCCGCCCTGGGCCCGCTCCAGGTGCCCGCAGCGGCGCTGCTGTGCCCCGGTGAACGCGCCGCGCTCATGGCCGAAGAGTTCCGACTGGACCAGATTGGTTGGGATGGCGCCGCAGTTGACCGCCACGAAGGGGCCGGCGGCACGGGATGAGGCGTGGTGGATGGCCTGGGCGGCCAGCTCCTTGCCCGAGCCGCTCTCGCCGTGGATGAGCACCGTGGCCGGGCAGCGCGCCACCTTGGCCAGGTCCCGGCGCAAAGCCTGGATGCCGGGGCTGTCGCCGAGGATGCCGCCGGTATCGGCGGTCAGCTCCGCCTGACGAGCCCGGGTGTGGCGGCGCAGTTGCCCCATGCCGGCGGCGTGGCCGAGAACGGCCGCAAGCCGGTCGGGGTCCGCGGGGAGGGTGTGGAAGTCGAAGAAGGCGGTGGCCAGCAGGTCTTCCAGCGCATCGTGGCTCTGCCCGTCGGGCGGATCGCAGAGGGCGATCCACTCCACGCCGCTGCCTCCGGCGAGAAAGCGCTGGCAGGCGTCGATATTGTCGGCGACCACCCGCATCAGCCCCACCGGCGGGTGGTCGGCGGTGAGCAGCCGCTCGATGGTTGCCCAGTCCTCGACACGGGTCAGGGACCAGCCCGGCGGCTCGGCGCTCGGGCGCACGGGTTGGGCGGGGGTGCCGGGGGTGACGCTCAGGACGCTGCGCAGACCCGCGGCGGCGCGGGCGAGGGTCGGTGCTCCCATGCGGTTGTCTCTCCTGGCAGGTGGTTCAGGATGGACACACCGCGAAGCAGAATCCGTGCCATCGCGCCAGGTATTTGATCAGAGAGGTTTTTTATAGAGGGGGCAGCCGCTTCGGCGATGCGGTGTTAAGACCGCCGACAGCGCCCGGGTTGCATCATCCCAAGGAACCGGCCGGAAAACCGGCCAGAAAACCGGCCAATCCTATGCTGTCGTTTTTCTAAAACGCTGATAATGTAGGTCTTATGGACAAAGGAGAGGCGGACAAGGAAGCGGCCATCAAGGCGGCAGAAGATCGCGGCGAATACGTTGCGCTCATGGAGCCGCTGCTGATCGGTGAAAGCTCGCGCCAGCGGCCCGAGATCGCGGATCTCGTCGTCGAGCTGGCGAGCAGGGCGGCCGGTTTCCGGCGCAGCTTGCCCGAAGGATTGACCGCCGCGATCGCCCATCTGGTTCGGGCGATGAACTGCTATTACAGCAATCTCATTGAGGGCCACGATACGCACCCAGTGGATATCGAGCGGGCGCTCAAAGATGATTACAGCGCGGACAAGCGCAAGCGCGATCTCCAGCTTGAGGCGAGGGCGCACATCGCCGTCCAGGAATGGATCGACGCCGGCGGCTTGGCCGGGCGTGCGACCACCGCAGAAGGCCTGCGCGAGATGCATCGCCGCTTCTGCGCCGAGCTTCCCGAAGATCTGCTATGGATCCAGCACCCGAGCAGCCACGAATGGCTGCCTGTAAAGCCGGGGGAACTGCGTGAGCATGGTGCCCAGGTTGGCCGACATGTGCCGGTCAGCCCCGAGGCGCTGCCACGTTTTCTTGAACGCTTTGAAGGCGCCTATGGCCGGCTTGGGCTCACGGAAGGCATCATTGCGTCTGCCTGTGCGCACCATCGCCTGCTCTGGATTCACCCCTTTCTGGACGGCAATGGCCGCGTCGCGCGGTTGATGTCACACGCCATCCTGCTCGATTGGCTGGATACCGGCGGAATCTGGTCGGTCGCCCGCGGCCTTGCGCGCAACGAGAGCGAATACAAGTCCAGGCTCATGGCCTGCGACCTTGAGCGGCGTAATGACTTCGACGGCCGCGGCCATCTGAGCGAGGAGGCCTTGGCGGACTTCACGAAGTTCTTCCTGCGGATCTGTATCGATCAGATCGACTTCATGGAGCGGCTGATGCAGCCCGATCGGCTGCGTGAGCGTCTGCTGATGTGGGCGGAAGAGGAGATCCGGGCCGACACGCTGCCGCCCAAGTCGGGTCGCGTCCTGGAAGCACTGCTCTATCGGAATCATTTGCCGCGCGGTGACATCGCCGGCCTGGTGGGGGTTAGTGAACGGCAGGCGCGCCGTATCACCGCTGCCCTGATCGATAGCGGCATTGTCACCTCCAAAAGCAGCCGCGCACCGCTCTACCTCGCTTTTCCGGTGCGGCTGGCGCCGCGGCTCATGCCAGGGCTTTTCCCGGAGATGCCGTACGAGGCAGGAGAATAGGAGTTTGGGGAGGGATGGTGGAGCCGAGGGGAGTCGAACCCCTGACCTCGACAATGCGAATGTCGCGCTCTCCCAACTGAGCTACGGCCCCATCGATCAGTTGCGCACTTTACCATGCGCTGGCGCGGCACAAAACCCCCGGGCGGCCCCTTGCAACCGGCCGGCGGCCCTTGGAAACTCCCCGGCATGGATACCCTGACCCTGCCCCGCCCCGACGACTGGCACCTGCATCTGCGTGACGGTGCCCTCATGCAGGCCGTGGCCCCCCAGGCCGCGGCGGTCTTCTCGCGCGCGATCATCATGCCCAACCTGCAGCCGCCGGTGACCACGGTGGAGCAGGCGGCGGCCTATCGGCAGCGCATCCTCGGTGCGCTGCCGGCGGGCGCGACCTTCGAGCCGCTGATGACGCTCTATCTCACCGACAACACCCTGCCCGAGGAGATCGCCCGGGCGTCGGCCAGCGGCTTCGTGCACGCCGTCAAGCTCTACCCGGCCGGAGCCACCACGCACTCCGATGCCGGCGTTACCGATCTGCTGCTCTGCTACGACGCCCTGGCGGCCATGGAGGAGCACGGGCTGCCGCTGCTTATCCACGGCGAGCGGACCGGGCCGGAGCTGGATATCTTCGAGCGCGAGACCGCCTTCATCGATGATGTCCTGCAGCCGCTGCTCGATCGACACCCGCGGCTGAAGGTGGTCCTCGAGCACGTGACCACCGCCGAGGGCGCCGAGCTGGTCACCGGCGACGATCCCCGCCTGGCCGGGACCTTTACGCCGCAGCACCTGCTCTACAACCGCAATGACCTGCTCGTCGGCGGGCTCAAGCCGCACTACTACTGCATGCCGATCCTCAAGCGCGAGGCCGACCGCGAGGCGCTGCTCGAGGCGGCCACCTCGGGGCATCCACGGGTCTTTCTGGGCACCGACTCCGCCCCCCATCCGCAGGGCGCGAAGGAGTCGGCCTGCGGCTGTGCCGGCTGCTACACCGCGCCCATCGCGCTGTCGCTTTACGCGGAGGCCTTCGAGGCGGCCGGGGCGCTGGAGCGGCTGGCGGACTTCGCCGGGCGCAACGGCCCGGCCTTCTACGGATTGCCGGTCAACCAGGAGACGGTGACCCTGGAACGGGCCCCGCTGGAGGTGCCGCAAAGCTACCCCGGCGGCGACGAGCCGGTGGTGCCGCTGCGCGCCGGCGAGACCCTGACCTGGCGCCTGCGCCAACCCTAGGGTGGGTGGGATGAGCCTGCCCGGGACCCGTTTTACGATGCCCGCCAGGCGGTGGCCGAGTTCGGTCGGCGCCGCGGACCTGCCGCAGAGGATGGAGACACCATGAGCGACGAGACGGTTCAGCAGACCATTGCCCGTCAGGTGACGGAGAACCCGATCCTGCTGTACATGAAGGGCAGCCCGGATCAGCCCATGTGCGGCTTCTCGCAGCGGGCGGCCCAGGCGCTGGCCGGCTGCGGGCGGGAGTTCGCCTACGTGGACGTGCTCCAGGATGAGCGCATCCGTCAGGGCATCAAGGACTACGGCGACTGGCCGACCATCCCGCAGCTCTACATCGACGGGGAGTTGGTCGGCGGCTGTGACATCATCATGGAGATGTTCGACTCCGGCGAGCTCCAGCAGATGGTCGAGGCCGCCGGGGCCGGCGCCAGCGGCTGACGGCGGCGGCTTGCTCGCGGGCACGGGGCGCCGTAGCATGCGGCACCTTCACCCAGTTACGGCAGCCCCATGAGCGAGCACAACGCCCCGCAGACGTCATCGGACGACCCAAGGCGTATCCAGAGCACCGAGATCCCGCCGCTGCGTACCCGCTTCCGGGCCTTCCTGCCGGTGGTGGTGGACGTGGAGACGGGCGGGCTGCAGGCGGAGACCGATGCGCTGCTGCAGATCGCCGCGGTGATCCTGCGTGCCGATGAGCAGAGCGGCCGGCTCTATCCGGCGGAGACGCACACCTGCCACGTCCAGCCGTTCGAGGGCGCGCGCATCGACCCCAAGGCGCTGGAGCTCAACGGCATCGACCCGGAGCATCCGCTGCGCATGGCGGTGCCCGAGCGGGATGCCCTGGGCAAGGTGTTCAACCCGGTTCGCCAGGAGCTGCGCAACACCGGCTGCAACCGGGCGGTGCTGGTCGGCCACAACGCCTTCTTCGACCTGGCCTTCCTCAATGCCGCGGTGACGCGGACCAACTTCAAGCGCAACCCCTTTCATCCCTTCTCGAGCTTCGACACCGCCACCCTGGGCGGGCTCGCCTACGGGCAGACGGTGCTGGCCAAGGCGGTGAAGGCGGCGGGGATCGAGTGGGACGCCAAGGAGGCCCACTCGGCCATCTACGACGCCGAGAAGACCGCCGAACTCTTCTGCGCCATCGTCAACCGCTGGGACGAGCACTGCGGTCGGCCATCGAG
>NZ_JAJNRE010000028.1:0-20923 GCF_022228025.1 Halorhodospira sp. 9622 | reverse complement strand
ACGGGCAAAGTCACGTGCATCTCCTTGCCGCGGGTGTCGGTGAAGCGCAGATCGACGAACTTCACGTCCTCATCCTTGATGAGCTTGAGTACGTCCTTACCGGTTGCAGCCATGGGGTTCCACCTCCGAATCGGCTAATCAATGTTCCCCAGCTGGGGCTCACGAAGGTGGTAGCAATCCCTGTGCCAGCTTCCGGGATTCCCGCCCAGACGGGGCCTTATGATGGTGCAGCCGAGCGGGATGGAGGCCCGGTTGCACCATCGTGATGCAACCGGGCACGAGTGCGCACTCTCATAGTGCGACCCGGGAGGGGCTCCCCCGGGGCCAGGCGCTATCGCAGTTCCTGTAGCTCGTCTCGCGTCTCACGCAGCATCTCGCCGAGCACGCCCAGCATACGGACATCGTGCTCGGCCAGGGCATCCGGACACTCGCGCTGAATCGCCACACGAATGCTGCTCTCGCGAATGCCCTTGCGCTGGTAACGCTCGTCGAGCGCTGTGATGGCTTCTTGCTGCTGCTCGAAGGGCATGTCGTCGGCGTTGCGGATGTAGTCGCAGTAATCGGCAGCCAGCGTGCCAGCGTCACCACCGCTGCACGCGGCCATCAGGGCGCCTGCAATCCCCAGGCACCCTGCTCCGACCCAACGCCGAAGCCGACGGGACATGGCAACCTCCTGTTACTGATCCACCGAACGCTTGAGCGGCGCCCCAGGCTTGAAGCGGACGTTCATGCCGGCGGGGATGTCGATCAACTCCCCCGTCTGCGGGTTGCGCCCTTGCCGCTCGGGGCGCGCGACCACGGCGAACTTGCCAAACCCGGGGATCGAGACATCCTCCCCGCTCGCCAGGCTCTCCTCGATGCCCGTAAAGACAGCATTGACCGCATCCGTGGCGACACGCTTGGAGACCCCGGTTTCGGCTGCGACCTTGTCAGCCAGATCGGCTTTGTTCATGCGCTACTCTCCGGTTTGTTACAGGTTGGGAATTGGGCGTTCCGATTCTAGCCCAGGCCCGCCGGGGACGGGCAGCGGACCTAGGCGACCAGCTCGTCGATCCCCTGATTGGCCAGGGCATCGGCGCGTTCATTCTCGGCGTGACCGGCGTGGCCGCGCACCCAGCGCCACTCGACCCGATGGTAGGCCGCCAGCTCATCGAGCCGCTGCCACAGATCCTGGTTGAGCACGGGCTTGCGCGAGGCAGTTCGCCACCCCCGGCGCTTCCAGCCGTCCAGCCACTCGGTGATCCCACGGCGCACGTACTGCGAGTCGGTGGTCAGAACCACGCGGCAGGGCCGCTCCAGGGCCTCCAGGGCCCGGATCGCCGCGGTGAGCTCCATGCGGTTGTTGGTGGTCTCCGGCTCCCCGCCGTAGAGTTCACGCTCATGCTCGCCGTAGCGCAGCAGCACGCCCCACCCACCGGGGCCGGGATTGCCCCGACACGCGCCGTCCGTGAATGCCTCGACCACACCGCGCTGCTCGGTCACGCACTGCCTCCTCGATTCAGGGCCTGCACGCGGACCCGTCCCGCCGGATGCGCTGCACCGACGCGAGCCCCTCGGCCCACGCGCTCGACCAGGGTATGCCCCCGTAGCGATCCCGGCTCCCGCCGCACCGCTACGGTCATCTGTACGCCGGCGGCAAAGCGCCCGAGCCGGCGGAGCCTATCCTCCCACGGATCCAGTCGCTTTTGCAGGCGTTCACCCTGCATGGGCAACCGAAAACAGAGCGAGTGACGCGCCAGCGTCTCGAACCCGCAACGCCGCAGGTGGACCCCCACGCTGGACGCCGGCCACTGCCGCCCGCGCCACGGGGCCCGGGATGACCGGCACCAACCCCACAACCGACAAACGCCCCACAACCCCAACGGATTGAAGGTCAGCACGACCAACCGCCCCTCGGGGGCCAGCACTTGGTACGCCTCGGAAAGCACGGCCGCCGGCTCTTCACCGAACTCGAGGACGTGACTGAGGATCACGGCATCGACGCTGTGGCCGCGAAACGGCAGCTGCTGGGGGGTTGCCACTAGATCGCCCCCGGGCCCCACCCGCCACTGCCGGACGGTGGGGGCCAAAGGCAACGGATGGGCAACCGGACCGATGCAGACCGTATCACCAATCCCCAAATGCGCCAGGGCGTCGGCCACGGCCCCGCGCTCGGCAGCACCGACCCGCTGCCCCAACGGTGTGCCGTACCAGGCGTGAAGGTTCTGCATGTGCCCCCCCGTGGCGCGCATTCTTTCAGGTCCAACCTTACCCGAGCACTGCACTGAACTCATCTGCTCGCCCCCTCCGGCGCCCCGGAGAAACGCTGCGGCCGCGGGGGGTTTGCCGCACGGGCTTGACACGGTAGGATGCTCGGCGATGATTAGCGCCGAACCCCTCGCGGCACTTGCCGATAATTACATCTGGATGGCCCGGGACCACGCGGGCGCCGCCGCGATCGCCGTGGATCCAGGCGACGCCGAGGTGGTCGCGGCTTGGCTGAACGACCACCGCCTTCGCCTTGCCGGCATCCTGGTCACCCACCACCACGGCGATCACACCGCCGGCGTGGCGGAGTTGGCCGAACGGCACCAAGTGCCCGTGTTCGGCCCCGCTGGTGAGGCGATCCCGGCTGTCAACCACCCGGTCTCCGGCGGGGATCACTTCGCCCTGGATGGTTTCGGTGACTTCCGGGTACTGGACTGCCCCGGGCACACGGCCGGGCACATCGCCTACCTCTGGGACGGTCACCTGTTCAGTGGCGACACCCTCTTCGCCGGGGGCTGCGGCCGAGTCTTCGAGGGCACGGCCGGGCAGATGCACGCCTCCCTGCAGCGCCTCGCCGGACTGCCGGCCGATACCCGGGTCTGCTGCGGGCACGAATACACCGTCAAAAACCTGGAATTCGCCCACCGGGCTGATCCGGACAACGAACGGCTGGCCCAGCGCCTGCAGGCGGCGCGGCATGCCCGCGCCGCGGGACAGCCTACGGTCCCGTCGACGCTGGCCGAGGAGCTGGCCACCAATCCGTTCCTGCGCGCGGATCGCCCGGAGCTGCGCCGTTCGGCTCAGGACTGGTGCGGCAAAGACCTGGAGCAGGCGGATCACGTCTTCGCCGCGCTGCGGCAGTGGAAAGACGCCAGCTGAGGCCCGGCCACCGCCGGTACCGAGCAATCAAGAACAACAACCCGGACCTTGGGGGCATGACCGTGGACGTGAAACGGACAGCTGCCGGAGCGTTGACCGCGCTTTCTGTCACCGCCTGCACCAGCTTTGACTCGCGCACCTTTGTCCATGATCTGCACGGTCCGGAAGCGGACGGCCGGGACATCCCGGCCTGGGTGCGGGACCTGGAGACCGAAACCCTGGAAGCCGGCCTGGGTCGCCCCTTCGAACTGACACCGGACTATGACTACCAGCCCGGCCACTACACCCGCACCGTACCCGACTACCCCCTGCAGGTCTGGGACAGGCTGCGCACCTCGTTCCGGATCGACCGCTACGAGAACGAACGGGTCGAGCGCGAACTGCAGCTCTTCGCGGGCCGCGATGCCTATTTCGAGGCGGTCGGCCGGCGGGCCGAGCCGTACCTTCACTACATCCTCGACGAGCTCGAGGAGCGCGATCTCCCCGCCGAACTGGTCGCGCTCGCCATCGTCGAAAGCGGGTTCCGCCCCTTCGCTTACTCCCACGGTCGGGCAGCCGGCATCTGGCAATTCATCCCGAGTACCGGACGTTTCTTTGGCCTGGAGATGAACTACTGGTACGACGGCCGACGGGATCTGGTTGCCTCCACGGACGCGGCCCTGGACTACCTGGAGCGGCTCAACGAGGCGTTCGATGGCGACTGGCTGCTGGCCATGGCCGCCTACAACGCCGGCCAAGGTAACGTGCGGGCCGCCATACAGCGAGCCCGCGCCGAGGGCAAGGACCCCAATTACTGGAACCTGCAGCTGCCTGCCGAGACGATGCGCTACGTCCCGCGCATACTGGCGATCCGGGATATCCTTCAGGATCCCGAGGCCCACGACGTGGCACTGCCAAACATCCCCAACAAGCCGCGCATCCGGGTGGTCGAGGCGGACCGCCAGATCGACCTGGCGCTGGCCGCCGAACTCGCCGATATCTCCATCGACCGGCTCTACATCCTCAACCCCGGTCTCAACCGCTGGGCCACGGCCCCGGAAGGGCCGCATCGCCTGGTACTCCCCAAGGAGAACGCGGACCGGTTCGAGCGGGAACTCGCCGCCATGGACCCGGAGGACTTTGTCGAGTGGCGCCGCCACCGCATCGAATCCGGCGAGACACTGACCCACGTCGCCAACCAGTACAACGTCACCGTCGAGCTGCTACGGGATATCAACGGGCTGCGCGGCGATACCGTGCGCGCCGGCGACCACCTCTACGTCCCCGTCTCCAGCCACCCGCCCAGCGAGTACTCGCTGAGCGCTGCCAATCGCCTGGAGGCGCTGCAGAATCGGGAGCGCCAGGGCGAACGGCGCGAGCATACGGTGCAGGCGGGCGAGACGCTGTGGGACATCGCCCGCACTTACAATGTCGGGGTCAAGGAGCTGGCACGCTGGAATGGGATGGCGCCCGGGGACACCCTGCGGCCGAGCCAGGAGCTGGTCGTCTGGGTCGAGGGAGACGTCATGCAGGCCGCCGGCGGTCCCGGCGACAGCAGCACCCAGTCGGTCACCTACACGGTCCGCCAGGGGGACTCGCTGGCCCGGATTGCGCAGCGCTTCAACGTTAACGTCGGGGATATCAAGCGCTGGAACGGGATTTCGGAAGGCTCTTATCTACATCCCGGGGACCAGCTGAAGCTGGAAGTCGACGTTACGCAGCAAAGCAGCAGCCTTTAGCAGCACAGTGGGACCAGGTGTTGGCCCAAGGCCAGGCGCTGGGGCCTTGAGGCTCCGGGCACCGCGGCGCAGCCGTCGTTAGCGCTGCGCCCCCTCCTCCTCGCGCTCCGGGAGGGTGATGTTCAGCTCCAGAACCTCGTGCGGCCCGTCGCGCTCGACATCCACCCGCACCGCGTCCGGGTCGACCGTCACGTAGCGGCGAACCACCTCCAGCAGCTCCTGACGCAGCATAGGCAGGTAATCCGGTCCGCCACGCTCGGCCCGCTCATGGGAGACGATGATCTGCAGCCGCTCCTTGGCGACGCTGGCGCTGCCGCGCCGGCTTCGCCGCCGCTCACGAAAGTAGTCGGCGATCCCCATAGCCTTCATTAACCTCCAAACATCCGGCCAAACAGCCCGCGGCGCTCCGCCTGCAGGAACCGGTGGGGCCGATCCTCGCCCAGGTAGCGAGCGATGGCGTCGTCGTAGGCCTGCCCGGCGTCCTCGCCCTCTTCCAGCACCACCGGAATCCCGGCGTTCGATGCATTGAGCACGGACTGCGACTCCGGGATCACGCCGAGCAGATTGATGGCGAGGATCTCCTGGACATCCTCGACACTGAGCATGTCCCCCTTCTTGACCCGTTGCGCATCGTAACGGGTCAACAGCAGATGCTCCCGCACCGGATCGTCGCCCTGCTCCGCCCGCCGCGTCCGGCTGGCAAGCAACCCGAGGACGCGGTCGGAGTCGCGCACCGAGGAAACCTCGGGGTTGGTCACCACGATGGCGTCATCGGCGTGATACGAGGCCAGATGCGCCCCACGCTCGATACCCGCCGGCGAATCGCAGATGATGTAATCGAACTCCGCCCGCAACTCATCGAGCACGCGCTCGACCCCATCCGGGGTCAGCGCGTCCTTGTCCCGGGTCTGAGACGCCGGCAGGATCGACAGGTTCGACAGCCGCTTGTCCTTGATCAGGGCCTGATTCAGCCGCGCATCCCCGTTGATCACGTTAACGAAATCGAACACCACCCGGCGCTCGCAGCCCATCACCAGATCCAGGTTGCGCAGGCCGACATCGAAATCGACCACCGCGGTCCGATGGCCGGCCCTGGCGAGCCCGGCCGCCAGCGAGGCAGCCGTGGTCGTCTTGCCGACCCCGCCCTTGCCCGATGTTATGACGACAATCCTCGACACGCGTGCTCCCCCGTCGTGATTACTATTTTCCGAAGGCCTCAATCCGCAGGCCCGAGTGCTCATCCAGGTGGACGCGAGCCGGGCGGCCGATCAGATCGGTGGCGATCCGCTCATTGACCTGGTATTCGCCGGCCACGGAGACCAGCTCCGCTTCCAGTCCCTGACAAAAGATACTCGCCCCGGCGTTGCCTTGCACCCCGGCGAGTGCGCGACCTCGCAGCGCACCATAGATGTGGATGTCGCCGTCGGCCAGGACCTCGGCCCCCGGTCCCACCGGACCGAGCACCACTAGACTGCCTCCGCGCGCATAGATCTGCTGCCCGGAGCGCACCGGCGTCTCGATCACCCGTGTGGGCGCGGGCGCGGTAGCCGACGGGGCAGGTGTGGCCTCGCGCCGCGCAGGCCGTCCAACCGCCTGCCCGCCGGTGTCCCGCTCCTCCTCGGCGGGCAACACCCCCAGCCCGGCGGACTCGAGCCGCGCCGGATCCACACCGTTACCACGCACCGCCACGGGGGCAGCGCCCAGAGCCCGCATCTCGCGGGTCAGACGCTGCAGATCCAGCGCCCCGCCGTCAACCCCATCGAGATCGAGAAGCATAGGCGCCCCGCGCAGCAGGCGGGGCGCCTCCTCGAGCTTTGCGGTCAACTGCCCGATCAGGGCATCGACATCGGTGGTCAGGACCCGGACCACCGTTAGCGTCGCCATGCGTCCCTTGAGTTCGAAGGCCTCCGACGACGATGCATCCGGGGGTCTTGATGCCATGGTCACCCTCTTCAGCCGGCCAGCAGGTTGTTGACACGCCGGACATAGGCCGCCGGATCCTCAAGCTGCCCGCCTTCGGCGAGCAGGGACTGCTCGTAGAGGGTCAGGGCCCAGTCCTCGAAGCGCTGCCCCGATTCTGCCCCCAGCCGCTCGATCACCGAGTGATCCGGGTTGATCTCCAGCGCCGGCTTGCCGGTGGGCAGCTGGTGGCCGGCAGCCTGCAGCAGACGCTGCATGCCCATGCCAAAGTCATACTCGCCGACCACCAGGCAGGTCGGCGAGTCCGTCAGCCGGTGGCTGACCCGAACCTCGCTGACCCGCTCCCCCAGGGACGCCTGCAGACGCTGGCACAGCTCTTGGCAGGCCTGCTCCTTCTCCTCGCGAGCCTCCTTGTCGCCCTCCTCACCAAGGGCCTCCAAGTCCAGCTCACCCTTGGCCACCGAGGCCAGCTGCTTACCATCGTACTCATGCAGGTGGGCCACCAGCCACTCGTCCACCGGATCTGGCAAGAGCAAGACCTCGATACCGTGGCGCCGGAAGATCTCCAGGTGGGGGCTATTGCGCGCGGCGTTGAAGCTCTCCGCCGTCACGTAGTAGATCTTCTCCTGGCCCTCCTTCATCCGGGCGACATAGTCGTCCAGGCTCACGTCGGGGGTCTCTTTCTCCTCGTGCGTCGAGGAGAAGCGCAGCAGCCGGGCGATGCGCTCCCGATTACCGGGATCTTCGGCAACGCCCTCCTTGAAGACCCGGCCGAAGGCCTGCCAGAACGCGGCGTAATCTTCCGGCTCGTTCTTGGCCATGCGCTCGAGACGGTCGAGGATACGCTTGACCGAGGCCGAGCGCAGCGAGCTGATCATCGGGTTGTGCTGGAGCATCTCGCGGGAGATGTTCAGCGGCAGGTCATCGGAATCGATGACGCCCCGCACGAAGCGCAGGTAGCGCGGCAGCAGGTGCTCGGTGTCCTCGGTGATGAACACCCGCCGGACGTAGAGCTTGACCCCGTGCGCGGGCTTCTGCTCGTAGAGGTCGAACGGCGGCCGCTTGGGAATGTAGAGCAGCGAGACGTAGGACTGCCGCCCCTCGACGTGGTTGTGGATCCAGGTCAGGGGATCGTCGAAGTCGTGGGCAACGTGCTTGTAGAGTTCGCGGTAGTCCTCGTCCGAGACCTCGCTCTTCGGCCGCATCCAAAGCGCCGAGGCCCGGTTGACGATTTCCCGGCCTGGCTCCTCCGCCCCTTCGCCGGAGTCGTCGTCCGAGGCCGTGCTCGGCACGGGCATCTCGATCGGCACCGAGATATGATCGGAGTACTTGCGGATGATCTGCCGCAGGCGCATGCCGTCACAGAATTCCTGTTGCGCCTCGGGCAGATGCAGCACCACGGCCGTCCCCCGTTCGGAGCGCTCGATGGTGTCTACCGTGTAGGAGCCCTGGCCGTCGGATACCCAGCGCACGCCCTCGCCCGCGGGCGCGCCGGCCTTGCGGGTGTAGACCTCGACCCGGTCGGCGACCACGAAGGCCGAGTAGAACCCGACCCCGAACTGCCCGATCAGCTGCGCGTCCTTGTGCTGATCACCGGTGAGCTGCTCGAGAAAACGGCGGGTTCCCGAATGGGCGATGGTCCCGAGGTTCTCGATCACGTCGTCCCGGCTCATGCCGATGCCGTTGTCCGCCACCGTGATGGTGCGTGCCTCGGAATCGAAGTCGACACGGATCTTGAGCTCAGGGTCGCCTTCGTAGAGGGCCTCTTGCTGGAGTGCCTCGAAGCGGAGCTTGTCGATGGCATCCGAAGCGTTGGAGATGAGCTCGCGGAGGAAGACCTCCCGATTCGAGTACACCGAGTGGATCATCAGGCTCAGCAGCTGCTGAACCTCGGCCTGGAATTCGAGGGTCTCGCTCTGCGTACCTGCGCTCATGGGTGGGGTCCCCTCCTCCTCTCGTTGAACACGTGGATCCGCGCGCCGGAGCACGGCGTCGACGGCCTGCGTCGTCCGGATGTGGGACCTTCTGCGCGGCTTTTCAAGGGGACGGACCACGAGGCGCCGACGCCCGTTGCTCGCGCTCCAGCAACCACGCCTTGAACTGCGTCAAATGGCCCTGTCGGGCACCGGCGTAACCACCGCTGCCCCGAAGCCCCACCACCCGGTGGCAGGGGACAAGCAGAGGGAGCGGGTTGGCCCGGCACCCGGCACCGACGGCACGCGGAGAGGTCCCGAGCCGCCGTGCTAGCGCCCCGTAGGAAACCGTCTGCCCCGGCTGCAGCTCGAGCAGGGCGTCACGCAGGCACGCCTGAAACGGGGTAGCGGCCGGCGCCCGCGGGAGCCGCGCCGGACCGGCAGGGTGCTGCTCCCACGACTCTAGGCAGCGCACCACGCGAAGGGCCTGCGGATCAGCGGTCTCGTCCGGTGCCGGCGCGAGAGCATTCACCGAGACCGCCACGCGGGCCACGCGCCCCTGCGCGTCCAGGAACACCCCCAGCCAGAGGCCACCGAGCCGTGCCACCCCGTGCGGAGCGGGACCACCGCTCACGGCCCTCGGCCCGGCTCGCTCAGAAGAGGTCCGGAGACTCGCCGTCCTCGAGCTTGGTGCGCGGGCGCAGGGCCACATCCCGGCTCGGGATGTAATCGCCGGTCACCATCTCCTTGTAGCTGCTGCCCGGCCCAACCATCGGGAACACGCCAGCATCGGGATCGATCATCACCTCGAGGAAGGCCGGCCCGGGGAACTCGACAAAGGCTCGCAGGGCCTCCTCAAGCTCCGCCTTATCGGCGACCCGGCGGGCGAATTCATAGCCGTCGGCCTCCGCCGCCTTGATGAAGTCCTTGCGGTGCAGCGACTTGTCCGACCCGGAAAAACGATCGCCGAAGTAGAGCTTCTGCCACTGCCGGACCATACCGTCGCCGACGTTGTTCAGCGACAGGATCTTGACCGGCAGGTCGTAGGTCGTGGCCGTCTCCAGCTCGCCAAGGTTCATGCGCAGCGAGCCATCGCCATCGACATCGATGACCATCCGGTCCGGACGCCCGAGATAGGCGCCAATGGCCGCCGGCAGGCCAAAGCCCATGGTGCCCAGGCCGCCAGAGGTCAGCCACTGGCGCGGACCGCGGAAGTCGCAGTACTGCGCAGCCCACATCTGGTGCTGGCCGACGCCGGTGGCGATGATCGCCTCCCCTGCCGTGAGCTCGTTGAGTTTCTCGAGGACGTAGTGGGGCTGGATCAGCGCGCTGTCGCGATCGTAGTTCATCGGATGGCGCTCGCGCAGACCGCGGACGTGCTCGAGCCAGGCGTCGAAGCGAGGCTCGAACCCCATGGATTCCCCATAGCGCAGCAGCTGGCGCAGGCTACGCCCGGCCTCGCCGACGTGCGCCCAGTCAACCCCCTTGACCTTGCCGATCTCGGCGGCATCGATATCGATGTGGGCGATCTGCTCGGCGAGCGGCGCGAACTCCTCCACCTTGCCGGCCACACGGTCATCGAAGCGCGCGCCGACCGCGATGAGGAAATCGCAGTCCTCGACGGCGTAATTGGCGTAGGCCGTCCCGTGCATGCCGAGCATGCCCAGATAGAGATCGTCGGTGGTATCCATCGCGCCCAGCCCCATCAGGGTGCTGACCACCGGGATCCCGAACGTTTGGGCGAAGTCGCGCAGCTCCTGATGGGCCTCACCGTTGACCACGCCGCCGCCGACGTAGAGCAGCGGCCGCCGGGAGTGCTCGAGCATCTCCATGAAGGCGCGGCACTTGCGGTCCGAGAGCTTGGCCGAGCGCAGGGACTCCATGCGCTGACGATAACCGCGCACCTCCAGAACCCCTTCGCCCCGGAACTCGCCGATCCAGTTCTGCATATTCTTGGGCACATCGACTACGACCGGACCGGGACGTCCGGAGCGGGCCACCTCGAAGGCGGTGCGCACCGTGGCCTCGAGCTGCTCCGGGTCGGTGACCAGGAATACGTGCTTGGCACAACTGCCCATGATGTTGACGATGGGCGCCTCCTGGAAGGCGTCGGTCCCCATGGCGTGGGTCGGCACCTGGCCGGTGATCGCCACGACCGGCACCGAGTCGGCCATGCAGTCGCGAATCGGGGTCACCGTGTTCGTCGCCCCAGGGCCCGAGGTCACCAGGAAGCAGCCCACCTTACCGGTGGCGCGCGCATAGCCGGCCGCCATGAACCCCGCACCCTGCTCGTTGGCGGGGACGATCAGCCGAATGGGGTCCTCCTCTTCGCCGGCCTGTTGCTCCTTCCGGCGGCGCTCGTTGTACTTGAAGATGGCGTCGTAAGTGGGAAGGATCGCGCCGCCGCTGTAGCCGAAGAGCGTATCCACCCCCTCCTGCGCCAGGACCTCTACAATGATTTCACCGCCGCTCATGGTCTTGCCGGCAAGCGGATGGCGGGTTGCGTCGGTCTCTGCCTGGGGGTTGACGATTGCGGTATCCATTTTCCTCACGGCTCTTCGGCCTCTCGATTGCTCCACGAACACTGCAAGCGGGCGCGCCGGGCGACGCGACCGCCGCGGGGTACGTACACCGGTGGACCGGATATCCTACGCCGCCACCTGCCTGTTCAGCAAGGATACTCTGCCCCGGAACCGCCGCCCGGCACCGCGAACGAGGCGATCACTCCGGGGCGGCTTCCTCATCGAGCTGCAGTGCCACCGAATTAATGCAATAACGCAGCTGGGTCGGTGGCGGACCATCGGCGAAGACGTGCCCCAGGTGAGCGTCACAGGTCGCGCACAGGACTTCTTCTCGGACCATGCCGAGGGAACGGTCTTCCCGGATCACGATCTGGTCATCGTCGACCGGTGCCCAGAAGCTGGGCCACCCGGTACCGGACTCGAACTTGGTGCGCGAGGAGAACAGCGCTGAGTTACAGCACACGCACCGATACACCCCGGGCCGATCACAGTGGTAATAGGCCCCGCTGAACGGTGTTTCGGTGCTGCCCCGCCTGGTCACCGCAAACTGCTCCGGCGTCAGCAGTTCCCGCCACTCCGCCTCGCTCTTGTCGATCTTGGCCACACGTCACCCCTTCGATCTACCGCCGTGCCCGGACCCGGACGGGCTACACCGTCCCATCCACTTCCCTTCAACATAACGGGGGATGGCGCCGCCGACCACCCAGGTGCCATCCACCGGCCACGGCGCTATATTGAGAGGATGACATCCGCACGGGAGCATGTACCCCATGGCAGCCAGAGCGGTCCATGAACTACCCAACGAAGTCGAGGTCGTCGAGCACCAGTGGATCACCATGCGCGACGGCACCCGTCTTTCGGCGCGCATCTGGAAGCCCGCCGGAGCGGAGCGGAACCCGGTCCCGGCGGTGCTCGAATTCATTCCCTACCGCAAGCGCGATATCAAGCGCATGCGCGACACGCAGATCCACCACTACTTCGCGGCCCACGGCCACGCCGGGGTGCGGGTCGACCTGCGTGGCAGCGGGGACTCCGAAGGGGTCCTGACCGACGAGTACCTGCTGCAGGAGCAGGAGGATGCCGAGGACATCCTGCGCTGGCTCGCCGAGCAGCCCTGGTGTACCGGGGACGTGGGGATGATGGGCATCTCCTGGGGGGGCTTCAACGCCCTTCAGGTGGCCGCCCGCCGGCCGCCGCAGCTCAAGGCCGTGATCGCCGTCGCAGCCACGGATGATCGCTACGCCGACGACGTCCACTACAAGGGCGGCTGCCTGCTAAACGACAACCTGTCGTGGGCATCGGTGATGTTCGCCTTCAACTCCATGCCACCCGATCCGAAGATTGTCGGCGACCGCTGGCGGGAGATGTGGATGCAACGCTTGGAAGACAGCGGACTATGGGTCAAGCGGTGGATGAGTCACCCGCAGCGCGACGACTACTGGCGCCACGGCTCGGTCTGCGAGGATTACAGCGCCATCCAGGTCCCGGTGATGATCGTCTCCGGCTGGGCGGACGGCTACCCGAATCCGGTCTTCCGCCTGGTCGAAAACCTGCAGGCTCCTTGCAAGGGCCTGGTCGGCCCCTGGAGCCATATCTATCCCCATATGGGGCTGCCAGGCCCCCAGATCGGCTTCCTTCAGGAGGCACTGCGCTGGTGGGATCAGTGGCTCCGTGGCGAGGAGCGGGGCCTTCTGGAGGAGCCGCGCCTGCGGGTCTGGATGCAGGACAGCGTGCGCCCGCGCACCCAGTACGCCAGCCGCCCTGGCCGCTGGGTGGCCGAGCCGAGCTGGCCGTCGCCGAACATCGACTGGACCCGGCTGCAACTGTCACCGCGGCACATGCAGTGGCCCGGTGAACCTCCGCCGGAGACCGACGCGGGTAAACCTGTGGCCATCCAGTCGCCACTCTCCCTGGGGCTGTTCGGCGGCAAGTGGTGTTCCTACAACAACGGCCCCGACCTGCCCTACGACCAGCGCGAGGAGGACGGTGGCGCCCTGATCTTCGACACGCAGCCCCTGGAGGAGGCGGTGGAGATCCTCGGCGCCCCCGTCGTGGAGCTGGATCTTGAATCCAGCAGGCCAGTGGCGCAGATCGCCGTGCGCCTCTCCGACGAGGCCCCGGACGGCAAGGCGACCCGCGTCACCTACGGCGTGTTAAACCTCTGCCACCGCAACGGCCACGACCAGCCCGCCTACCTGGAGCCGGGCAGCCGTGAACGCATCCGGGTCCCCCTGGACCACATCGCCCAGTCATTCCCCCGGGGCCACCGCATCCGACTCGCTGTATCCACTTCCTACTGGCCCCTGGCCTGGCCGCCACCGCAGCCGGTGCGTCTGACCCTCTATCCGGAGGGCTGTCACCTTGATCTACCGGTGCGCCCGCCCCGGGAGGAGGACCGGGGGCTGCCCGCGTTCGATGAGGCCGAGGCGGCGCCACCCCCGGCATCGACGGCCCTGGAGCACGGCCACGGCAATTGGATCGTTTCGCGCGACCTGGCACGGGATGAGTCGACCCTACACGTGATCGAGGACGATGGCCGCGCTTACCTGGAGGACGTGGACCTGGAGGTCGAACGCTCCGCGGACGAGTGGTATCGGGCACGCGGCGACGACTTCACCTCCCTGAGCGGCGAGGTCATCCACCGCCGACGGCTACGCCGCGGTGACTGGTCGATCTACACCGAGACCCGCACCCTGCTCACCTGCGACGAGGGCCACTTCCGAATCCACGCCACCCTAGATGCCTACGAGAACGGGCTGCGCGTCTTCGCCAAGACCTGGGATGAGCGGGTGCCGCGCGCTTTCCTCTGAACCGCGGCACGCGGCGATTCAGACCTGCTCGGTCGCCGCCCCGACCAGCGCCGGCAGGATCTCGCCGGCGCTGCCGCGCAGGCTCCAGTCCGCCACCGGGGTCAGCGGTGTGGGCTCCCGGTTGACCTCCAGGACCGGGATATCCCGCTCCAGCGCTTCGAGCGGCAGGGAAGCAGCCGGCTGGACCAGTGAGGAGGTGCCAACGGAGAGGACCAGGTCGGCCTCCCGGACCGCAGTCACCGCAGCCTCGACGGCACCGGACGGCAGGGCCTCGCCGAACCAGACCACATCCGGACGCAGCAAATCGCCACTGTGCGGACACCGCGGCAACTCCGGGGCATCCGAAGCGCCGGCTACCGCACCCTCGAAGACACGGTCGCGGTGGATATTGCCGTGCAGCTCGATGATGTCGTGGCTCCCGGCGCGCTGGTGTAGGCCATCGACGTTCTGGGTGATTACGCGCAGGCCGCCAAGTTGCCGCTCCCAGTCGGCCAAGGCGCGGTGCCCGGCATTGGGCTCGGCCTGTTCGGCCAGGCGCCGGCGCTGCGCGTACCAGGCCCAGACCCGGCGGGGGTTGCGCCGGAAGGCTTCCGGTGTAGCCAGCTCCTCGGGGTCGAAACGCTCCCAGAAGCCGCTCTGCGCATCCCGGAACGTCGGCACACCACTCTCGGCCGAGATCCCGGCGCCGGTCAGCGCCACCACCCGGGCGGCCCGATGAAGCACCCGCCTGAGCCCCTCTTCGATGTGCGTCACTTGCAATCTCCTCGCCACCAGTCAGGGAAACGCGCGGAAGCGTTTTAGTCTGCGATGAGCCCGCGGATTCGGCAAGGGCTCACGGTGTCCACCACGGCCGGGGCCGGATCCCCTACAATGACGCGCTCACCCCGGAATGGTAGATGCTATGAGCGAGATCATCCTGATCAACGTGTCCGGCGAGGATCAGCCGGGACTGACCTCTTCCCTGATGGGCATCCTGGCCGAGTACGATGTCGACATCCTCGACATCGGGCAGGCGATGATCCACGACACCCTGTCGCTCGGCATTCTCATCGAGGTACCGGAGCAGAAGGACGTCTCCCCGGTGCTTAAGGACGTGCTGTTCCACCTCCACGATGCGGGGATGCAGGTGCGTTTCACCCCGGTGGCACAGGAGCAGTACGAGCACTGGGTGCGTGGCGCCGGCAAGCCGCGGCACATCATCACCCTGCTCGGCCGAAGCGTGAGCGCCGCGCAGATTGCCCGCATCTCCAGCGTCGTCACCGCCCAAGGGTTGAATATCGAGGACATCGTGCGACTCTCTGGCCGTCGCCCGCTGCATCTGGAGGGTCGACGCTCAAGAGCCTGTGTGGAGCTGACGGTGCGGGGCCAGCCCGTCGACACCGACGCCATGAAGCGCGACTTCATGGAGATCTCCCAGCAGCTCGGGATCGACATCAGCTTCCAGGAAGACAATCTGTACCGGCGCAACCGTCGCATGGTCGCCTTCGACATGGACTCCACGCTCATTCAGCAGGAGGTCATCGACGAAATGGCCAAGGCGGCCGGCGTCGGCGAGGAGTGCGCGCGAGTCACCGAGCAGGCCATGCGCGGCGAGATCGACTTCCGCGAGAGCCTGCGCCAGCGCGTCCGCCTCCTGGAGGGACTGCCCGAAGAGACCCTGGAAGAGGTCGCCCGGAGCCTGACGCTAACCGAGGGCGCCGAGCGGCTGATGCGTACGCTGAAGGCCTTCGGCTACGTCACCGCGATTATCTCCGGTGGCTTCACCTACTTCGGGCGCCATCTGCAGAAACACCTGGGCATCGACTACGTCTACGCCAACGACCTGGAGATTGTCGACGGTCGACTGACCGGGCGGGTCCAGGGCGAGATCGTCGATGGCCCGCGCAAGGCCGAGCTGCTGCGCCACATCGCGGAGCAGGAGGGCCTGGCCCTGGAACAGGTAATCGCCGTCGGGGACGGCGCCAACGACCTGCCCATGCTGCGCCTGGCCGGGCTCGGTATCGCCTTCCACGCCAAGCCGGTGGTCCAGGAGAGCGCGCGGCAATCGATCTCCACCCTGGGCCTGGACGGGACCCTGTATTTGATGGGCATCAAGGACACCGACACCCCGGCCTGACGCGGCCGGGATAAGGGCGCCTTCCGCCAGGGGCTTGCCCGGGGCTATAGTGGCGTCGGTCCCGCTAGCCCGATCGCCGACGACAGCCCCATGGCCCGACGCGCCCGCCAACTGCTGGCCGCCCTGTTCATCGGCCTGGGCGGCGCCCCCGCCCTCCTGAGCGCCGGCTCACCGGGGGGCGTGGTCGTGCCGCTGGTCTTCTACACCCCGGAAACCGGGGGGGCCGGCGGAGCAACGGCGGTGCTCTTCCGGCCACGCCAGCTGGCTACCGGTGCGGAGGGCACCGACACCCTCAGCCTGGTAGGCTTCTATACTGCAGAAAGCCAGTACCTGGCCGCCCTCAGTGGCCGCGCCTACCTGGCTGATGGGCGCTGGCTGATCGCCAACAGCACCACACTCAGCGAGTTTCCCCGGGATTACTATGGGCAGGGCTCCCTGGCTCGGCAGGACGATGAGGAGTCGTACACCGCACTGCGCCGCAGCAACAGCCTCCGCCTGCAACGCTGGGTTGGCGCCCCCTGGTACGCGGGCGTGCGCTGGGATGCCGCTCGCTACGACCTGGAGGACGTCGATGCGGACGGCAAGGTGGATCGGTACTACCAGGAGCGTGAACTGCCGCGCGAGAACCGGCTCCACGGCGTCGGTGCCACCGTCTCCCAGGACACTCGCAGCGGCCCGTTCTTCCCCACCTCCGGCAGTCGCACGGAGCTGGCGGCGGTGGCCTTCCCCGAGTCACTGGGGGCCGATGAGGCGTTCGGTGTGATCGAGCTCGACCATCGCCACTACTTCGGCATCGGCGAGCGACACGCCGTCGCGCTGCAATTCGTCGGCGAGTACGCCGGTGACCACGCACCGCTGCCGCTCCAACCCCGACTGGGCGGCAGCACCCTGCGCGGGTTCTACGAGGGGCGCTACATCGACAACGTGCTGCTTGCCGGACAGGCCGAGTGGCGCTTTCCCATCGCCGGGCGGTGGCAGGGCGCTGCCTTCGCCGGCGCCGGCGACGTCTTCCCGCGCCTTTCGGAGGCCTCCACAGAACACCTGAAGTACGGGGTTGGCGGCGGCCTGCGGTACGTCCTCGTGCCCGACGCCGGCATCCACCTGCGTCTCGATTTCGCCCGCGGGTACGCCCGCGGCGAGGCGGAAGATGGCGACGGCCTGGCCGTCTACTTCAACCTGGGCGAGGCGTTCTGACCCGCCGCGGCGAATGGGCGCGGCCGACTGTCACGCCCGCTTGACGCCGGGGATCGGGGCTCCTTACTGTACCGTCATGTCTGGGGCAGCTCATCCTGATACAGCGCTCACGCGCCCGCGTCTGGCGACGGTGTTCGAGATCATGCATCCGATCACCTGGTTCGCGCCGATGTGGGCATTCGCCTGTGGTGTCATTTCCGTGGGCGCTTCCCCGGAGGGGATCCACTGGCTGATGATCGCCGCCGGTGTGCTGCTCGCCGGTCCGCTGGTCTGCGGCACCAGCCAGATCGTCAACGATTGGTACGACCGCCACGTGGACGCCATCAACGAGCCCGACCGCCCCATTCCCTCGGGCCGCATGCCCGGGCGTTGGGGGCTCTACATCGGGATCGGCACCACTTTGCTCGCCCTGGCCGTCGCCGCTGCCCTCGGGCCGGTGGTCCTCCTGGCCGCCTGTATCGGCCTCTTCCTGGCCTGGGCCTACAGCGCCCCTCCCATACGCCTGAAGCGCAACGGCTGGATCAGCAACGCCGCTGTGGGCCTTTCCTACGAAGGGCTGCCTTGGGTCACCGGTGCGGCCATCATGGCCACCGGGCTTCCGGACTGGCGGATCCTGCTCGTCGCCCTGCTCTACAGCATCGGCGCCCACGGCATCATGACCCTCAACGACTTCAAGGCCATTGAGGGCGACCGGCAGACCGGGCTCAAGACGGTGCCCGTTCATCTCGGCGCGCAGAATGCGGCGCGCCTGGCCTGTGTCGTCATGGCGCTGCCGCAGGCGGTGGTGATCGGCCTGCTCCTCGCCTGGGAGCAGCCCTGGCACGCCCTGATCGTCAGCGCCCTGTTAGCCGCTCAGCTTCTGCTGATGATCCGGCTGCTACACGATCCAAAAGCTTACGCCCCCTGGTATAACGCCACGGGCACGACCCTCTACGTGCTCGGCATGCTGGCCACGGCCTTCGCCTTGGGCGGCATGCTCGGAGGCAGCGCATGAGCGCACCCAACATCGGCTGGCTGGGGATCCTCCGGCTCGGCCTCGTCCAGACGGCCCTGGGCGCTGTGGTGGTGCTGACCACCACTACCCTCAATCGCGTCATGATCGTCGAGCTGGCCCTGCCGGCGATGCTGCCCGGCATGCTGGTCGGCTTCCACTACGCCGTTCAGATCCTGCGCCCGCGCCTGGGCTACGGATCGGATGTGGGCGGGCGACGAACCCCGTGGATCCTTGGCGGCATCCTGGTGCTTGCCGCCGGCGGGGTCACCGCCTCCTTCGCGACGGCGCTCATGGAGACCAACACTGCCGGCGGTGTTGCCCTCGCTACGGTCGCCTTCCTCATGATCGGGGCCGGTGTCAGCAGTGCCGGTACCGCGCTGCTCGCCCTGCTGGCGACGCGGGTGTCACCGGAGCGACGTGCACCTGCAGCGATGGTCACCTGGGTGATGATGATCGCCGGGTTCGCGGTGACGGCAGGCACCGCCGGGCACTTCCTTGATCCGTTCTCCATGGAGCGCCTGGTGGGGGTCACCAGCGTCGTCTGCGCCCTGGCGGTCGTCCTGGCCTTCGTCGCCGTCTGGGGCGTCGAGGGCGAAGGGCGCGAGAGCGTCGGCGCCCATGCGCAGAGCACCCCAACGACCCCCTTCTTTCAGGCCCTGGGCCAGATCTGGGATGAACCGAAGGCGCGGCGGTTCACCATCTTCGTGTTTTTCTCGATGCTCGCCTACAACTCCCAGGATCTTATCCTGGAGCCGTTCGCCGGCCTGGTCTTCGGCCTGACCCCCGGGCAGTCCACCCAGCTGGGCGGGTTTCAGAATGGCGGCGTCCTGGCCGGGATGCTGCTCGCGGCCCTCGCCGGTCGCGGCAAACTCGGCAGCCTGCGCACCTGGACCATCGGCGGTTGCATCGCCTCGAGCATCGCTCTGGGCAACCTGATCGTCGTCGCTGGCGTCCAAGAGCTTTGGTGGGAGAGTGTTTCCGAGAGCGGCCTCTGGCGTGTCGGCCTGCCGGTGTTCGCGCTCGGCGCGGCCAACGGCGCCTTCGCCGTAGCCGCCATCGGCTCCATGATGCGCCTCGCCAGCGAGGGCCAGGAGCGCCGGGAGGGGGTCCGCGTCGGCCTCTGGGGCGCAGCCCAGGCCATCGCCTTCGGCCTCGGCGGCTTCCTCGGAACCGTTGGCGTCGACGCAATCCGCTACCTGGCCGGTGACGAGACGGCCGGATACTCCATGGTCTTCGGGCTCGCCGCCCTGCTCTTCCTGGTCTCGGCCTGGCTGGCTGCGCGGGTGGACCGAGCCGGCGAGACCGACCAGAAATACGGCACCGCCACAGCAGGGAGCTGATGCCCATGAGCAACTCGCAGAATGTCGAGCGCTTCGATGTCGCTGTCGTCGGTGGTGGCCCTGCGGGTGCCACTGCAGCCCGATACCTCGCGCAACAAGGTCACGCCGTACTACTACTCGACCGCCCGGGCCGCATCAAGCCGTGCGGCGGCGCGAT
This sequence comes from Halorhodospira sp. 9622, assembly GCF_022228025.1. NCBI lineage: Bacteria > Pseudomonadati > Pseudomonadota > Gammaproteobacteria > Chromatiales > Ectothiorhodospiraceae > Halorhodospira > Halorhodospira sp. 9622. The sequence continues at coordinate 1,113 of NZ_JAJNRE010000028.1, read as the reverse complement.
CCCTCCGCGCTGCGTCCAGGATTTCGAGATCCCCGACGAGATGATCTGCGCCACCGTGGGCTCCGCCCGCATGGTCTCGCCCTCCGACCGCCACGTGGACATGCCGATCCAGGACGGCTACGTGGCCATGGTCGATCGCGAGGTCTTCGACGAATGGCTGCGCAACCGTGCCGCCGAGGCCGGCGCCGAGCGACGCGAGGCCACCTTCAAGCACCTTGAGGAGGGCGACGGCGGCGTCTACCTCCGCTACACCGAGGGTCGGGGTGGCCCGGAGGCCGAGCCCCGCCAAGTCTGGGCGCGGTTCGTTATCGGCGCTGATGGCGCCAACTCCGCCGTGGGCCGGCAGGCCATCCAGCGGGCGACCGAGATCCCCCAGGTCGCCGCCTACCATGAGATCATCGAAGCCCCGGCTGCCGGCGACGACGACCGCTTCGATCCACGCCGGGCCGACGTCTACTACCGCGGCTCGATCTCTCCCGACTTTTACGGCTGGATCTTTCCCCATGGCGACACGGTCAGTGTCGGCGCCGGCAGCGCGGTCAAGGGTTTCTCCCTGCGCTCGGCCGTGGAGCGCTTGCGCCAGGACGCCGGACTGGAACAGGCGACAACCCTGCGCCGGGAGGGGGCACCGATCCCGATGCACCCGCTCAAGCGCTGGGACAACGGGCGCAATGTGGTCCTAGCCGGCGACGCCGCCGGCACCGTGGCCCCCGCCTCCGGCGAGGGGATCTACTACGCCATGGTTGGGGGACAAAATGCCGCCCAGGCCGTGGAGCAGGCCTTGGACACCGGCGACGGCGCGGCCCTCGCACAGGCGGAGAAGGCCTTCACCAGGGACCACGGCCAGGTCTTCCGGGTACTCGGCGTGATGCAGCGTTTCTGGTACACCAACAACAACCGCCGGGAGCGGTTCGTGCGGATCTGTGCCGACCCGGACGTGCAGGCGCTGACCTGGGATGCGTACATGAACAAGCGCCTCGTTCGAGCACGTCCGCTCGCACATATGCGCATCTTCTTCAAGAACATCGCGCACCTGACCGGGCTGGCACCGGTCCGCTGACCGCGCAAGGGGTGCGGCGGCCGAACCCGGCCGCTCGTGCCCCTACTCGCTCC